>DAHXNO010000027.1 GCA_027365345.1 Granulicella sp.
AAACTCTCGTATTCATCCATCCAGTTTCTCCTTGTAGTGTGCTTGGCGGCTCACGACTCGGAGTCTCTGGGTGGACTTCCGTAAATGTCAAACTTCTACTGCCTCCCCGGCAGAGCCGGGGGAACTCCCGTTTGGATTAGCAATGTGTACCTCGGGCGGCCGTGGCGACCCTACGCTCTGGTCGTCTATCTGAACACCTGGATGGGTAAGCAGATTATGCCCGCCGGCTGGCGAGAGTGGCATCCGGGAGAGACTGATTCGCTGGAGACCGCTTTTTATGCCGAGTTTCACTCCAGCGGACCCGGCGCGGACCCTGGCGGGCGCGAGCCATTTTCTCACCAGTTGACCGAGAAGCAAGCCAAGCAGTTTGCGCCGGAGAACTGGCTGCGGGGCAGCGACGGATGGAACCCAACTGCGGTTCAAAAGCAGCAACCATAGGAATGTCGAGTGGCGCGTCTCGGCGGGCATGGCTATGGAGCCCGGCGAGGGAGCCAGGCGAGGGAGCCAAGCTGTCGAGCCTTGGGATGGAGGCTTGCAGGGGCGAATCATGCCCCCCTTACTTCTGCGAGATAAGATCCACTTTTTTGAGGTTGTCGTCGGGGATGCGATCGATGAGCAAGAGCAGCGGATCGACGCCGGCCTTGTCGGGGAGCGTATCCGTGACGAAGCTGTAAGTGTTGGTCGCTCCGGTGCTCCCGCTTACGATGTGGACGCGCTCGCGAGCCAGAACGGCGCCATAGTGAAAGCCTTTGGGCGGCGCCGCGAGCGCACCGACATCGATCCAGTCATTCATCGGCACTTCGACTTCATTGCCCTTGGCGTCGGCCTTGTATTTGTGGGTCTGGATGACGACGGTGACCAGGTATTTGCCGTCGGGCCGCTTGACGGCGGTGGCACTGAGGGCGCGGTTGGAGAAGATGGTGATGTCCTTGAAGAGGTCCTGCATGAGGTACTGGTACTGCGCAGGGGTCTGCGCGGAGAGCGCGTTGACCAATGCCCAGGAGGTGGGATATGGAGCGCCGTGGTAGCCAAACTCACCGAGGATCTGGCGCAGCGCGGCGTTGACGTGATCCTCGCCGATCATGTCGCGCAGGTAGTACATCACCACCGAGCCCTTACGGTAGTGGATGTAGCCCTGGCTGGCTTCGACGCGCATGAGCGGCCGCTCCTTCAAACGTTCCGTACCGCGCGCGCGGAGGTAGGCGTCCATCTCATACTGGAGGAACTTGCGCATGGCGTTCTGGCCGTACTGCTTCTCCATGACCATGAGAGCCGAGTACTGGGCGAGGGTTTCGGAGAGCGATGTGGCACCTTCCATGTTTGCGCCAACAAGCTGGTGAGCCCACCACTGGTGCGCCATCTCATGCGCGACGACGTAAAAGACCATGTCGATATCGTCGGGCTTTTCAATGTCGGCGATGAAGCCAATTGACTCCGAGTAGGGCATGGTTCCGGGGAAGGCCTGAGCGAAGCTGGCCACGCGCGGAAACTCGACGATGCGCGCCTCGCGCTGGTAGTACGGGCCGAAGTTGGTGGTGTAGTAGGCGAAGGATTTCTGGACGGAATCGAGCATGCGCGGAACGTTCCAGGGCTGCTCGCGCAGATAGTAGACCTCGATCAAGATCGGCTGCCCGTTGGGTGCGGTCCAGGTGCGGCGCGCAACGGTGTAGCCAGCGGAAAGGAAAGAGTAAAAGTTAAGCGCGGAATGGTCCAGCTTGTACTCGTAGAAGTTGCGATTGTCCTGAACCCAGGAGCGAATGAGCGAGCCGGGAGCGATGGCGGTCTGGCTGCGGTTGGTGCTGATTACGGTATCGACGTTGACCCAGTCGGAGTTGTTCGAGATGTAGGTGTTGCGGCAGTCGGCGGTACAGTTGACCTCCAGCTTTGGCATGAGGTCTTTTTCTTTCAGGCCGAAGCGATGGCGAACATTGGGGTCTGTGAGTTCATTGTCCTCCTGATAGCCGATCTGTGGCAGGATGCTGTTGTTGAAGAAGGTGCCGTTCTGCGCTATGCCGGTCATTGTGGTCTGGTTTTCAAAGCCGCGCGGATGGCTTTCGACATCGAGAAGGAGCGTGCGCTGTTCGCCGGGCTGCATGGGGGTGGTGAGATTGTAGATGCGGAAGCCGGTTTCGGTGTCGTTGATGGCCAGCTTTGCGCCGGGCAGCGTGATGCGCGAGGTAAAATCGCGATCCGTGGAAAACCAGACCTGTGAGATCGGCGCCGAGGTTTCATTCTGAATCTGCTCGGTTGAGTGCAGGATGAGGCCGCGATGGTGAGGGTAGATGGCCACGTTGTAGTGCACGTCGATGATGCGCGGCTGGGGAAGATTCTGGTACTTCTTCCAGCGCTTCTCATAGTCGGCCTGGCGACGCTGCGCCTGGTGTTCGCTGTCGAAGTGGTTCAGGATCTCCGTGTTGTAGAAGACCCACGCGCCGGTGAGCAGGAAGCCTGCGAGGCCGAGGTACGCGGTAGCGCGCACCGCGCCGTGGAAGCGTTGCCGGGCGTTGAAGAGCCGAGCGCGCCAGCGCGTGTCGCGACCGCGCTGCCAAAGCAGTACGCTGACAACGGAGAGCAGCAGGCAGAAGAATCCCCAGTAAACGGCGAACCAGCGCCAGGAGACGATCCAAGGCGCGAATCCAAAGAAGTCGGAGTAGGTCATCGTGGGCAACGATCCGAACTCCAGCATCCGCGAGGCGACGTGCAACGGACGCCACATGAAGGTGTTGGCGATGACCACGGCGATGAAGGCGAAGTACCCGACGTATTTGTTCGGCGAGAGCACGTGGACGAAAAAAGCCAGCGCGGCGAAAAATGCGAAGCTGACCATGGTGTGAAAGAGAAGCGAGTCCGCGTAGAGGCCGATCTGAAAGCGCGTGTAGTGGTCGAAGGCCTGAACGGCGACGGAGACGCAGACCACCAGAACGAGGATGGAGATGATGGTAGCCAGCAGCGCGAAGAACCTGGCGACGAAGCCCGGCCACTCGGGAACCGGCAGCGCGTCCTGCACCTCATCGACGCGCGCATCGCGCTCCTCCCAGACCAGCACGCCGGCAAAGAAGGTGATCATGGCGATGAGGAACAGGAACAGGGTTCCGCTGATGATGTCGATCATGGAGTAGGTGACCGGGCGGGTGGTTAACCCATAGCCGGAGCGGGCGCTGAAAATGAGCGAGGCTACGCAGTTCAGGAGTGCAGCCAGCGTGAGCACGATGAAGGTGACGGACTTCATCAGCCGGCGCACCTCGATGCGGGTGAAGGCCAGCAACTGAGGCACGCGCGCTGAGGCTCCGAAGTGCAGGCTGAAGACAGGGCGTGGCGTGGGAACGACAAGGTTCTCCGCGGCTGCGGAGGGTTTCTTTTTAGACACACGCTCCGCGCGCTCTTCAAATCGGAATCGCCAACAGGCAAAGGCGAAGACGGCAAGACCGACGGCGATCCAGAGGAGCCGATTCCACAGCAGGAGCCCATCAAAACTGAGGACGTGAGTGTTGCGCTGCGCGACGGTCCAGTATTTGGTGGCGTAGTTGAAGGCGTCGTTGCCGAAGGGGTCAAGCATGGCAGCGAGCTTTTCATTGCGCATATCCGAGGTAAACGCGCTGGCGATGGCGTCGGCGACGATGAGCAGGATGCCACCGATGAAGGAGACGATGGTGGAGCGCGTGAGCACGGCAATGGTGAAGAGGATGGCGGCGATGAAAAACGTGTTCGGCAGTGCGAAGAGCAAGAAGCTGACGCCGTGCGCTGCCCAGACGACGGGGCCGAAGCGATCGTGATCAGCCCAGGGCATGAGCGGCGCCAGCAGCGCGCCGACGCTGATGCCGAGCATGGGGATGGTGGAGATGACGACTGCGCCGAAGAAGCGGCCGAGCAGGAAGTCCATGCGCCGGATCGGCTTGGTGAAGAGGATCTGGTGCATGTTTACGGCAAATTCGCGCGAGGCCGCGGAGTTGACGAAGGCCACGGTCATCAGCAGCGTGATGAACCACATGATGGAGTAGAACTGCTGGATGACGAAGGGCGCATTGCGGAAGGTGTTGCCGATGGCTCCGCCGACGGTGACCTGGTCCGTGCTGAGCGCGAGCAGGATGAGCAGCGCAACGATGGCGGTAAAGACCCAGAGCATCGTTGAGCGCAGCCAGTAGCGGACCTCAAAAGCGAAAAAGTGAAGCATGGAAACTCCCGGGGTTACTTTGCGCCTAGACCGGCGATGTTGGCGAAGAAGACATCTTCAAGGTCGGGAGAGACGGCGAGGAATCCCGGCTCGGGCGCGTGATCGGCCAGGACATGAATCTGCGGCTGGCCGGCGACGAGTTTGTGCGAGATGACGGCCATGCGGGATTGGTACTCCGCCACCTGTTCACGGGCGACGCTGCGGGCCCAGACGCGATCGGCAAGGTTGGCGACGGCGGCATCTGGTGAACCGGCGAAGAGCACGCGGCCCTGGTGGATGATGGCCATGTTGCGGCACAACTCCATCACGTCCTGAACGATGTGAGTGGAGAGAATGACGACGACGTTTTCGCCTATCTCGGCCAGCAGATTGTAGAAGCGGTTGCGCTCGCCGGGATCGAGGCCGGCCGTTGGCTCGTCTACGATGAGCAGGCGTGGGTCAGCCAGCAGCGCCTGGGCGATGCCGAAGCGCTGGCGCATGCCGCCAGAGTATCCGCTGAGCGCTTTGCGGCGATGATCCCAGAGGTTGACGCGATGGAGCATGGCGTGAACGACCTCGCGCCGCTCTTTGCCATTCGTGATGCCTTTGAGCAGAGCAAGGTGGTCAAGCATCTCCTCGGCGCTGACGCGGGGGTAGACGCCAAAGTCCTGCGGCAGATAGCCGAGCAGTTTGCGCACCTCTTCTTTTTGCGCGAGCACGTCTATGGAGCCGAAGCGGACGGAGCCGGAGTCCGGCTCCTGAAGCGTGGCGATGGTGCGCATCAGTGTGGATTTGCCTGCGCCGTTTGGTCCGAGGAGGCCGTAAAGGCCGCGCGGAATGATGAGCGAGACGCCATCGAGCGCCTTGACTCCATTCTTATAGGTTTTGGTCAGATTCTGAATACGCAATTCGAGTGCGTCGGTGTGCTCCGTCACAGAAGATTCTCCTGAACGGCCCGAACGCAGACAGACAGGCGCAGGCCGCGATGGTGAGGATGGAACGATGAGATGGCAGCCGCACCGCGGAGGCAGGAGCCGGGGCGGAATTAAAAGCGCGAGTGCAAACCATGCTACGCGAAAACGCGGGAGGCGGTTCCAGAAAAATCAGTTGTGATGATGAATTTTGGCAGTAAAGCGTTGGGCGATCGCGATGTTTTATCCCTCCGCTGTCCCGCCCCCCCCGTAAACGCCAGCAAGATCGAGCAGGTGGCGTGGTGCTTCGAGTTCGCAGCGAGCGACCAAAGCGTTCCGCAAAAAACGATGGCATGGGGCTGAACGCGCGGTACAGGACAGGGTTAGAGGTCGGATGTGTGCATGATTTCAAGGGCTCCGTCGGCAATCTCCACGAGTAGCTCTGCGACCTTTGGATCTTCCTGCCAACCACCGGTATCGATAAGCCCTTTGTTCCTCTGAGAGATCTGGCGTAATGCCCTAAAGATGCGCTGGCGATCGACTTCTTCTTTTAGATCCGCCGCGCTCCAAGTAGAAGTGCAACACAGCGGGGAGGAGATGTTGCATAGGTAGGTCGTATCAGCAGCCGAGTTTGGGGGAGCGTATCGAGCTTTTATCTTGTGGGCCAGAAAGAGCTGTTTCCACGCACGTGGTACAGGACGTTCCTCCATCTTCCGTTCCTGATGTCGCTTGGGGTGGGTCTCTCAGTCACCAATACCAAGGCGGTTATGGAAGCCATCTTCGGAGTGAAGAGCGCATTTGCGCGGACCCCGAAATACCGCGTGCAGAAGAAGGGCGAAAAGTCGCAGGCCAGGAAGTACCGCAAGCGCCTGGGAATTATTCCCTGGATTGAGCTAGCCGTCGGCATCTGCTTCGCCGCCACCGTCTGGTATGCCGTGAGCACGGAAAACTTCTTTACCGTTCCCTTTCTGCTGCTCTTCGTTCTTGGCTACTCGTACACCGACTTGCTCAGCATCTTCCGGGGCCTCTTCGAACGCAAAGGATCGGCGGGCGGCGAGATGCATGAGAAGCCCTACCCAGTGGGCATTTAAGTCGAAGTTGACTTCTGAGCCGCTTAGCATCAATTCACGATCTTCGGAGAAGCAAGACGAGTAAGGCGGGGGGTCGGAACCGCAAGCTGGCACAGAGGTTCCGTTCAGAGCTCTTCCAAGGCCGGTGGCACTCGTCCAGTCACGCGGAGGAGCGTTCCACCACCCAGAATCTCAGGAGCACGGCAAACTGCCTGGCGTCTCGCGCCATCCAGGCTGCAAAGATCGTAAACCGGCTCTTGCAACAGGACGCGTCCCAATAGCCCCGTTACATCGCTGGGTAGTTGATCTCCTCATGCAGCGGAAGCTCGGCGGATGATGGGCCCACACTCAGTGTCCGTGCGCCTTGCGGCAACGTCCACTTCTGTTCTTTCGCGGACCAGTACTGCAACTGGCGAAGCGGCACATGCAGCGCGACCACGCGGCTTTGGCCCGCTGGGATATTGACCCGGTCAAAGGCTACCAGCGCGTTCACCGGGAACTGCACACCCGCCGGGATCGAGCTCGGCGCGCCAAGATAAGCCTGCGGCACTTCGTCAGAGTCCATCTTGCCCGTGTTGCGAATCTCGAAGCTCAGATTCAGCCCGCCGTCCTCGGCCTTCTGAACCTTCAGCCCAGAGTAGGCAAAGCTGGCGTAGCTCAAGCCGTAGCCAAATGGGAATAGCGGCTGGATGTGCTCCTTCTGGAACCAGCGGTAACCCACATTAACGCCTTCGCTATAAGTTGTCTTTCCGTCAACGCCCTTCCTGCTCCGCTCCGGATAGCGCGGATCGGTCGCCGGATAGTCCGTCAGCTTCTTCCCCCAGGTCACCGGCAGCCGCCCGGCCGGACTTGCCTTGCCGAGCAGCAGATTGGCCGTGGACCATCCACCTTCGTCGCCGGGCCACCACATTTCGAGTACGGCCCTCACCTTGTCGAGCCACGGCAGCGCCACTGGCTGGCTCGTATTGAGCACAACGATGGTGTTCGGATTCACCGCCGCCACCTCTTCCACCAACTTGTCCTGATCACCCGGCAGCCCAAAGACAGGCGTTAGCCGTGTCCAGACAAAGACCACGGCGACCTTGGCCTTCTTCGCCGCCTCAATCGCCGCCGCGGCATCCGCCTTGCGCTGCTCAGGCGTGTACCAGTTCAGACACACCTGCACCGGCGCTCCAGAGCTGTCCGGCGTGGTCTTCACCTCAATTGCATGTGGGCCGGCTGTCAGGCGTACGGCGCGCCGCAGATTGTCCAGCCCGTCGGGTGTCGGCACTACATTGTCTTGGTTGGCTTGCAGAATATCGCCGTGCACTCCACCCTGGAAGGCGCCGGTCCGCGCCAGCGGTTTGCCGTCGATCATGATGCTGGCATTGGTCCCCAGCGCCTGCAGATAGAGCCAGTAATCGCCGCCGTGCGGCGGGGTGAGCGTGCCCTTCCACGTCAGCATCGCATTGGCCGGCAGTGGGTTGCCATTCAGTTGGGGGAAGTTCAGTTGCGCGTCCACCTGCGTCGCGCCACCGCCGCTGCCGGTGCGCAGCAAGCCGGGCTTGCCGTCGTGGCTCAGGGCGCTGGCCGGAACAAGGGTTCCGGTCATGTTGTCCGCCACGGCGAATCGAATGTGCGGATCCCCGGAGATCTTTCGCATCGCCGCCAGCGGACCCACCTCGCGCCACGGCAACCCCACGCTGCGTTCTCCGTTGATTCCGATCGAGTCTACCTGTCCGGCCGTCGGCCCGATCAGCACCACGTCGTCCAGTTCCGCGGCGTTGAGCGGCAGCAAATGGTCATCATCTTTCAGCAGAACGGCGGCATCTTCACCGGTCCTTTCAATAATCTTCGCGTTGGCCTCAATGTCTTGCGGCGTTACGGAATGCTTTTCGCCGCCGTCCAGATAGCCAAACCTATCCATCTCGCTGAGGACACGCCCGGCTGCCTGGGTGATTCTTGCCTCGGTCACCGTTCCATCTTTCAGGGCAGCCGGCATTCTCTCCGGGTTCAACTTGACCCCGAAGTCACCCTTGCCTCGTGGCGCCGGGGCCGGCTCCTCCGGAATGTGGCCACCGAACATCGCCATCATGTCCTTCATGGCCTGCGGTGGAATGGGCCGCGGCGGCGCAAGACTGAAGAACGACGGAATTCCAAGTCCGGTCCCCGGCATCTCCATATCCAGACCGGCGTTGATAAAGTTCACCGCATGGACCGCGCCCCAGTCGGAGGTCACGAACCCTTTGAATCCCATCTGGCCGCGCAGGATCACCGTCAGATTGTGCTTGTTGCCGCAGGCAAACGGGCCGTTGATCCGGTTGTAAGAGCACATCATCGATGCCACCCCCGCATGGATCGCGGCATCGAACGGAGCCAGATAGACCTCGTGCAGCGTCTGATCGTCCACAAAGATGTTCGTCGCATTCGAGTCGTAGGCCACGTAATGCTTCACCATCGCCATCTCGTGCTGCGACTGGATGCCCTCAATCTCCTTGGCCCCGATGACGCTGGTCAGGTAAGGATCCTCGCCAAAGGTGTTGTATCCGCGACCGAACTCAAGGTCGCGATCGATATTCACAAACGGCTGCAGGCTTACGTCAATGCCGTTGGCGCGGTCCTCGCGTCCGATCACGACGCCATTTTCGAAGGCATCTTTGGGGCTGAAGGTTGCGGCGACGCCCATGGTCGCCGTCTCGCCCTCGCTCGGCACGCGCGTCAGCACGCCCGGCGGCCCGTCCGCAAAACGCAGTCCCGGAATGCCGAGCCTTGGCACACCCGCCAGATAGCCCGCCTGCCCTTGGTAGACCGCGGGGTCCTCCAGCGCACCGTGAATCAGCGCGATCTTTTCCTGAAGCGTCATCTCGCTGAGCAGCCGGTCCACTCGAGGATTGCCGGTCACCACCGGCGCAGACTGCGCCGCCGCCATGCTAGCCAGCAACATGGCGGCGCCCATTGCCGCCAGCCTGTGCACAGAAATTCCTCGCATTATTTCCCTCCGGAGCAACGTCCCGAGCAGTCTAATGGCGCACTCAATGGCTTGGCAAATGAAAGGAAGCGACGCGGGTCATTGCCCCTCAGTCTTACATCGGCGTTTGCCGACCCACGGTAAATGAAACCGCTTTCGACGAATGGACAAAACCTTCTTATGGAGACATCTCTGATAGGAACCTTCTCGGATCAGGCGATGGATCAGGTGATGGATCAGGTGATGGATCAGGTGATTCGCTCGGTGACCCTGGGTTTTGCAGACGACTCAGCGGGCCCAGAACATGCTTGTCCCGGGCGCGGCAGTCGAAGCGGCCTGCGCCGAACTCTTGGTAACCGGTGACATTTTTGAGCATGGGTTGAATCGCGTTAACAAGAGAGGCAGCGGCAGCGCCGATGGCTCTCCCCCTTCCACGGCAAAAGCGCAGGCGTAAGTACTAAAGGGATTTAAACAAGGAAAAATATTCTTGACAGATCTCATCCGTGAGTGTTTGAATGGCTGTCGGTTCCTAAACGGTTGGATTCCAGCTCCGTAACAAGATGCGGAGTGGCCTCATCCGAAAGGATGGGCCGTTTGAAAACAGAAATCCATTTAGCCCGCTCCTTGGAGGACTTTGATGACTCAAACATTCAAGCCGCATTCCACACTGAGGTTCTCCAGCGATCTGCGGCGTTTTCGAGTGTGGATGCACCGCGAGCAAATCTGCACTGACTTGGTTTCCTCTACCAAACCACACCGGAACAGCACCTGCCAGATCTCTTCCCGGACCGCGTTTGGAAATTTTGAGGGACTCGGACACCTTTCAGGTGTACCGGAGGAAAGACCGGAGAAGATCGGCCCCGCTGGTCACGGTCCGTGCCGCACGTTCCTTCCATTCGCCACCGAACAAGATCGTATCGGCAAGCTGGTGGTTCCAGAAATGCCCGGGCTCAATCGCAACGCATAGCAACCCGACGCAAACTGCACACGCAAACTGCACGAAAGACGAACTCAAACAAATGAAGCCTAACTTGATTTCAAATTTGGAGAGTCACCATGACGAGAAATAGAATCATGAAGTTCCTCCTCCTGCCGCTATTCCTCCTTTTGACCAGTGTCCAAGTCTTCGCACAGGCCAACTCGACGATCATCGGCACAGTTACCGACCAGACCGGGGCCGTTGTGCCGGGAGCTACGGTTCAACTCATCGACCCGGTGACCGGGCTCACTCAGAAAACAGTCAGCGACGGAAGCGGCTTGTATTCCTTCGCCGGTTTGAATGCGGGCCACTACAACCTGAAGGTCTCCGCCAAAGGCTTTCGGACATCCGTCCAGACCGGCGTGGTGGTGAACATTTCGATGACCTTCCGGGTGGACGTGAAACTCGCGGTTGGTGAGTCCAATCAGACAGTCACCGTGGTTGCCAACGCGCTCACCGTGCAGGCTGAGTCGAACGAGGTGAGCACCCTCATCACCCAACAGCAGATTGCGCAGTTGCCCACCAACGGCCGCAGCGTCATCAGTCTGGCGACGTTCGGCATGGGCATCAGCGGCAACCTGCCATCGATGGAAAGTCCCTTTTCGGACAATGCCAGTTACGCCATCAGCTTTAATGGCCTCAACCAGGACCACAATATCTGGATCGTGGACGGCGGCGAAGACTACGACCGCGGCGCTGGCGGCACCATGTCCATCATGCCCTCGCAGGATGCGCTCGGCGAGTTCCAGGTGCTATCGAGCAACTACAATCCGGACTACGGCTACGCCTCGGGCGGCGCGATCACCATGTCCATCAAGAGCGGCACCTCGCAGTTTCATGGCGGAGTCTGGGAGTACGACCGCAACGATACGCTCGACGCCCGCGACTACTTCGACAGGGCCCCGCAGCCGATCACAGAGCTGCGCTATAACGTCTTTGGAGCCAACCTGGGCGGACCGTTCTTCATCCCCGGCCACTATAACTCCGTGCAGAAGAACAAGACATTCTTCTTCTACAACGAGGAGTGGCGCAGGATGGTCACTGGCGTTCCAACCAATCCGATTCAAACCGTGCCCGCGGCCGATATAGTGACATCGCCATCCACCTTCACCTACCAGCTACCCGTCTACGACGCCGCACCACAGCTCATGGTGCCCAACGCTCCGGTAGGCACGCCCCTCTATAATTCCTTGGTGGCGGATGGCCTTACCCCCGGACAACCTTGGGTGTACAACGGCGTGGCCAACGCCATTCCCGCGAACCTTTTGGACTCAAACGCGCTGCTCTTCAACACCCTCCACGACCTTCCCCCGTCAACCTCGCCCAGTGGCACCTACACGCCCGTTGGCGGCCATCTGCCCATCATGGTCCGGGAAGACCTCTTCCGCGTCGACCACAACTTCAACAGCAAATGGTCGATCTTCGGCCACTTTGTCCACGACGCAAGCGTCTCATCCCAGGCCACGCCAGAGTGGCAGGCGGACAACATCCCGACCGTGGGCTCTACGTTCAGCAACCCATCTTATAGCTCCGTCATCAAGCTGACCGGCACCCTGTCCCCCAACGTCCTGCTGGAAGCCGCCCTGAACTATGACGGCAACAAGATCCTCATCGCTCCCGTAGCCGAGGCTGGAGGCACTTTTGTCCAGCCTACGGGCTGGAACGCCCAAAGTTACTTTGGGTCGGGCGTCAACGCGCTGGACCGCCTGCCCAACATCACCTGGTCCACCGTGGGCGATACCTGGGGACCGGGCAACGATCCCTGGCACAACGGAGCCGAGGATCTCAACGAGTACCTCTTCCTGACCGTGACGACGGGCAAGCATACCCTGAAGTTCGGTGGCTATTTTAACCGTTACACCAAAAACCAGATCATTGGCAGCCAGACTGAAGGCACCTATACCTTCAACGACGGCTTTGCCAACGGTGCTTCGACCACCAGCCTGACCGGCGATTCCTATGCGGACTTCCTGCTCGGTTTGGCCACCAACTACAACCAGGCCAACGCCGACCCCGTCAATCACTACTTCGAGAACACCATCTCCGTTTTTGGCATGGACAACTGGCATGTGACGCCCCGCCTCAATGTGCAGCTTGGCCTGCGTTACGACGCCATGCCACTGGACGAGGAGCGCAATAACCAGGTCTCAAACTTCTACCCGAACCTCTATCAGCCCGCTCTCACTCCCACGTTCGGCGCCAGCGGCGCTTTCTGCACCGGAGCCGGCGCAGGATGCACAAGCACCAGTCCTGGGTTGACGCAATGGGATTTGGCAACCCAGCAGCCAATCGTCTCGGGATCACAGCCCGTTAACGTAGATTATCCCTTGTTTTACCTCAATGGCGTCGGTTTAGCCGGGCGTAACGGCGTACCGCGCGGTCTGGCGAGGAACGATTACAATACGATCGAGCCTCGGCTCGGTTTCGCGTATGACATGTTCGGAAACGGCAAAACCGTCCTCCGCGGCGGCTTCGGAGTCTTCTACGAACGCGTCCAGGGCAACACTATCTACGATGCCGCCGGCGCTGCGCCGTTCGTTACCACTCCCTCGGCAAACAACGTGGAATTCAGTAACCCGAGCACCAGTTGGCTAACCGGCGCAACTGCGGCCACGCCCCTGTTCCCAGAGGGCTACAACTCGATGGACACCCATTTCCCCAATCCCGGAGTCGCCGAGTACAGTCTGGGCATCCAGCATCAGATTGCGCCGGCCATCATCTTTACCGTGCAGTACGTTGGCAACGTGCAGTGGGACCAGAACCTCTGGGTTCCCGTCAACAACTTCCCGCTCACCACGCCGATTGCGACCCGCAAGTTGGCTGCGGCAGACCAACTTCCCCCGCAACAGGTCAACAGCGACGTAACGTACCCAGGCTACGGCGACATCAACCTCCAGGAGGACCCGGCCAACGGCAGCTACAACAGCTTGCAGATCGGTTTGCGGCAACAGAATAGGTGGGGCCTCAGCTACGGCGCGTACTACACATGGTCCCATGAGATTGACAACCAGGTGCTCAGCGAAGATGTGGACAACGGCAACCCAGACTATAATCCGTGGAATCCAGCGTATGACAAAGGATCAGGCTCGCTGGATCGCCGTCAGATCCTCAACATCAACTTCGAGTACCAGTTGCCATTCTTCGAGCACTCGCACGGCCTCACTCGCAGCCTGGCGGGCGGATGGGAGATCGCAGGCGACTTCCTCGGCGAGACTGGTCTGCCGTGGTTCGGCAACGCGGCGCCCGGAAACTCCTACGGCGATACCGTCGGTCTCGGTGGCTACTACAACAGCCGTCCTCAACTGACCGGCCCGATCCATTACATCAAGAGCCACTACCAGTGGCTGACGAATGCCAACTTCACCTCGCCGGTCCCGGTCTGGGAGGGTGGCACCACCAATGGCTTCGGCAACTCCGGCAAAGACGCCGTGGTTGGAGCCGGCTCCAGCAACGTCAACCTCTCGGTCTACAAAACCTTCCTCATCGGCAAGGTCAACGTCCAGCTCCGGGTTGACACCTTCAACACCCTCAACCATCCGCAGTTCACCGGTTTCCTCTCCAGTAACCCGAACCAACCAAGCAGCGGAAACTTCGGCGTCCTTGGCTCTGACACGGTTGGGGGCAGCGTGACCTCAAACGCCAGACAGATCGAACTCGGCGGCAAGGTCTTCTTCTGATCTCGCTCCTCCAACCCAGGGCGCGGCAGATCACCTCTGCCGCGCCCGTTTCTTTTGCGCAGATTGTCGGCCTCGCACCGATCGGCGAAAATGGCTTCAGGAATCTATTTCCAAAGAGAGGTCGCATGATCGAACCTGACTGGAATGGGAAAGCGGCTCATCCATGTCATCGCCTTTCTGCCCGCCCATTGCTCTTCGGCTTGGCGCTGCTTCTTTGCGCCTTCCCATGTGCGGCGCAGGAATCAACTGCGCCTCCAACCTCCCGCCAAAGGGCGCTTCTTCTTGAAGAAAGGGGCGATGATGCAGGCGCTGAGTCGGCTTGGCGCGCTTGGCTCAACGCCCATCCGTCCAGCGCCGAAGCCTATGCGAATCTAGGGGTAATTGCCGCGCGCCAGCAGCACTATACGCAGGCCATTGCCGACGACCGCAAGGCTCTCGCCCTTCACTTTCCCGGCTCTGGCCTGCGCCTCAACCTCGGGCTGGCGCTCTTCAAGGACGGCCAGATGCAGCAGGCTGCTCAGGAGTTTCTTCCTCTGATTCGTGCGGCTGCTGCCAATTCGCCGGAGCGGCAGCGGTTGGCTATTCTGCTCGGCATGTCCTATTACGGCGCCGGAGAGTACGCCAAGGCCGCACCGTTTTTGCAGGAAGCCGCGGACCGCGACCCCAGCAACCTGCCCTTGCGGCTCGCCTTGGCGCACAGCTACCTTTGGACCAAGCAGGATCAAAAGGTCCTGGCTGTCTATCGCCAGATTCTCGTCTTGAACCCGAACTCGGCCGAGGCGGATATGCTGGCTGGCGAAGCTCTGGACCAGATGAAAGACTGGACGGGCGCGGTGAATCAATTCCGCGCCGCAATCCAGGCAGATCCCACCCTGCCGGATGTGCACTTCGGCCTCGGTTACCTGTATTGGTCCAAGCATCGCTATCCTGAAGCGATTCCGGAGTTCACTGCCGAACTTAATCTCGACCCGAACGATGCCGAGGATCTCAGCTATCTGGGCGATTGCCGCGTAAAGCTCAACCAATTCGAGGTTGCGCGGCCACTTCTCGAAAAGGCGATTCAGATCAATCCCAAAAGCGAACTTGCCCACCTCGATCTAGGCGCGGTCGATGCCAGCACGGGCCGGACGGAGAACGCCCTGCGCGAACTCAAGCTGGCCGAATCGCTTGCACCGAACGACGTCAATGTCCATTGGCGTCTGGGCCGTCTCTATCGGGCAATGGGCCAAACCGCGGAGGCCAAGGCTGAGTTTGCCAAAACCCAAAATATCGTCCAGGCAGCCGACACCGCTCTGGTCGAGAAACTTACTCCGCGGGAACAAAAACCAGCCACAGTTCCAGCAGCGAAATAACAGCGTTGCCCCGCTCCACCGTTTATCTACCGGTCAGCAGCCACAATAAATTTGTTCTTGCGTCTTGCTAGTTGTCCTAAAAATTGAAGCGGCCAAGGTTACGATTGCTGCGCCCCACCAAGACCAGTCCCGGTAACGTTGTGCGCAGTGATCAGCGGCCCCGAATAACCAGTGACGTGAAGATTGCGGAGCTGTGCGTGGCGGATGTTGGCCAGAAAGAGTCCCTTTTCGCAGGTCCCGCTGACGTTCTCCAACGTGAAACCCTCAAGCGGCTTCTCTACGGAGATTTTCGTCGCCTCCACCAGCACCGGACAATCCGTAACTCGAACTCCGGAGAAGCGGAAGTTACTGCCGCTCGGAATGCCGGCTGGTCCAGGTACCGGATGCTCACCCAATAGACCGCTGCTCAGCAAGTTCACGCGCAGAAATCCCCCCTCCACTCCAGCGACGTCCAGATCGGTAGCGGAGATGTCCTCCACGTAGGCGCCCCTGCCAACACGCGACTTGATATAGATGGCGAAGCTCCGCGCGTGAGTGAATCGGCAGCGTTCGATACGGACTCCGCGGATGCCGCCGGAGGTCTCGCTGCCAATTCCGATGCAGGCAAAGATGGAATCGGCAAACGTGCAGTCTGTAATCAGAACATCTTCCGTCGGACGATGCAGCGTGTAGCCCTCTTCGCCGCGGCCCGACTTCAGCGAAATACAGTCGTCGCCGGTGGAGATATCGCAGCCTTCGATCCGCACATGACGGCAGGAGTCGAGATCGATGCCATCGCCGTTGCCGCCGGTGCTTCGGATCGTCAACCCACGTATCACGATGTTCTCGCAGTCCGTTGGATGAATGGACCACATATGGTGGTAGCTGGTGGAAAAGCCCTCCAGAAATAGACCTCTGCAACGAATGAACTCGATCAGCGCGGGACGGCGCAACGGATCCTGAGATGTTGGTCTTATTCCGATGGTCAGATCACCGGCAATCTGACCAGGACCAGTAATGCCCACTCGCTCGGCGTCGATCGCGTAAACCAGGCCAACGTGGCCTTGGATCCACCTTCCCTCCCAGCGCACCTGGGTCACGGTGTAGTCAGCCGGATCGGAAGATCCCTGCAAGATTGCATCCTTCTCCAGGTGCAGTTCCGTGCCGGAGCGCAGCGCAATCGACCCTGTCAGGTACTTGCCTGCGGGAACCTCCACCACCCCGCCGCCCAGCACCGCGCATCTGTCCAGCGCCTGCTGCAAGGCCGCGGTATCTTTGCTAACGCCATCTCCGGTAGCGCCAAAGTCGCGGACATTCAATGTCGCCTTGGGTGACGGCTGCGATTTGGGGTGTGATTCCGTCGTCTGCACCGCCCAGGCTGCCGGAACCGCTGCAACCAGCGGAGCGGCTGCGATCGCGTAACCGCCAGTGGAAAGAAAACGGCGTCGATTGAATCGAGGACTTTTCATAGAGAAGCAGTGGGAACCCTTGCGGGTTGGAGGGCTCACCGGCCCTCCGCTCCTTTACCTGATGTATTGGCGAAGCTAATGACCGGATCACTCGGAGGAGAAGTGCTGCCGTTGCAGCGCCGCTCGGACTGTCGCCGAAACGCCCTTGAGGTCTGACCTTTCCTGTGCGTATCCGACCGTATCAATCCCGGCTGGAGATGTCAAGATCAGCCCTGAAAGTTGCAGCAGATGCTGTCGGCATCCGAATTCCAGCGCTTCCGTGATGACAAAACACCTTATCATCCTTGAGCTGCCCAATACCCGCCTCGGTCTGCGTGAGCGCCGCCAGACGTCTTGACCCCTTCGCCGGCAGGAAGATAGCATGGCATGGGTGGTCTATCCTCTTGGCCGCCTCTGCTGATCCGTTCCTGTCCAACAGCCGCCCAGAATACCCACCTCCGCACACCACTGGAGCCCCTCGCCCGCCCATGCACAACCTTCGCTGGTCGCATCCCCTGCTACTTCTCTCTTTGGCCTCTGCGCTGCATGCGCAGGACCTGCGCCACGTCACTCAACCCAGGATTCCCCAGGCCTGCACCGTACTGCAAGCGAAGCTGGCCCCGGTTGCTGGCCGCTTGCCCGCAGACGCTGAAGATCACCTGGACACAGCTCGCATCCAGCAAGCCATGGACCAGTGTCCAGCAGGTAAGGCTGTCGTACTGGAATCCAGCGCCAGCGGCCAGGTCTTTCTCTCCGGCCCCTTGGCCCTGCGTTCCGGGGTTACCCTGGTGGTCGATCAGGGAACGCTGCTGGCTGCCTCAACGAACCCCAGGCTCTATGACCTGGAGCCCGGAAGTTGCGGGGTGCTGGGGATGCACGGGGTCGGCTGCAAGCCCTTCCTCTTCGGCAACGGCATTGACAACAGCGGCATCATGGGAAAGGGCGCGATCGACGGGCGCGGCGGGGCCAGGCTGCAAGGACAGAACGTGACCTGGTGGGAGCTGGCCCAGCGGGCAAAGTTGCTGGACCTTTATCAGAAAGTACCCCACCTGATCATCCTCAACCGGGTTAAGAACTTCACCCTCTATCAAATTACGCTGCGCAATGCTCCCGGAGGTCACGTAAGCGCGCACAACGCCGACGGCTTTACCGCGTGGGGCGTCACCATTGACACGCCGGCCACTGCCCGCAACACCGACGGCATTGATCCTGGGTCCTCCACCAACGTCACCATCACGCACTGCAACATTCAAAATGGCGATGATGAGGTCGCTGTCGGCTCTGGCGGAGACCTCCCATCCTCCCACCTCTCGATCCTGGACAATCACTTCTACGCGGGCCACGGCATGTCCATCGGTAGCGGAACCAGCGGCGGCGTCAACCACATGCTGGTCAAGAACCTCACCATCGACCATACGCAGAACGGCATCCGCATCAAATCCGATCCCAGCCGCGGAGGCCTGGTGCAGCAGATCATCTACCAGAACATCTGTATCCGCAACGCAACCAACCCCATTGTGATCACGCCGCATTACACAGACTTTGCCGGAAACCGGCTGCCCATCTACCAGGACGTCACCCTGCGCAATGTCGATGTCCTCACGCCTGGGAACTATATCTTCTCGGGGCTGGATGCCCAGCACAAGCTCGGGCTGACGTTGGATAACGTCTTTGCGCAGGGGCTTGACCGCTCGCACGTGCAAGCGTTGAACGCCGCAATAATCATCGGACCGCAGCTTGGCAACCTCATCCCCCAGGGCCAGGACGTAACCACCACCCAGGCGCCCGGCGCCCAACACGGCGAGCCGTCCGCACAGCCCATCTCCTGCCCGGCCGCCCTGGAGCCCTTCGCCGACCCGTCAACGGCGCCCCACCTTGAAGAACAGATCCCTCCGGTGGATCACACCTTCTATGTGGCCGCCGACGGCACGGGCGACTTCTACTCCATTCAGCAAGCCCTCAACGCTGTCCCCAACACCGGCGGGCTCATCTCAGTGGCTCCCGGAACCTACCACGAGGTGCTAACGATCACGAAGCCCCACATCATCCTGCGCAGTCCATACCGGCAGGCCGGACGGACGGTGGTCGCAGCAGACAAGAGCGCAGGCGACTCAGGCGGAACCGACCGTTCAGCAACCGTGAACGTTCTGGCCAATGACTTCCTCGCTCAAAACATCACTATCCAGAACAACTTCAATGCCACCCACCCGCAGCTTCCGCAGGGCTCACAGGCCGTCGCCCTGCTGGTGCGCGGCGACCGGGAGATCTTCGACAACGTTCGGCTGCTCGGCAACCAAGACACCTTGCTGGCAGGCGACGCACCCTGCAAAGCGCCCTCCTGCGCGGCCGCACGACAGTACTTCAACCGCTGCTACATCGAAGGCAACGTCGACTTCATCTTCGGCAACGCGAAGGCGGTCTTCAACCAATGCGAGATCCACAGCAATCCGCACTCGGAGGGGATGCTGACCGCGCAGAGCCGAATCTTCCCGCAGCAGGACTCCGGCTTTGTCTTCAACAACTGCAGGCTTACCGCCGATAGCGGCGTAACCAACGTTTATCTTGGCAGACCATGGCGGCCCTATGCCCTCGTCGTCTACCTCAACACCTGGATGGGCCAGCAAATCATGCCCGCCGGCTGGCGAGAGTGGCATCCTGGAGAGACCCATTCGCTCCAGACGGCCTATTATGCTGAGTTTCACTCCAGTGGACCGGGAGCCCACCAGGGCCAGCGGGAGCCATATTCCCACCAGTTGACCGAAAAGCAAGCGCAGAGGTTTACCCCGGAGAACTGGCTGCGCGGCAGCGACGGATGGAACCCAACAGCGATTCAGGACCAGCAACCATAGAAGCCGCTCCTTGCCGGCGTCACACGGAGCCTCGAGTTCGAGGAACAGTCCCCCCAAAGAACACTCCTCCAAACCTCCGTGGCAGGGGACGCCTTCATCGGAAGACGGCTTCCGTTTCCTGTGCCCGGTCAAGCTTTCACCATACCTCTCCACCTCGCTCTGCGTCTTCTGCGAACACTGGCCGCCTCTCCCGGCCAGTTCTTTCCACGCTCATCCCGTGTTCGGCGCGCTTGAACTCGCTGCGGCAGAGACGGGACGGCCGAGCCAGACCAGTGCGAAGTCTCCCCTTGTTTGATACGCTAATCCGCAACATCATCCATCCCGCAGAACGGTCTCTGCAACGCTGCGCGGTATGAGAAAGTTGGGCTCCTTGCGAAAGCTTCCTTCTGTCTTGGCTCTCTGCTCCACGCTCGCCCTCACCGCCGGAGCCGCTGCGCAGCAGCAACCGCTGCATCCTCCACAGCAGGTCTCTCAGTGGCAGTTGCAGAACTATCCCTTCGACAACCCGAAGCTACCCACTGAGCAGCGCATCGATGACCTGCTCGCGCGGATGACGCTGGATGAGAAGATCGACTGCCTGGGTACCTCCACTGGCGTGCCACGCCTGGGCGTTCCCAATATCGGCAGCTCAGAAGGGATTCACGGTGTCGTGCAGCGCCAGTCCCGCTATGGTCGCCAGCCCATCACCACCACGCAGTTCCCGCAGCCCCCGGGCATGGGCGAGAGCTGGGATCCCGAGCTGGTTCGCCAGGCTGCGGGAGTCGAGGGCTATGAGGCCCGCTACATCACGCAGACGCCAAAGTACAACCGCCAGATCCTCATGCTCTGGGGCCCCCAGTCTGACCTGGACCGTGACCCCCGCTGGGGCCGCAGTGAAGAGGTATACGGAGAGGATCCCTTCTTCAACGGAACCATGGCGACCGCCTTCATCCACGGCCTGCAGGGCGATAACCCAAAGTACTGGCAGGCAGCCGCTCTGCTCAAGCACTTTCTGGCCAATGAGAATGAAAACTACCGCACCAGATCCTCCTCCAACTTCGACCAGCGGCTCTTCTGGGAGTACTACTCGGTTCCCTTCCGCATGGGTTTTCTGCAGGGAGGGGCGAAGGCGGTCATGGCCTCCTACAACGCCTGGAACGGCACTCCCATGGCCGTCAACCCCATCCTTCGCACTCTGCTCATCGGCCAATGGGGCCTGGACGTGATCTCCAGCGATGGCGGCGCGATCCACTTGCTCGTGGACCCTCGCCATCTCTTTCCCAACCAGAACGCGGCCGTGGTTGCATCCTTCAAGGCCGGAATCAATCAGTTCCTGGATAGTTACAAGGACGAGATGCACGCCGCGGTAAAGCAGGGATTGATCTCCCCGGCCGAGATCGATCAGGCGCTGCGCCGCAAGTTCCGCATTGAGATCAAACTCGGACTGCTCGATCCACCCAGCATGGTTCCGTACACCGCAATCCGGCGGACGGGCGATCAGCCGCCGCCATGGGACACCGATCGCGATCGTTCCGTCTCCCGCAAGCTGGCGATTGAGTCCGTCGTCCTGCTCAAGAACCAGAACAACTTCCTTCCCCTGGATCGGGCGAAGATCCACTCCATCGCGGTGATTGGTCCGCTGGCCAACGTGGTGCACTGGGATTGGTATGGCGGCACGCCACCCTATGCCGTAACTCCGCTCGAAGGCATTCGCGACGAAGTCGGTCCCTACGTCAAAATCAACTTTGTGCCCTACGACTCCGCCAACGATGAAGTTGCCGCCGTACAAGCGGCGCGCCACTCCGACGTCGCCATCGTGGTCATCGGCAACGACCCAACCTGCGGCGATCAGGGTGATTCCTGGGTGAACACCCCTGACGGCGGCAACACACTTCCCTGCACCACCCCCAGCGACGGGCGTGAGGGACGCGACCGCGAGAGCATCCAGTTGGCCCAGGAGCAGATCGCCAAGCAGATTTACTACGTCAATCCGCACACGGTCGAAATCCTGGTCTCCAGCTTCCCCTTCGCCATCAATTGGAGCCAGGCGAACCTGCCTGCCATCCTTCACATGGCGCAGTCCTCGCAAGACGAAGGAACCGCCTTGGCAAAAGTCCTCTTTGGCGACGAAGACCCCGGAGGCCATCTGGTGGATACCTGGCCCAGCTCCGCCAGCCAGTTACCGCCATTGATGGATTACAACATTCGCGACGGCCACACCTACATGTACTTCAAGGGGCAGCCGCTCTACCCATTCGGCTTTGGGCTCAGCTACACCACCTTCAAGTACTCCAACCTCCGTGCCAGCTCAACCCATCTTGCCAAAGACGGCGCCATCACCGTCAGCGTCGACGTAACCAACACCGGCCAGCGAGCTGGCGATGCCGTGGTACAGCTCTACGTCCACTATCCCCACTCCGCGGTCGAGCGCCCTCGCGAAGAGCTGGAGGGCTTCCAGCGCGTCCGCGTCGAGCCTGGCCAGACCCAGACCGTGCATATTCCCCTGCCCGCACAGCGTCTGGCCTACTGGAACAGTCAAGCCCAATCGCTGGACGTGGAAGCGACGCCGATTGTCCTCTTGGCCGGGGCATCCTCAGCAGATCTCCCGCTGCAGACGACGATCCAGGTCCAGTAACCTCCACGCCGCAGCATACCAACCGCGCAGATCTCTCATAACCGTCCCGGTGGTCCGGAGATCACTGAGGAGGGTTCCACCTGCGCCGATTCAAACTCTGTCTGTTGAATCATCTGCAACCACAAAGCAACCGGATCAGAATTGAAGACTGCGTCAGTTTTTGCCGGAAAAATATACCAGGCGCCCAACTTCACCTCGTTCCGCAGTTGATCCGGCGTCCATCCCGCATATCCCAGGTACACATGGAAGACACCAGAATCCGGCCGGGACGCCAGCGTACGTTCGAACATGCCTTTGTCTGAGATCAGATACACCTGGCCGAAGATATTCACTGCCTTCTTCAGCGCCACCGGAGACCGCATGAGGGCAAATACAACCGAAGGGTCCACCGGACCGCCAATATAGACCGGATCCATCCGGTCCTTGGCTCCCTTCAGATTGAAGATGCGGGAGATCGGAACTGCGCTGCGCCGGTTGAGAATAAGGCCCACCACGCTCTTCTTATCGTAGTGAACCAGCAGGATCACCGTTTCGGTAAAGTTCGGATCGCCCAGGCCGCGGCTGGCTACCAGCAGCTTTCCAACGCCCAACTCCTTCGGATCCCGAAATTGAATCGGAAGAAACAGCGACGGCTGCCATTCGTCTTTTTGGCCAAGCGATATTCGCCGCAGACTCAATTTACGATCCGGTTGTCTGCCCTGCAGCAAGGTAGCGGCCGGAACCGGCGTGCGCACTTGCAGATTCGCCCTCGGCGCATCGCAGTTCAGACTGTTGGCGTCAAGTCTTGGATGGCTTGCATGGATCGCCCCCAACATAGCCAAGGCGATAAACGCGACACAGGCGACGATCTCGGCCAGAATCACAGATAGCAGGGGTCTGCGCAGAAACATGGTCAGCATCCCTCCCTAGGGAGATTATCGATCTCTCCGGGGGTGGTCTGGGATTTTTTCTCGGAGCCGAAAATTGGGCAAACTTCTTAGCTCGCTACAGCACGATGCGCGCTGGGCCTCAAACCCTCACGACCAGGCTCAGTGGATGGCCTCTTTCGTCAGCCAGAGGTTCGTTCAGATCTTCCTCCACACTCGGATTACCCCGCTCCGGTTCTCCTGGCGGGAATATCACAATACGATATAAAATTAGGTGGTATTGCGATCTAATAAAACATGGCGGTCGCCGCAGTGCCCAGGAGTTGAGCAGCATGAGCAAGCAGGAAGAACAGGCGATGCTTTGTGATCTGGCGCGTTTCCGTTACGCACTGCGGCGATTTGTGCGTTTCAGCGAAAAGGAAGCTCGATCCGCTGGAGTTACGCCCCAACAGCATCAACTGATGCTGGGCATCGCAGGATTCACGGAGAACGGCATCGCTACCATCTCTCAACTGGCCGAGTTTCTCCAGGAGCGCAACAACTCCGTAGTGGGGCTGGTGGGACGGGCCGTGGAGAGTGGCCTGGTGCAACGGCAGAACTCTAGCACCGACCGGCGACAGGTGCTGGTCTCCCTGACGCCTCGCGGCCAGGAGGTTCTCCTCCGGCTGAGCCGCGTTCACCACCAGGAGGTGGAACGTGTGCGCACGATGATTGACTCCAGCGCATCAGCACTGGAACCCCGGAAGCTGGAGACCCGGAAGTCAGCAATGAGTAGGCCGGTAGACCGAAAGCTCCGAGACGTCCATCCCTCCGGAGCCAGCCAGCCAGCCGGATCCCTGCAAAGTCAAAGAAAGGCATCATGAACCCTGCTCACCGATCCCATCGCCATCCAACCAAGCCTCGGCGCTCAATTCCATTTCAGCGCCAGATCCGTCGCATGCGCTCTCTGGTAGGGGAAGATCTCGCTCGCACGTATGCCCGCCATCTGCGCAAGTGGTTGCTTCTGGCCCCCATCATAGGAATGGTCACCGGCGTCGTTATTAGCGGAATCGTGGTAACCGTTCTGAACGAGTTGTGGCCTGCGGTACTGAACTTCTACCTGAGGCGCCACTGGGCAATTGTGCCTGGCCTGGTGTTGGGATCGGTGCTGGCCGGCCTCATCATGCAGTGGTTGACCCCCAATCCCAACGAGCATTCCACCGAAGAGGTCATCCACTGCTATCACGAACGCGGGGGCCGCATGGATCTGCGCAGCTTCTTTCCGAAGATCGCGGCCGCCATCGCCACCGTGGGATTTGGCGGAAGCGCCGCGCTGGAGGGTCCCGGCATCTATTGCGGCGGTACAATCGGCTCCTGGCTGTGGAGCCGACTGCACCGCTTTCGCCCCAGTGAGCGCGAGCGCCGCATCATGCTCATCTGCGGAGCCGCCGCCGGAATGTCCGCCGTCTTCCGCGCTCCTCTCACCGGCCTGGTCTTTGCCTTGGAGATGCCCTATCTCGACGATCTGGCGCCCGAGGCGCTGGTGCCCTCCCTGATTGCGTCCGTGATAGCCTATGTCACTCTCAGCAGCGTATTGGGGGCAAAGCCGCTCTTCAGCTTCCACGGCCTTGACGCCTACACACGAGAAGATGTCTATTGGAGCGCGCTATTGGGCCTGATCATCGGTCTTATCGCTATGCTCTTCGTCATCGCCTTTCACCGCGTGCGGAGCCTCGTTATACGTATCCGCATGCCGCACTGGATCAAGATGGGAATCGGTGGGCTGCTGACCGGCGTCTGCGGCGTGGCCTTCCTCTGGCTCTACCCGGGCCAGCTTGTGCCGCTGGGCCCGAACTATGAAGCCGTGCGAACGATTCTCAACCAGCACCACACCACGGCCGAACTGCTCTCCTTCGCCGCATTCAAACTCGGAGCCACCCTGGCCACTCTGGGCGCGGGCGGGGTCAGCGCCATGTTCGTTCCCCTCTTTCTCACCGGTGGAACCCTGGGCACCGCCTTCGCTCAGTCCATCGTACACAGCGCGAACCCCAACCTCTATGCCGCGGCAGGCATGGCTGCCTTCCTGTCTGCCGGGTACAAGACACCCCTGGCGGCATCGGCCTTCGTGGCTGAAGCCATAGGAGGGCACGCCTTCATCGTTCCAGCGCTCATTGCAGCCGCGGTAGCCTACGTCGTCTCAGGCGATGCATCTGCCTCAAGTGAGCAGCGCCTGCTCGCGGATCCGAAGGCGAACTCGTAGGCCGTGAAGCAAACCCATAGCTGCTTGCTGCCATCGGGAATTGCTCGATTCAGACGCATGCCTACCCTCGGGCATTCGTAAGCCGTACCCACCACGCTCGGTGGCTACAGAACATCTCGACAACTCTGCCCTCAACCATCCGCACCAGGATCGTCACAACTGAATCTTGGCAAACAGATAGCTGCCAATGGCCAGCAGGATACCGCTCAACACGGCAAGAACTCCAAAGTCGGTCAGATAATGGAAGGAAGAGACGCCGATCAGCGCGCCGCGTAGACCATCCACCCCATAGGTCACGGGGTTCAGGCGCAAGGCTACATCAAGAATCCTGGGAAGACCCTTGATGGGAAACAGAGCATCTGAGAAGAAAAACAACGGCATCACCAGAAAGTTCATCACCAAAGGAAAGCCTTGCATATCCTGCAACACGGATCCGATCGCCGTGCCGATGGAAGTGAACAAGATCGCGATCAGAAACATGAAGACCAGGGCCAACGGAGCCAGGACCATGCGGTGAAGCCGGAAGCCGAAGGCCACGCACACCAGAATCACCGCAAATCCCTGCAACATGGCGACGATCGCTCCACCCAGAACCCGGCCAAGCACGATTTGCAACCGCGACACTGGCGCTACCAGCGTCTCCTTGAGAAAGCCGAACTGACGATCCCAGATGATCTCGATGCCGGAGAAGACCGCCGTGAACATAATGCCCATCACGATGATCCCGGGAGCCAGAAAACTGAGGTAGTTACCGGACCCGGCCCTTTGGAAGACCGAACCGATCCCAAAGCCGAGCGCCAACAGAAAGATCACCGGCTGACCCAGGGAACCGACGATGCGGGCCGGCGAGCGGGTATAGCGCTTCAACTGCCGGATGCAAAGAACAAGGATCGCTCTCATCGCCGGCCCCCTCTCCAGACCTGACGCATCACGCGCATCTGATCTCCTGCGCTGGCCTCCTCGTCGCGAATATCATGGCCCGTAAGGGCGATGAACGCGTCTTCCAGTGTCGGCGTTCCCGTCTGTTGTTTCAGCGCTGCAGGCGTTCCCTGAGCAATAATCCTGCCATGGTCAATCACCGCAACCTCCGCTGCAACTCGCTCGGCCTCTTCCATATAGTGCGTCGTAAAGAAGACGGTCACATTCTGCTCCTTGCTCAGCGTCGCGATGTAACCCCAGATATGATTGCGGGTCTGCGGATCCAGGCCAATCGTCGGCTCATCCAGAAACAGGATGCGAGGCCGGTGCAGCAGGGCTCTGGCCAACTCCAGGCGGCGCTTCATCCCGCCAGAGAACTGCTTGACGAACTCACTCCGGCGATCCCAAAGTCCCACCAGCTCCAGCAGCGCCTGCATACGCTGCATGCGCTCGCCCCGCGGAACCCCGTAGAGCGCCCCATGCAGATCCATGTTTTCCTGTGCAGTCAACTCTTCATCCAGGCTCGGATCCTGAAAGACAATGCCGAAGGAGCGGCGCGCCTGTTTGCGCTGGGAGACCGGATCATAGCCATTCACCAGCAGGGCGCCGGCGCTAGGCTCCAGGATGGTGGTGAGCATCTTGATCGTGGTGGTCTTGCCCGCCCCATTTGGACCGAGAAAGGCAAAGATTCGGCCCTCCGGCACGGTGAAGGAGATCTGGTTCACGGCGCAGAAGTCTCCGTAATTCTTTACCAGATCCTTCACCACAATCATGTCGCCCATGCAAACCCTCTCCACTCCGCCATCCCATGCCTATCTCTTGTCATCCGCCGCCGGACTCACAGCGCGTCCGGACTCGGCTGGCGACGGGCCTCAAGGATCCGGCGCCCATCTCTTGTCCGCTACCTTTGCAGAATCCACGCGTTGCACCCATAATCATCTCACGGGATCCTGTCCCACCCGTCAAATCCTTCGCTTTCGTGGCAGCGCGCTCGCCGAGCACCAGCCCCCGCAATGGATAGGCTCAAGACGCCCAAGTGAAACCTCTGCGTGGATCCCCTCGCTGACCCGGGTTTCCAGGTGCAACAATAGAGAGGTATGGTCCCCAACTCGATCCCCGAAGCGCTCACGTTTGACGACGTGCTGCTGGTTCCCGCCTACTCTGACATCGTTCCCGCCCAGGTCAGCACGCAGGTCCAGTTAACCCCGCGTATCACTCTCGCCGTGCCGCTGATGTCGGCTGCCATGGACACCGTCACGGAGTCCCGGCTGGCGATCGCCATCGCCCAGTTGGGAGGCTTGGGCGTGGTCCACCGCAATCTCTCCATCGAGCAGCAAGCCGGAGAGATCGACAAGGTGAAGCGCTCAGAGAGCGGCATGATCGTCGATCCGGTCACCATCGAGCCGGAGCGGCCCATCGCCGACGCGCTCGATGTGATGCGGCGTTTTAAGATCTCCGGCGTGCCCGTCACCCGGCACAACAAACTGGTCGGCATTCTCACCAACCGTGATCTCCGCTTCGTCTCCCGCACCGATATCCCCATCGGAGACGTGATGACCAAATCCAACCTGATCACCGTTCCAGTAGGAACCACGCTGGAACAGGCCGAGCACATCCTTCACCAGCATCGGGTGGAGAAGTTGCTCGTGGTCAATGACGCATACGAGCTCAAGGGCCTTATCACCGTCAAGGATATCCAGAAAAAATTGAAGTACCCCAACGCCAGCAAGGATGGACAGGGCCGTTTGCGCGTTGCGGGAGCCATCGGAGCCACCGGCGACTTCTTGGAGCGAGCGGCCGAGTTGGTGAAGTACCGCGTGGACGCTCTGGCCATCGACTCTGCGCACGGTCACTCGTCCCGCGTTCTGGAGGCCATCTCCCAGGTAAAGAACGCCTTTCCGGATGTCGATCTCTTCGCCGGCAACGTGGCTACCTATGAGGGCACCTTGGCGCTGATCGATGCTGGCGCGGATGCTGTCAAGGTGGGCATCGGCCCAGGCTCCATCTGCACCACACGTATGGTCACCGGCGCGGGTATGCCGCAAATCACCGCCATTGCGGAATCCTACCGTGCCGCCCGTGAACGCGGTGTGGCCATCATCGCCGACGGCGGCATCAAGTACTCCGGCGACATCACCAAGGCCATCGCAGCCGGAGCCGGTGTCTGCATGCTGGGCTCGCTCTTTGCCGGGGTCGATGAGAGCCCCGGAGAAACCATCCTCTACCAGGGGCGTAGCTTCAAGACCTACCGCGGCATGGGCAGCCTCAGCGCCATGGCGCAGGGCTCCGGCGAGCGCTACTTCCAGAGCAGAGACGATATCGACTCGGAACAAACTGGTCGGACCTCGATCACCGCACGCGAGAACGGCAACCGCCTGGCGAAGTTTGTCCCCGAGGGCATCGAGGGTCGCGTTCCACATCGTGGCCCGCTTGAGGATACAATCTACCAACTGGTCGGCGGCCTGCGCTCCGGCATGGGCTATGTCGGCTGCGGAACCATTGCGGAACTTCAGGAGAAGGCGCGCTTCGTCCGCATCTCCGGCGCGGGGCTTCGGGAGAGCCATGTTCATGACGTGGTCATCACCCGCGAAGCCCCCAACTATCACGTCGAGTAGCGCTTCCACGCTCAGCAGGACTATGCGCAAAGCGTCCGCCTGCATCTGCGCGCCGCTCAGCCACCGGATGCCGCGCCGTAGCGCTGTTATCATCGCTCAAAGCTATCTTTCCGGGGATCTCTGTTGATGCGGCTTCAGCGAAAAGCTCTCCTCCTTGCATGTGCGGCGATGGGAACCATCCTCGCCGGAAACTCCAAGCTCTCCGGCGCCCAGCAGACCCACCCTCATGTTTTCTTCCGGGTCCGTCTCGGGAGCTCCGCCACTACGCCCCTGAGCGGACGGCTGCTCGTGTTTCTCAAGCAGGGCAAGGGAGACACCGAGGTAAATCTCCAGGAATTCCATCCCGGCCAGAAAGACACCCAGACCTGGGTAGCCGCTCAGGAGGTACACCACCTGACGCCCGGCGCAGCCGTGGAGTTTGATGCCGACCGGGTCGCCTATCCCAAGCCCTTCTCAGCGCTGCCGCCCGGGGACTATGAGGTGCAGGCCGTGCTGGACACCGGACACACCTACAACTACGCCGGACGCACTCCGCAGGATTGGATCAGCCCGGTCGCAACCCTGGCGCAGTGGAGCCCCCAGAGCCCAGAGACGACGCTTACCGTGAGCGGACACCCAGCCCGAGACCCCAAGCGCCAGGCTGCCCTTGCCCACGCCATGCAACAGGTCCGGCCAGGAGAGATCGAGAGACAGCAAATGGTCAGCCCGCTGCTGACTCGCTTCTGGGGAGATTCCACCTCCGTCCGAGCCTGGGTCATCCTTCCGCCGGGCTACGCCCGGAACACCCAGCGACGCTACCCGACGGTTTACTTCACCCATGGCTTCGGCGCCGACATGGACTACAACCTCGTCATGGGGAGCATGATCCGCGACCGTATGATCGTGCACAAAATGCCTCCCATGATCTGGGTGATGTTGGATGAATCCTGCCCTGAGGGTACCCATGAGTTCGCCAACTCGGTCAACGACGGCCCCTGGGGCACGGCCCTGACTACGGAATTCATCCCCATGCTGGAACGTACCTACCGGATGGACGCCACGCGCAACGGACGCTTCCTGAACGGCCACTCCAGCGGCGGATGGGCGACACTGCAACTTCAGATCGACTATCCCAGCATCTTCGGTGGAACGTGGTCCACCTCACCGGATCCAAGTGACTTTCATAACTTCACCGGCCCGAACTTGTACGCTCCCCACGCAAACGTCTACCATCGGCCGGACGGAACCGCCTATCCACTGATGCGCATCGATGGGAAGGTGGTGGCGACCATTGAGCAGTTCGCCAAAACCGAGGCGGTTTTGGGCCCTTACGGCGGCCAAATGACCTCCTTTGACTGGGTCTTCTCGCCACGCTCTGCGAGCGGCGCGCCCATGCCGATGTTTGACCGCGTAACCGGCGACGTAAATCCCGTGGTTGTCGCCTACTGGCGCGACCATTACGATCTGGCGCACCTGGTTGAGAAGAAGTGGACAAAAGATGGGTTCCTGCTGAAGGGCCGGATTCACCTCTTCGTAGGAACGGCGGATACGTTCTATCTGGACGGCTCTGCACATCTGCTTGACGCACGCCTGGAGAAGCTGGGAGCCGATCCGCACTTCAGCTTCATCCCCGGACGCTCCCACTTCAACCTGTACACGGTGGGGCAGGATCGCTATGGCCTGTTCGACCAGATCGCGGCGGAGATGTACGCTGTGGCGCGTCCCGGAGTGAACTGGAAACAGTAGCTGCGCCCATAGAAAAGCATCCGAACTCAGTGCCGCGCGCTGCTATCGAACACCATGGCCTCAAAACGGTGCAGCGTCTGAAAGCCGTCGCTCTCGTAGAGCTTCCGCGCGTGCGTGTTAGCCTCTGTCACCGTCAGGGATAGCTGACGGACGCCTCGCCTGGCCCCCTCCCGCGCACAGTGCTCCAGCAGCATGCGGCCCAACCCATGGTCACGCAGAGCAGGAGTAACGCAGATCTGAGTAATGTGGTTGACACCCTCGGAGACCTTGGAACTCAGAAGCACCGCCTCAACGGAACCCCCACCCGTCGCTTTGGAGAAGTTGCCGTCAGTCCGCTCCGCTGCCGCACGCAGCACCCAGGAGTTCTCCGGGTCAAAGACGCCGCAACCTGGAAAGCGAATGATGTTGTGCAGAAATCTTTGGGCTCCATGGACCGTTCGGTACTGATCATTGATACTGGCATCCATATGGTCGGCGTAGCAGCGATGGATCAACTGCGCTGCGCCATCGTAAAACTCCGCACGCCAAGCCTCCAGCACCAGGCTCCTGCCAGGACGCGCCTCGGCAGGTTTCACGTCCATCAGCGGCGGCCGAGCCTCCAGATCCCGTAGCATGAAGCAGCGCGGATACGCTTGGAACCCATGTCGCTGGAACGCCATCCACAGCGCCCCGTCCGGGAACATCAGCAACTGGGACTCCACCCGTTCCACACCCGGCATGGCCACTACCATCTCCAGAAGATGATCCGTCAGTGTCTCGCAGATGGGATTCACGGTAGATTCCGCCTCGCCGAAGGCGTACACATCCCCAATCACAGCCTTGGTTCCCTCACAAACACAAAAAGCGTAACCGGCGATCCGGCCTGCCTGCAGGGCGACGTAGCCGGGAAGAATGCGGCTATCCAGGTAATCCACCAGCATGCTGGAAGCCTGCGTGTAATCCCAGTGCAACCGGCGCTGCCAACGTTCCGCCTCATCTCGTAGCAGGGGCCGCAACTGCGCCCCGGAGAAGTGGCGCAGATCCAGGATCTCGAGTTGCGATATGCGGCTCTGTGCTGAACTCAACGACTTCCAGCCCCCCCACTCTCTTCCGTCTTCAACTCTGCGGATACACTTTGTACACTGACAGACCCCGCGCCGGATAGTGCAGTATCGCCTGAACCTTCCGTCCCTTCCAATACTTCTCCATCAAGGATTCATCGCGGTCGGGGAAGACGACAAGATGCTCCCCGGCTGGAACCCCATCCGTGCCGTAACTGAGAATCTTATGGTCTTCATAGAACGCAAGTCCATAGACCAGATCTCGCCGCACCTGGAACTCGGCAACCACCTTCGCGCCAGGATCCGCCCGCTGAATCTCTCGGGCCAAGGGGCGGGCCGAATAGTTCACGTCCAGCAGGTGGCCGTTTCTCCCCAGCAGGAAATAGAGCAGGGCTACCAGAGGAATCATGGTCACCAGGCGAAGCTGACGCACACCGTAGCGGCGGGTAACCAGCACCACCAAAAAGCTCACCGCCGCCCCTAGGACAATGGCTAGCGTAAGGATACCGGGGGCCGGAATCAGCCTTTGGCGAATCATGTACTGTGGGCACAGAATCAGGACAAACGTAACCAGTCCGGTCAGGCCGGCATGGGCGTACAGCAACCAGTTTGGGATTCCCGGTCGCCGGATGCGGAACAAATAGTCACCAGTCAGAATCGCCAACGGCGGAATGGAAGGGAGGATGTACCCGGGAAGCTTGGAGCCGGAGAAGGAAAAAAAGACAATCGGGAACAACACCCACAACACCAGAAACTCCGGAAAAGCATCCCCAGCGCGAACATGCCCAACGTAACGCTGCGGCTTGAACCGTACCTTCCACTCTGCAATGGACTCAGCCACGCCATCCACCAGCGCTCGCAGGGAGAGCGCGGTCCAAGGCAACAGCCCCACGATCAACACGATCAGATAGTAGAAGATGGGCTGCTGATGGTGGTACAGATCGGTCGAGTACCGCTCCAGATTGTGTTGCCAAATGAACTCATTGAAGAAAGTAGGATTGCGACGCTGCACTGCGATGTACCACGGCAACACCATCACCAGGTAAAGCACAATCCCTGGGATCCAGATGGTGCGCCTCAGAGCCGACCACTCCCGCCGTAGCCCCACAAACAGGCACAGGATGCCTAAGGCGAGAAAGGGCGCAATCGGTCCCTTGGCCAACGTAGCTGCTGCATTGAAGAAGTAGAGATCAAACAGCCAGTACTTCTTGCCCGTCTCATACCACGCGTACCAGCCCAGCATCCCAATGCAAAACGGAGCCGCCAGTTGCATGTCCGTGGAAGCGCCTCGGGAAAAGGCAAACATCGCTACCGAGGAAACCATGATCAGAGCAGCATCCAGATGGCCGCCCGGCCGAAATCGCTTCAGATGCAAAAACGCCAGAATCATCAGCGCCAGCGCGCCAGTGGCCGAAGCCAGCCGCGCCGTCCAGTCGTAGACCCCTAGTTCCTTGTAGTACCCCATGGCGCGCCAGTAATAAAGCGCTGGCTTCTCCAGCCATGGCTTCCCGTACAGGATGGGCGTCACCGTGCCTCCGGTCAGGCAGTCGTAAGAAGCGCGAAGATCGGAGAGCCGCAGGCTGTGGGGAAACATGGCGGCATGCACTGCTTGGCAAGCAGCTATATGGGCATCCAGCATCTCCCTGGCCACTTGAGCGTAGCGGGGCTCATCGGCGCCCACAAGTCCCAGTTGATCCCCCCCGAAGATCGGAATCAGGCCATAGAAGAGAAAGAATCCTACAAACAGCAGCAGGACGGCAAACTCAGTCGCTGTGCAGCCAAGGGGATGGCGGCGCAGCCAGAAGACAAGACGCCTCACTCTGCCGCGAGATGCGCCAGCCGACGGCCCGGCGAGCGGCGGCGCGGGCTCTGCTGAGTGTATCTCTCCAGGCCCGGATGCGGATTGGGGTAAATCATTCAAACCATGAGATCCGTGGTGTTGCAAGGCGTTGCAATCGGGCGAATCTCCTCTGGACAAAGCCCATCAAAGGCATCCCTTCAAGGGTCACCGCAGATTAGCAAAGCGAAACTTAGGCTAACAGAATTGAGGGCAGTGTTGGGGCCTCCACCGCCTCGGCAGCGTGGATCCCAGGAACACAGGCTCGGCTAAGATCGTCCACGATTCGCCGGGTAACCTCGGCAAGGGTCCCTTCCATACTGCATCCGCTGGCGGTCTTATGCCCCCCCCCGCCAAAGCGCTCCGCGATCACCGAGACATCCAAAGTTCGCCGGCTACGCAAGCTAAGACGAATCTGATCCGGTTCCTGGGTCTCGCGAAGAAAAACCGCCGCCTCTACCCCTTCGATGCCAATCAGATGATTCGCCACTCCCTCGCAATCCTCCACACTGGCGCCCACCCGCTCCATCTCTTCCAGTGTAACGTGGCTCCAGGAAACTGCGCCTTCAATCTGAATATGGCTCAGTGCTACCCCGAGCAGGCGTACCTTACTGGCCGAGTTGGAGAAGTAAACCTCCGCCGCAATTCGGTGAGGGTCGGTTCCACTCCGCACCAAATGTTCCGCCATGGCGAAGGTCGCAGCCGTGGTGCCAGGATAGTTGAAGGATCCAGTATCGGTGAGAATGGCAGTGTACAGACAATCGGCCATCGCTGGACTGATTTCCACACCCGCCACAATCGCCAATTCATAGATCATGCAGCCAACCGCTGCGGCCTCCGGATCGATCCAGTTGAAGTCCGCAAACTCCCGGCCGCTGCGATGATGATCAATATTGATCGTGATCCGCGGTGGTGAAGCCTCATACTCGCCGCGATCAATGCAACTCCGCTCAATCGAGTCGCACTCCAGAAAGATGGCGGCATCCGCGGCAGGAAAGGTGCGCGAGATCCGCTCCCTGCCAACCAGAAAATCCAAGCTCGGCGGAATCGGATCAATGAAAACCACCGACACTCGCTTTCCCATCGCCTCCAGCAAATGCATCAATCCCAGAGCAGAACCGATCGCGTCCCCATCGGGACGAATATGAGACGTGATGACAAACGAACTCTGCGCCTGGAGAACATCAACCAGCGCCGAAATCGAAATCTGACGATTCATAACGGGAAAGAAAACCGCCATCCAGCTTCAGGAGGCGGTCTTCGCGGGCTCTGACCTCTCCTTCCGTGCCTCCTCGGCAAAGTCCTTCGGCTGCTGTCCGGCAAGCCTGCTGCGTCTCTTGTCGATTCGGCTCAAAAGCTCATTCATCCGCGAGTTGATCTTTTCTGACCGGTCGATCACAAAGCTAATCTCCGGAACATGGCGCACATTCATCCGCCGTCGGATCTCGCTGCGCACGTAGCCCCGAGCCGCCATCAACCCCTCCAGCGTCTCTCGTTCCTCCTCCTCGCCGCCCATCACGGCAATGAAGACCCGGCAGCTTTTTCCTCCCGGAGCCAGAACCACCTCTGTCACGTGACAGGTGGCGATTCGCGGATCAGAGAGTTCCCCCTCCAGCATGGCCGTGATCTCTTCTGAAAACGCGTTGACCACACGACCTCGGTGATACGTTCTGGCTCGTTGCTCGGGCATGATTGACTCTACAGGGTAGCACTCCTTGGCCCTCCCTTGGGCGCTCAACGGTGCAAATTTTCACCATCAGGCGTCAAGAGCCAAGCCAATTGGAATCTCAACCATCCCAGCGCGATCGCGCAGGCAGCAGAGACGGCGGCGAGAAACACCTTTACCTGCCGGCATCACGCGGAACCCTGCATGGATGGGCGTCCTCCCCATCCACGCCGCCGCGCGTCCGCTCCCTAACTCCCACCCATAAGAGAAACGCCCCTACTTCATATCGTCAAGCGATATATCGCCCTCCATGAAGCTGTCCAGAATCTCGCACCCTAGCCCGGCACACAGACGCCGGACGGCAGCCTCCACCTCCCGCAACTGGCCGGACAGATACGCTCCGGAACTGGAGATGGCCACCACCCCCAACGTAGCCCGGTTCCACAGGGATGCATCATCCAGTTCCGCAATGGAGACATTAAACCCGTGGCGAATCTTATCCTTGAGCGGACGCACCACCTGACGGCGGTCCTTCAGCGACTGGGCATGTTCCATCGCAAGCTCGAGTGTTAGAGTCGCAATCGGCATAAGAATTGGATCAGTGCAGCGCCGGCAAGCGGCTGGGCAAATCTTTTGGAGCCGGCCCTGTAGACTTCCGCTCTACAAAAGTCGGCAACACCAGAATCGACCCCGGGTGTGGCTGCAATTCAGAAGCCTTGGGATGGCGAATACGTTCCAGCAGGGCCGTTGCCGCGGCTCGTCCCATCTCTTGCATGGGTTGCCGCACCGTGGTCAACGGTGGGTAATTGGTGGCCGCGCCAAGCACATCGTCGAAACCTACCACAGAGACCCTCTCCGGTACCTCCACGCCGGCCTCCCGCAACGCCACAATCGCTCCCATGGCGGAAACATCGTTAAAGGCGAAGATGGCGCTGAATCTCGCCTGCGCAGCCAGCAGCTTGTGCGTCGCGACCCGGCCCGGCGTCGAAGAAGGATCGTCGCCTTCCAGGGAGACCACCAGATGCGGATCAATCGGAATCTGCAACTGTGCCGCCACCCGGACAATGGCCTGCCAGCGAATCTCGGTGTCGGAACTAAAGCTTTGCCCCTTGATAAAGGCGATTCTCCGATGCCCCAGCCGCTGCAGATGCTCAAGCGCAAAGCGCGCCGCAAGATCGTGATCCAACTCGATACTAACCATCGACTCCGAGCGCCGGTGACCGGAGACAAGAACCACCGGCACGGACAACTCCATATCCAGCGCCGTGTCTACTGCGATAATTCCCTCCACGGCGCGCGAGAGCAGCAGGGAGGGGTATTCGCGGAGCAACTCTTCGCGATGATGGTGGCTGACCACGAAATAAAAGAAGCCACTCAGAAGCAGCACATCTTCGATTCCACTCAGCACAGCGGCAGAGTAGCCACCGCTGATCTCTGGAACCATCACTCCAACGGTCTGCGAACGCCGGCTGCGCAGGCCCCGCGCCAACGGGCTCGCCTTGTAATTCATCTCGGCAGCCGCCGCCAATACGCGCTTCTGCGTCTCTTGTGAGATCCGATACTTGTTTCCGGAGTTGTTGATCACGCGCGAGACTGTCGTCGGCGAGACCCCGAGATGCCTGGCCAGTTCCTTCAGGTTATGTCCGGAACTCATCTGTCTTACAGCGCTGATCTTGTGTTCTTCAGACATGAGGGTAATAACTCCGACGGTTTGGTGACAGCACTGTCAAGACATGCGTTGCATGGTCATCTCGGCTGTAGCAGGACGGTCGAACCTTCCTGGACCGCGGAGAAACTTGCTGCTCTGCCTTGGCAGCGCAAGGAGAACCGCTCTAACGTTCAGACCAGCCTAACCGGAATCAGCATAGCCGGACAATACCCCGCACCCGGCAAACACCCAGCAGATGCAAGTCGATACCTGGCGGAGTGAAGCCCTCACCAGACTTCGACGCGTCCATCCCGCGATAGACACTGACTGAACCAGGGTTCAGTACGTTCCTTGATTCGGTCCACGGATCGGATCCTTTGGGCCCGTCGGAGACCTGCCGGAGATTCGGATGGATCCAAGGTATCCCTTCCACTCAACTGGCGGCACGGCCATCCGCTTCTTGAAACCAGGCGGATCTGAGGTTGTGGCTCTGGAACACGGACCCAGCGTCGTCTCCCCGTTGGGGCAAGGGCCTGAACAGACGATCCTTTCTGTTTGCGTTCGCCGCTTCCACCAGACCCGATATTGCAATCTTCCCACAGACGTCGAGCCTCCGCGGTACGCTCCCAGAAAAATGACGCTACCACTGGATTCCCGGCTTATGATCGAGTGTATGGCTCGTTTCGATCTCGCGGCTCTGCAGTCAGCGCTCCGGATGCGCCAGTTGGATGGCTGGCTGTTCTACGATCACCACCACCGTGACCCAATCGCCTACCGAGTTCTGGGCCTGGACGAGGATAGCTTTGTCTCCCGGCGCTGGTTCTACTTTGTGCCTGCGGAAGGCGAGCCGCGTAAGCTGGTTCATCGCGTCGAGGCCGGCAAACTGGATATGCTGCCGGGCAGCAAAGAGGCCTACTCCTCCTGGCAGGAGTTGGAACAGAAGCTAGAGGAGCTTTTGGAGGGCGCAGTCACCGTCGCCATGCAGTACTCCCCGCGCAACGCCAACATGTACGTCTCCATGGTGGACGCGGGCACTGTGGATCTGGTGCGTTCCATGGGTAAGAATGTGGTCAGTTCCGCCGACATGGTCAGCCTCTTTGAGGCCGTTTTGACCGAAGCCCAGATCCTTACGCACTTCGAGGCGCAGCGGCGTCTGGATGCTGTCCTTGCCTCTGCGTGGAGATATATCGGCGAAGCCGTCCGCAATGGCGAAACCATCACGGAGTTCCACGTCGTAAGCTTCCTCCGGCAGCAGATGAGTATCTCCGGCCTTTGGACCGATCACGGTCCCAACTGCAGTGTCGGCCCCAACTCCGCGGACTCCCACTATGAGCCAACCGCGGAGAACTCACGCTGCCTGCGCAGCGGAGACTTTGTCCTGATCGACATCTGGGCCAAACTGGCGGCCCCGGGCAATCCAGAGAAGCCGGAACCAGCGGCCGTCTGGTATGACATTACCTGGACCGGCGTCATCGGACGCGCCCCCACCGACCGCGAACAACTCATCTTCAACACCGTCCGCGACGCCCGCGATGCCGCCATCGAGACGATCCAGCGCGCCTACACCGAAGGCCGACCCATCGCCGGCTGGGAGGCCGACGATGCGGCCCGGGCCGTGATCCGCGAAGCCGGTTTCGGCGAGTTCTTTACCCATAGAACCGGCCATAACATTGAAGTGGGGCTGCATGGTAACGGAGCCCACTTGGACAATCTCGAGACCCACGACGAACGTCTCCTGCTGCCCAACACCTGCTTCTCCGTCGAACCTGGCATCTACTTCCCGGGAGAATTCGGCGTCCGCAGCGAGGTCAACATGGTGACCCGCCCAGGAAGCGCCATCGTCACCGGCCCCTTGCAGCGCCAGCTATTGCAGATCTGAGGTCGCGCTGCAGGCACGCCAGCCGACGCTGCTGTAAAATCAACAGCCATGGCCCCACCCAACCAGCCAGCCCCCAGTTATGCGCCCCGGCAGCCGCAACCCGCGCCGTCGCTCTCCCAGCAGAACACCACCATGTTCCCGGTCGTCGTCCTTGTGGTCGGATGGCTGCTGCCCGGGGCCGGTCACTTTCTCATCGGCAAGTGGGTGCGCGCCCTGCTGCTCTTCGCCGCCATCCTTACCATGTACGTCATCGGCCTGCTGCTCTCCGGCAAGGTCTATGTGCCCAACACCGGCGACCTGATGGACATGCTCGGCTTCGCTGGGCAACTGGGCATGGGTCTGCTGTATCTTCTGGCCCGCTTCTTTGACTGGGGCGCAGCCTCCGTGGTGAACACCCTGGCGGACTATGGAACCAAATTCCTGGTGGTCGCCGGCCTTCTGAACGTCATCTCCGCCATCGACGCTTACTCCCTCGCCAATGGCAGAAAGGCCTCCCTCTGATGCTCACGCACTTCTCCGCCATGCTGATCTTTGCGCTCTGCATCTCGGTGGTCTTCGGCATCACCCAGCGTGAGCAGCCCAGGATGATGATCCGCTTCGGAGCCTTCTGCTTCGTCCTGTTTGTGGCCGCTGTGATCGTCGCCAGTTGGGCGATGTGGGCGATCAAGCATTAGAACTCTCCAGTTTCAGGGACTTCAGTTTCAGGGGCTTCGCTCGCTCCCCAGCAAGCGCAAAAATTCAGCCTGTCTGGCGCTGTTTCTACTCATCTGCATGCCAGCAAGGCAGATCTCAAGATACTGAATCTAAAATGGATTGCTCGAAAATGGACTGTTGGAGTTTGCCCCATTCGTTCCGCCGCTTCCAAACGGACTGCTACTGGACGAACTTCCCGAGGAACTTCCGCCAAATAGACTACTGCCGCCACTGGCGCCAGAGTTTGACTGCCCCGTGATCGCGTCCTGCCCAAAGCTACTAGCCGATTGGGAGGTTATCCCACCGCCGCCGTTCGGGTTCACAGCCTGCTTGAGCATATCGATCTTCGGGTCATACCAGAACTCCCAGTCCTCATAGCTTGTCTGACCGTTAGGCTGGGTGATGGACGTTCCCGACATGGAAGTTCCAACTCCCACAATCACCCCCAGTGAATCGGCGTCCAGATCATCCGGACTCGAGTCCGTTCCGTTGCTTCCACTGCCGCCAGAGCTTCCATTGCTCCCGGATGTCCCGCTGCCGCTCCCAGCATTCGTGCTGCTCCCAAAGGAACTCCCCCCCATGTCGCCCCCCGTCGATGACCCTCCCGGGCCGGAGCCGAGCCCGTTTGGCGGCGTGGCGCCGGTCGGCCCTCCCGGGGCCATTCCTCCCCCTCCGCCCGCCTGCATCCCCGCCGCCGAGCCCAGATTCGCCGTAACATCATCCAGATCCTGGCCGAAGAACACATGAATCTTCGTCCTCTGCTCGCCCTGATGAATCAGCCGGTAATCTGCCTTCCCGGTCAGCGGGTCCACATACACCTTGCGCAAAAACCGGATGTTATTATTGTTCTCCAGCGCCTTGATGGAAGGCGGATAGTTGCCAAAACTCCGATAGTAAAGCTGAATCGCCCGCACGTACTCATTCATCCGGTGCTGGCTCTCGATCTCTTTATCCCGTTGCAGTTGCCGCGCCACCACCGGCGCAGCCACTGAAACCGCAATCAGCAGCAACGCCACCATCACCACCGCCGCCAGCAGCATGAACCCCTCCTCGGCCGGGGGCGAGGCGGAGAGCTGCCGTTCACGCTGCCGCGAGACTCGGCGGCATGGAACAGAGGGATCGAGTTTCAACAGGAATCTCATAACAACAGGATCAAACACCCAGGATCGGCAAACCGGAGAAGACCTCGGCGATTCTATAAATTGTTGGACGCAGCAGATTCGCACGGGTCTCAAGCGATAGCAGCCCTTTCTGCCGCGCCTTGAACCCCAGATGGCGATCCGCACCACCTTGAGCCTTGCCTGGCCTCCAGGTTCCGGGGCTTGTCACTTCTTCTGCAATGGTAAGGTCTGAGTATCCTTGTTAAGCAGATCCTCCACTTGGATACTTGTAGCTCCAATACTGACCACCCTATAACGGCGCGATACGATATCGCCCTCGGAGGCCAGGTATACATTCCCCCCATCGAGCAGGAACGCCTGATTCTTTCCTGTCACCCGCATCGCCGTTCCAAAGAACTTAAGCGGAATCGGCGGCAGCGGAGGCGGACCCATCGGCACATGAGACGCCGCTGCCGCTGCCGCTGCCGCCGCCCCACCCGGCCGAGCACCCGGTAAACCTTTTGGAATCAATAACTGCGGCGGCGGCGCGGAGATAACCGAAAAGATGTTGCGTCCCGTCCCGGTATACACCAGACTCTCGGTTCGCAGCATCGCCGACTCATCCAACGTGGGATCAAGGCTCGACGATGTCCTGGCCAACATCCGCGCGGCAACTCCGGGCGCGACACCCAGCCCCGCTCTGCCGTTGCTCACCGGAGCCGCGGATTCATAGGAGCGAGACTCCTCACGCTGCGCCGCCGATGGCGAGCCTGTGCCGTTGTCCGGCCCCTCGGCCGGAGCCTCCACAGCCGGCGCCGTGGTAGCCGCAGGGTTCGGTGAGCCGCCAAAGAAACTGTTGTACGCGTAGACGACGAAGACCAGCAACAGCGAACCGAAGATGGAGACCACCACCAGCGTCTTCTTGTCCCTGGCAGGAGCAGCGCTCATGGCCGGCCTCCCGTAGTGGTTGGCTGTCCGCCGGGGCGGCCTCTACCAATTCCGCTACCGCCCTTGCCGCGGTTACCAGAGCTCAACGTCTGACCCTGCGTTCCTGGCCTTTGGCCCGCTGCTCCGGCGCCAGGCGCGGCCTGCTCTCCCAACCTCGAATTCCCCGCCCCGGGGCGCTGCGCATCACTCTCCGCCGCAGGTATCTCCGCTGAGAGTTCGTTATCGTCCGGCGGCCGCAGATAGGTCGTCAGCCGGATGCGCAGATTCACTTCCCCGGATTGCTGCCCGGAGAGATCGATGCCGTTGATCACAAAGAAGACCTTGTCCCGCTCCAGGGAGTTGATGAACAGGACGATCGGCCGGTAATCTCCCGAGACGCTGGCGTCAATGCTTACCTGGGTTAGCGCGTACTTACCGGAGAGCGCCGGGAAGTACGCGTACTGCGCATGAGTCCAGCGCACGCCGGCCTTGTGCGCCAAGTCTCCAATCTCGGCCGCTACCTGGGAATCCGCGTACGGCAACCGGGTCCGATAGAACGTATCCGCATCGCGAGTGGAGGCCGCCAACTTCTTATCCAGCCCGCGCAGTGGTCTGGCCGCCAGCTGCGCTGCAATCAACTGCACCCGCTGCTGTTCCACTGCCGCATCATTGTTCGCGCTCAATCCACTCCAGAGCACGGCAAGATGCACCGCAAGATACAGCACACATAGCAGCAGAAAAGCCACACCTGCCAGATGCAAGTTCAATGTGGTCAGCATCTTCCGGGCACGCGCCAAAAGCCGCGGCAACGGGCGCTCCGCCACGGGGTTCTCGGACGGCGGCATGGTGGCAGCCGGCATCCCCCCCGGTCGCTCGCTGCCTGGTGGGATAAGGGCCATACTCACGGCGTACCCCCCGTCGCAGACTTGCGACTCCGTCGTACAGGGCCAGATCGCTTCCGCGCACCAGCATGACCCTGTTCCGATCTGCCCTTCGAGGGTTCCTTCGCGGCGGAAGCGGCTTTCTTCTTCGTTCCCGGCTCTACGGCCGCATGCTCCTTGGCCACGCTTGCGTTCTGGACACCATAAAGCTGCCCGGGAGGCAGCGGATTATAGTTGGCTAGAATCTCGAACTCCACGCCCGGCGGCGGACCCGCCATCAAACCTCCGGCGCCCATACGATTCCCCTGCTGGCTAAGATCCTTCGCCTCAGTGGCCTCACCCGTAAGCCGCGGCTCCAGAAACCGCTTGGACCGCTCCAGGTTCCGCACCAGTTGCACCGCCCGGTCCCGGTCACCGGAGACCCGCAGGTGAATCATCACGTCTCCATCGGTGGTTGGCTCCGGCTCAATGGAAGTAACCTGCACGCCCTCGGGCAGCACAGTCTCCAGATCCATCATCACGGCCGTCCAGGAGAAGCTCTTGCGCAGAAATAGAGCGTTCAGGAAGTCTGCGCGTGTGAGAATGGCGGCATTGGCAGGCTGGCGCATCCGCCTCACATTGCTAAGCCGCTCATTCCGGAACGCCACCACCCTCACATGCACGGCATTCAGCCTTTCTTGCGCAGCCTCCAGCTTCTTTTCCAACAGGTGCGTCGCCGCCAGCCCACCCATAGCCAGCAAAACCATCAGGGCCATCAGAATCCGCAGCCGCAGAACAATAGGTCCCAACTCAACATAGGGCCGCGTGGCGAGATTGACCGTAATCCGCATCAGCCGTGCACCGCTCCCAATACTCCTGCCAAATAACTGCGGGGCACAGAGGAGCTTACCGCCCCCGGCGGAAGCGTGGCATTCTCTGCGAGTTCCCGCACCTTCCAGCCGCCCTCATACTCCACCCCCAAGGTACTCAAAATCTCGTTCAAACGCTCTGCTCCCAGCGGTCCCGCGCTCAGCACCTGGGTGGGCGGAACGGCGAGCGTGTCCTCAAAGTAAGCGGCAGCCACGCTTACCGCCTGCGCAATCTCGCTCGCTATCGGAATCGGCTCAAGGCCAAATCCAGACGAACTCCCAACCGCGCTCTTCTCCTCTGCTACTGCTTCACTCCAGGCGGCGTGAGCCACGGCAATGGCCGCTCCATAGCCGTCCCCGGCCAGGGGCAAACGATCCTCCGGCACATGCCCCTGCAGATCCACGCTCCGATGCAGCATCAGGATCCCTGCGCGCACAATCGCTGCCGTTACTCCAAGCGGACTCGCATTCACCAGCAACGCCGGTTCCGCATCCTGCAGCGCAGCCAGGCAGGCCAGCGTACTCGGCAGCACCGCTCCCGGCTCAAAACCAGCCTCCCGCACCGCAGTCTCATACTCCTTCAGCACATCCCGGGGAATGGCCACAGCCAGCACCCGCGCCCCGGCCTTGCCGGAACTCATCGTCTGGTAACTGACCATCGCCTCATCCGCATCAAATGGCAGCAGCTTCTTCAAGCGGAAGCGCACCAGCGGTAGGGCCTCAGAGACCCGCGTCGGCAACGCTTCAAACTCCAGCAACAGCACCCGCACCGCAGCGTCCGGAATCACCAGGGTTAGATTGCCTTCACGAGTGCTGGGCCGCTCACCAATCTGCTGCAGCGCATCGCGAATCGCAGTCACCACAGCCACACGGTCGGGCAGATTGCCGGGTTTCAACCCCGGGGCTACCGCTCCCCAACTCAGGGCCGCATGGGACACCGCCTCCAGAGTCCCATTCGTACCGCTCGAACGGCCTGCCACCACGCCCTGCGGCAGAATTTCGCAGGCCAGACGGGGGCGGGTTCCGGAGACGTGGGGAAGAATGTTCATCAAACTCTAACTAGAGTACAGTGCATGAGATAGGGATGACAGTGCTGTGGGGTTGGACGTTCGATCCGGCCCTCCGTTTGGCACGATGGGCTCAGGCCGCGTGGCGCAAAGCGAGGTAAGAGCGCCGGAATGCAGCGTGTGCAAGTACACATCCCCGTCTTCGGCGGATAACGGCGGATTTTGCAGGCAACCCCGGATCTTACCGGCCCTGCTCAATGAAGGTCACCTTGTTAATCTCACGGAGTGTGGTAATTCCCGACCGTACCCGTTCCAGGGCTGAGTCCCTCAGGAACGACATCCCCTTGTCCTTAGCCGCCTTTCGGATCTCAGATCCAGGCCGCTTCTCCAGCAGCATCTCGCGGATCTCATCGTCCAGTTCCAACAGCTCGTGAATCGCCGACCGGCCCCTGTACCCGGTTCCACCACACTCAATGCACCCCGGACCCTCTTTGAATGTCACGTCCCGCCACTCCTCCGGACGGAGCCCGTTCAACTCCAACTCGGCATCGGAGTAATGAACATCGCGCACACAAAAGTCGCAAACCTGGCGCACCAGGCGTTGCGCCAGGATGCAGTTGAGAGCGCTGACAAAGTTGTACGGCTCTACACCCATGTTCAGGAAGCGGCCCAGTACATCCACAACGTTGTTCGCATGCACCGTGGTGAACACCAAATGACCGGTCAGAGCGGAGTTGATCGCAATCTGCGCCGTCTCCGCATCGCGGATCTCGCCCACCAGAATCTTGTCCGGATCATGACGCAGGATCGACCGCAACCCGCGCGCAAAGGTAAGACCCTTCTTCTCATTCACGGGGATCTGCGTGATTCCACGAATCTGATACTCAACCGGATCCTCAATCGTGATGATCTTGTCCTCTTCGCTCTTGATCTCATTGAGCGCCGCATAGAGCGTGGTCGTCTTGCCGGATCCGGTGGGTCCGGTCACCAGCACCATCCCATACGGCTCCTTGATATAGCGGCGGAATCGGGTCAGATCCTTCTCCGCGAAGCCCACCACATCCAGCGAAAGTTGCGTAAACTTCTCTGACATGGACTCCTTGTCCAGCACGCGCAGCACGGCGTTCTCTCCATGCACCGTCGGCATAATGCTGACCCGGAAGTCGATCAGCCTGCCCTTGTAACGCACCCGGAACCGCCCATCCTGCGGCACGCGCCGCTCGGCGATATCCAACTCGCTCATCACCTTAATGCGGGATAGGATCGTCTGGTGATGCTCCCGCGCAATCGGAGCCATCGCCTGCTGCAGCACGCCGTCAATGCGGTACTTCACAAGCAGAGAATCGTCATAGGTCTCCAGATGAATATCGGAGGCGCGCCGCTCCAGCGCAGTAAAGATCGTGGTATCCACCAGACGTATGATCGGCGAGATATCATCGTCGGCCGTCAACTTTTCAATCGAGATATTTTCTTCGGCGTTCTCCTCATTGGAGAGCACATCGAAGGCTAGCCCTTCGCTGGCCTCATCCAGCACGCGCTGGGACTGCTCATTCTTCTTCAGCAGATCAGTAATCTGGCTCAGCGTGGCTACACGAGTCACAATCCTGGCCCCTAGAAGACCGGCAATCTCGTCGATCACCATCAGCTTGGAGGGATCGGCCACAGCAATCGCCAGCCGTCCGTCGCTCTGTTCCAGCGGGACAAAGTTGTACCGGAACATCATGTCCACCGGCACAGACTTGAACAACTCCACCTGGATCTTGAAGTTCTTCAGGTCTACAAACTCAGCATGATAGCGGCGAGCCAGATTCTGCGCGCGCTCCACTTCATTCAGCGGTTCATTGCTGTATGGAATAGCAACCGGAATGGAACTTGCCATAAAGTCTTAACCTCTCAAGAAACTCTTGAACGCCCTCCAAAAAATATGCCAGCCCAGCACTCGGAATCGCTCCCTGGGATCCAGGCCAGCCCCCCGATGATCCAGGCTAGCCTCCAACACCATTCAAACTGAGGATGGGAAGATAGAGCGCAATCAGCACCGTCACCACAACCGCACCCATCACAATAAGAATCAGCGGCTCAATCATACTCATAATCGCTGCCAGCGAGGTCTGCACATCTTCCTCAAAGAACTCAGCCACCGAGTTCAACATCTGCGGCAGCGCTCCCGTGCTCTCTCCAACTTCGATCATCTCAATGGATAACTCCGGAAATACTCCAGTCCGATCCAGGCTGGTCGCCAGTCCCTTGCCCTCGCGCACCGTCTCCACAGAAGCATGCACCGCCTTGGCGATGGAGCGTGATTCGATCGAACGCGCTGCCGTCTCCAGGCTAGGCACCAGAGGCAAACCACCCGTCAGCAGCGTCGCCAGCGTCCGCGAGAAGAGCCCTACCTGGTACTTCAACCACACCGAGCCCAGAATCGGGGTCTTCACCCGCACGCGGTCGATCATATCCGCTCCTGAGTCGCTGTTGCTCCAGCGCGCCACCAGGAACCCGAACAAGACCAGCACCGGCAACAAATACAGCCCATAGTGCTGCGCATTCTGCCCCAAAGCGAGCATCCAGAGCGTCATGGCGGGCAGCTTGGTGCCCAATTGCGCATATAGACCTGCAAACCGTGGCACCACAAAGGTAATCAGAAAGGTAAACAGCCCCGTTACCATCACAATCAGAAACGCCGGGTAGATCAGAGCCGCTCTCAACTTCTTCCGGAACGTCAGGGACACTCGCTGGAAGTCCAGGTACCGCTGCAATACCTCTTCCAGGTTTCCCGAGCGCTCCCCAGCCAACAAGGTCGTGGTGTAGATCAACGGAACAGTCCCTTGCGCCTCAAACGCCGTGGAGATTGACTCGCCGGTCTTCACCCGCGCGCCCACATCTTCCAATTGCGCCCGAAAGCTGATGTCCTTCTGCCGCTTGGCCAGCAGGTCCAACGAGCTTAGAATCGGCAAACCAGCCCGAATCAGGGTCAAAAACTGCTGGTTGAAGATCAGGAATGTGTCCAGCTTGACCTTCTTCTTTGCACCTCGCCCCAGCGTCGACCGCGGCTTTACGGAGTAGACCAGGTACCCTGCTTGCGTGAACCGGGAGCGTAACTCCTCGGCTGTCGCCGCGGCGTGCGTCTGCTCTTGCACGCGGCCCCGTTCGTCGGCGAGTTTTACGATGAATTCATTCATGCGGGCGAATCTGCTTCAGTGCAATTACGGATGGACTCTCTGCCATCTTAGACGCTCACCCCTGGGGATTCGCTCAAACCGCGTACCCGGCAACCAGATTCGTCAAGACGCGGCCAAAGGCAATCCGGGCCTTTCCAGGAGATCTTCTCGTCTTCCGGAGAAAAATATTATTTTCAACTATTTGCGGAAACTAAGCCGTACTCGAACATCCGTCGACGCGCTCCGCGCTATGCCAGAGATCCGTGAAGACCCAAGCGGAACAGATGCGGCCGGCGCCCTCCGCGAATCAAATCTGCCGTTTCAATTCAGCAATCTGCTGATGGTGCCGTTTGATTTCATCCTGTTCCCGCTTGATCTGCTGGTCAAAATATCTGACTCGTTCGCCCTTTTCCCGCTGTAATCGGGCTATGTTTCCCTGATGATTCAGGATGGTTCGTTGCAGATCTTGAATCTTCTTTGCTGCTTCAGCGGAATTTCTTGCGTCGGGCATGAGGCTCACTGCCTCCTGGGATCACCATGAGATCGCCACAGGAAGGAACCAAACACGACAATCCCTAAACCCGATCAAGCGGCCTTTTGCAGCAGCCGTGACGTCAGCCCCGGAACGATTCCCATCTCCGCCGACAGCTTTGGGCCGAAACGGCACGCATCTGACCCGCCGGGCGTATCGCACCGCCTGCAACGCCCACACGCCAGACGAAGAACATCTTCCTACGTCACTGAGGCTCTTCAGAATACCCGAACCAATCGGCCAATACGTCCATGCTTGCATACGGCCAAGTCTGAGCGAGAGCCCACCCCGCCGCAGTTGGCAACACAAGCCCAATGTCGAAGGTCTTCCGCGCCTCACCTAGACGCTGAAGCTGGATCCGCATCCGCAGGTCGACTTAACCTGAGGATTTTCAAACTTGAATCCGGCCGCCTCCAACGTCTCGACGTAATCCACCGTGCAGCCGTTCAAATAGGAGGCGCTTGTGGCATCAACGAACACCTTGAGATCGTCAAAGTGCATAATCTTGTCCATCATCCCGGCCGAGTTCTCAAACGACATCGAGTACTGAAATCCGGAGCATCCGCCTCCGGCCACGCCAATCCGCAATCCCGCCGGCACCGGATCTTGCGTAGCCATAATCTCCTTCACCTTAGCGATCGCCGCGGGGGTAAGCGAGATCGGCGCAGACGCCGCCGCGGGTGCGTTCACAACTTCCGGAATGGACTGGGTGGTAGCCATGGGGAGTTCTCCTTCAGAGGGTTGGGACAATCTTCAGATCGGTTCCGACAACCTGTCATTAGTCTAGCCTCGGTGCTCTTCACCGGCAAGCCGACCAAAACCTGCTGGCCATTGGATGCTCTAGACCGGCAACCGATTCCACCCTCCCGCACTCGGAGCGAAAGAGGGTCAAACCGCATCCTCCCTGCCATCAAAATTCGTTCGGTGTAGCATAGATGCAATATGGTCATGCGATTTCTGGAGGCCACAGCCATCGCGTTCTTCCGCACCTTCGGCATCACCCAGCCCAGCCAGGAGATGCTCCGCCGCGCTGTCTGGTTCCTGGTTGGCCTCACCAGCCTGATTCTGTTGGCTTTTGCAATCGGAGCCCTCTTGGTTTTCCATGTCCTGTAGACCAAAGTGTGCAACCCAGCCGGACTATAGTAAGTTACCATATTTCCCATACACAATGAGTCGCTTAGGCGTATGCTAGATGGAAAGATTGGCGGGCCCGCCATCCGGCGCTATTGAGTCCAAATGGCATTGCGGACCAGAACGTTGCTTCATTCTGGGGGGACACTATGAGCACGCTACACATCGTCGCCATCATCTGGGGCATCAGTGTCACTGCATTTGTAGGCCTTATGGTCTATCGCGGCACCTTGACACAACACGAAACGGATCAGCTTTTTCTCAGCGAAAGCGCCCTTCCGGACGCTCAGGATGAGAATGAAGACATCATCCGCCGGGTCAACTTTATCCAACCGTATTGTGCGGGAGCGGGAGCGATTGCCTCGCTGATGACCATCATCGTCTTCAGTATCTGGGTCGCCCAACTCGTAGCACAATCGCGTTCCTGATCCAAGCGGTCTGCTTCGTGACAACCCGGATCCACTCAGAACGGCCTCAACTAACTGGTGACGCCTGCACGCGGTATTTGTTTTCTCTTTAAGCGCCTCGCCGAGTTACTTGAAAGACGAATAGACACAAGTTCCCCACTGCAGCATCAAGGAACCGGCGATCCTCCCGTTTCGCCCGGATATCTCCCCTCTCCCGTTCCAGGGCTGGCTTTCACGCCTTGCTATGGGACCGTCACCCAGACGCTACGTCCCGCGCATGCACCCGCCCCCAGGAAGTCTGTTCCAACTACGGACGGCGCAGGATACGCCCTACCAAAGAGGCCGAGAGAACAGAGCCGCCGTCCAGCCAGATTCAAGCTGCGGCATATCGCCCCAACTCTTTCACCAGCTTGCAGTGCGGCTGGAGCACAGGAACCACACGCTCGGCCATGGCTTCGGCTGAATACCGCAGTTCGACATAAAACACATACTCCCAGGGCCGCCCCGGTACCGGGCGCGACTCGATCCTGGTCAAATCCACACCCACATCGCGCAGCCGCTCCAGTGCGGATACCAGAGTTCCCGGACGGTGCTCCACGGCAAAGGCCACGGTCAACTTATTCGCCGGGGCCAACCCCTGCGGTCGAGCATCCGCGCCGCGCCGCAGCAGGTGGAAGCGGGTAATGTTCTGGGCATGGTCCTCAATGCCCGTCAGAAGCACCTCGGCTCCGTACTCCTGCGCCGCCAACTCAGGCGCAATTCCGGCTGCATCGCGGAGATTCTGCTCCATCAAATGTTTCACGCTTCCGGCCGTGTCATAAAACGGTATCGGACTGGCCTGCTGGAAATTGGCCAGGAACTTCCGGCACTGCGACAGCGCCACCGGATGCGAGAGCACGGTGCGAATCTCCTCCAGCTTCACTCCAGGAGCTGCAATCAGATTATGCCGGATGCGAAGCAGACTCTCAGCGTCGATTCGCACCGGATGAGTCAAAAACAGATCGTAGTGCTCGGCCACCGAACCGTGCAAGCTATTCTCGATCGGCAGCACTGCGGCGTCGACGCGCTCCATCAGCACCGCATCGATCACCTCTGCGGAGACACTGCACGGAGCCACCTCCACATCTCCCAGCATCTCCAAAGCGGCCATGTGGCTATTGGATCCGCGCTCTCCCTGAATCGCAATGCGGTGCAGACCATTCGTTGCAGCGCTTGCCCGGCCGTCAAAGATGCTTCCCGCTCGCTGCATACGTCTCCCTTAGCTTTGCTACGATTCTCCCACACACCGCTTTTGGCGCCGCCCATTCGGAAGGATCCTCTTCGCAACCATCACCGCCGAAGCAGGATATCCAGGGCCACCGATACGAAAAACACCACGGAGATGATTCCATTCAGAGTGAAGAACGCCGCATTCATCCTGGTCAGATCGCGTGGGCTGACGATCTTATGCTCATAGGCCAGCAGCACAACCACCAGACACATCCCTGCCACAGCGATCTCGCCCAATCCAAACAGCCGCAGCAGAACAAAGAGCAACACCGCCATCATCAGATGCATCGAGCGCGCAATCCAGAACGCTGCCTCCAGCCCATAACTGGCCGGCACACTGAAGAGCCCCGCTTTGCGGTCATACTCCAGGTCCTGGCACGCATACAGCACGTCGAAGCCCCCCACCCACAGGATCACGATCGCCGTCAGTAGCAGGATGCGTGGAGCCAGGCTGCCACGCACCGCAATCCAGGCCGCCGCCGGAGCGATTCCCAACGCCAACCCCAACACCAGATGCGACCACCGCGTGACCCGCTTCATGTAGCTGTATGCCAGCACGACCACCAGCGCCAACGGAGCGCATTCCAGGGTCAGCCGATTCAGCAGCGCCGCACTCAGCACAAACACCCCGGCCGCCACCAAGGTAAACATCCCCACAAAACTCGCAGACAACCTCCCAGCCGGGATCGCTCGCATCGCCGTGCGCGGGTTCCCGGCATCCAGCTTGGCGTCCACCAGCCGATTGAACGCCATAGCCGCCGACCGCGCCGCCACCATACAAATCAGGATCAATCCCAGCACCTTGAGCGTTGGCCAGCCATGGGCAGCCAGCATCGCTCCCGTAAGCGCAAACGGCAGGGCAAAGATCGAGTGCTCCCACTTGATCATCTCCAGCGTAATGCGCGTGCTGCGTAGTACGTTCTCCATCAGAATCTTCCCTAACTCTCCTGATCTTCGTGGCTCTCCCAATTGCCTTCGCACAACCGGATCTCTCTATCTTAACCGCCCCGGCGTCTCAATCGCCCCGGTCGCACTGGCCCAAGCGCTCAGCGATAACGCTTCCTCAGCTTGAGCACCAGCGAGAAAACGTCGTTCTCATCGCGGGTAGCCACAATCGCATATTCCTCATTCAACTGGTATTGCACCTGAATCAACTGCTCAGCGGTCTCATTGATGTTGGTGGCAAAGACCAGGGTCACTTGAGGAGAGAGTGGCTCGGTCACTGTAATTCGCGCTGAAGAGTTGCCCAGGGTGCCGATAAATGCTGGGTCAATCTTTACCGAACCTGCGCCAAACAGCTTGCCCACCCTGCTTTCGACCGTTGCATTCAGGGCCCCTCCCAGTAGCGCGTTCGAGGTCGCGTTGGGTGTCGTCCCCACCTGCTCCTGGTTAAGCTGCGCCTCTTCCTGGGTTCGCCCCAGCGCCAGCAGGTCGAAGATATCGGCCTCGGAGAGCGGCGGCTCGGAGCGATACGTGGGCTTCAGGTTGGTCACCGTCCCATGCACGCCAACGGTAATGTCATAGCTCTCCACGCGCGCACTCGCATCCAGGTCAATCGTCGGATCGATCCGCACCGGATTGGTGAAGTCGATCAGCCCTCGCTCCAGCTCATATTTGGTGCCAAGATACGTGGCGCTGCCATCGGTAATCTGAATGCTCCCCAGCAAACTGGGGGACGCGAGCGTTCCCCGGAGAGTAAGATCCACACTCCCGGCCAGCTCCGCAAATGAGTTCTGAAACTCAAGCTGCTGCGAACTGGTAACGCGTACATCAAGCCGAACCTTATTCGCTGCCGAGTTGGGATTCGCTGGCGCCTGCACGCCTCCCATCGCGGAAAACGCTGAAAAATCAGCGTCCTGCCCCACCCCGAACCGGGTCATCATCACGTCGCCGGAGAGCAACATCGACTGCGGCGTTCCTTGCAGCAGAAAACGGGCATTCGCCGTGGCGCTCAATCCGTCGTAACGCACCCGCACCGCATCTCCCGTAGCCGTCAACTCGGCAAACAATCCGTTCTGAAACGTAAGACTGCCGCCAATCTTCAACTGGCCTCCACCGGTGGTCGCGGTAAGGTCCTTCACATCCAGGCGGTCCTGGTCAAACACCAGAGAGCCATTCATATTGCTCAATCCATTGGCAACCCCATCGATAGAGAGATTCACGCTCTTGAAGGCCACATCGCCGGCAATGGTCGGCTTTTTCAACCGGCCCCCGGCCGTTACCTTGAAGATCACCTTCCCGGAGCTCATCAGATCCGGGTCAAAGGTCTCCGCCAGGCCCATGCTTATGCTGCCGTCGGCATTCAAGCTCAACCTTCCACCCTGCGGGTTCGAGTCTCCAAAAACAACCGCCGTGCCGGAAGCGCGCAGATCCGTGTCCTGCCCTGTGATGTGGATCTGATCCAAGTGAACCACTCCGTTGCTCAGGCTGGCGCGCAGGGGCTGCGCTGCCCGCAGCTCCACCCCTTGCAGCTTGAAGTCAACGTGATCGAACTCGGCGCTGCCACGCATCAAGCTGGGGTTCGCGGCCGGTCCCGAAATGCTCATCGTTCCCTCAATGGCCGAGTTGCCCTTGAGCGATCCAGGCGCCACCAGCGCAATCACATTCGCAAGATCCAGGCCGCTCATAGTCAGCTTCGCCTGCGTCTGATAGTCCTTCAGCAGGGAAGTCTGCCCAGCCGCATGCACCTGCGCCCCGGCCAAAGCTGAATGCAGCTCATAGTGCAACGTTGAGCCCGTACTGTCTGCCCTGGCCGAAAGCCCTCCCAGAACCCTCCCGTTCACTGAGATTCCGTCCAGCGAGAGCCTGGCATGCAGGCCTGGCTGCTCCAATGTTCCACTCGCAATCGCCGTGAAGGAGAGCACCCCATCCACGCTTGGCTCCACTCTGCGCATCGTGTCCAGCCGGGAGAGCACAAGGTTGCTGCCGTTCACTTCGCCCCGAATCTGTTTGGTTCCCAGGTTGTATCCAACGCTGCCCGCGATCGAGAGCCCATGCGCCTGCAACAGCACCTGGGTGAGTGTCACCTGTTGCCCTTCCGCTGCAATACGCACCGCAATATTCTGATAACTCTCCCCATACGCCACGCCATGGGTAAGCGTGACGGCTCCGCCGCCAATCATGTCCCGCGCGGTCCCAGACGCACTCAAATCCAGGTTCACTGTCCCTGTCACTGGAATCTCTTTCTGCGCTCCCACAATCTGCAGCAGGTCGGCGGCCTGGCCATCCACAAGTTTTACTGTGGTATCAACCGCCAGATCGCGATTCCACACGTAAGCCGGCTCACCATGCAACACTTCACGCTGCGGTTTGAACGATCCCGACACGTTCAACACTGAGGCCCCGCGACGGATGGTCGAAGAGACCAGCGTCAGCCCGCCGTTGGGCGAAAACTCCCCACTCCCGGCTACGGAATCGATGAGAACATCCGCCATGCCCGCGCTCATGTCGCCCAACCGCAACACCACATGGCTGGCCTCGGCGTGGCCTCGGATCTCCAGGTTGCGGACGGCGCCGCGAGCGCTCCCGGTAAAGCTTGCGTCTCCATGCAAAATCATTGGGATAGCCTGGACTCCTTCTTTCCCGTTGGCTTCAAAATCCAGGGCATGCAACAACTGATCAAACTCGCCCAGATCATGGGTATGGAAGTTTGTCTGCAGATTCGTCAAGGGATCGCCCACATTCACCCCCAGCACGCCACTCGTCAACAGCGAACTGGAAGGGGTCTGCACCGCCAGGCGCGTCAGGTTGACCACCTCCTGGCGCCCATCGTAGTGCCCAATCACCTCACCACTCACGGGAACGTTCGACGCCACTCCCTTTCGCCTCAGGCCCACCGGAGCAAAGATCAGGTGGGCCTCGACCTGCACTGTGTCGGAGATATCAGGCAGCCGAGGGCCACCCCACTCCACCGTAGCCGGACCCGTAATCGAGGTATCGAACCCAAGGTCGCCGTAGTGCTCCGGCCCGACAATATCCATCACCGAGCGCAGCGGAATATGATCCACTGTCGCCGTCAGCACCGCGTGGGATCGATTCGCCAACGTATTGTCCCCCAGCCAGTGATCGATCGTGAGTTCGCCCTTCGCCGCTCCTCCCCCCGGCAGAAAAGCGCTCGCATCAGTAAAACGCAGGTTCTGTGGAGTCATGCGCAACTGAGCCCCGCCATCAATATCGCGCAGGCGCACATATTCGTCTTGGAATCCCACCTGATGTATCTTCACCGAGCCGGCCACAACAAAGGCTTGGGTGCATCCACCGGCTCCCGTAGCCGGCGCGATGCTCTTGCTGCCTCGCTTGCCACTGCGCGCGGACCAGAGGCGCAGCCGATGCTCCCGGACCGGCGCCGCAACCTGCGCGGCAACACAGTTATGCCCGCTCATGTTCAAGTCCAGTATCCCGCCGGTGAGTCCCTCCACATCGGCCAGGTAGCTCAACTGCCGAACTCCCACGCTGCCGAAGATCGCGCCCTTCCACAACGGCCGCGCAAAGTGCGTCAACTCCGCATGAGCTACCAGATGCGTGGCCACGGAGCCCGCATCCTCTCCCCTGGAGGCCGGCTTCGCGCCCCCGCTATCCTCCGCTCCACTCCAAAACTCCAGCCTGGAGATGGCCGCCATGTCGCGCCCCATCTCCGCAGACAGATGCAACCTCGACTGTACCTCCGGTTGGGAGGCCATCCGGGTCTGCAGATCGTCTAGATCAATCGTGGCGCCATACCGGTCCTTGCTGCGCAGGTAAGCAATCTGTGCGTTCACATCCCTGGCCGTCAGGTTGAAGGGTAAAACACGATCGTTCAGCATCGCCATGCCATGCACCAGCTCCACCTGGTGAGCTTGCAAGTCCAGCAGCGTGTCTGTCAGCGGCTGGCTCAGCCGGCGCGGGTGCTTCGGAGCGGGGGCATTGGTATGTCCATCCGGGTACACGATCAGATGAAAGCGCGGCTCTTCGATTCGCAGATATCGCAGGCTGATCTGAGACTGTGGTCCCAACCTGCGGATGTGCGTCAGCACCATGTTGACCTGCAACCGCAAAATAATCTTTGAAGCGGAAAGATACGGCGCCTCCCCCGGCCCCTCGGTTCCGTGAATCACCAGACCATCACCCTCGATCGCCAGGCGCCACAGGCTGAAGTAGATCTGATCCAGCGCCACGCGGCCACCCGTGGCGCTCTCCAGCGTACTCACCACCTCACCCCGCAGGAGTTGCTGAAACCCCGGCGTCCCTATGTACCACGTGACGGCTACCAGAAGCGCAATCAATGCAACCGCCAGCGATGCTGCGCTCCATCCGAAGATCCGCAGCACGACACTCTTTTGCCGCACCGGCGCCTCGGCAGGCGCTGCAGGCCCTGGTGACGCAGCTTTTCGGAGATCGTCTTCGCTCATGGAGCCTCCTCACCACTCCGGCTCGGCTGGCCGGTACCGCTACGATCCAGCACAACCACATTGCCCTGAGCCCGCAAGCTGTTCAGCCAGTCATCCAGTAACTTGGAGACCTGCTGCTCCAGCAGCACCTGCTGGATGCGGGTGGCAATATCCTTCAGCGGCGGCGGCGTCACCTTCAACGCTGCATATTGTGGCAGCATCGTCTTCTCGTAGTACTGCCGAATCTGGGGCTGCGAAATCATAATCCCCGTCCGGAAGCGCAACTCGATAAATGCCAGAACCTCCAACCGCTGACGCCACATGCTGACCAAGCTCTCTGCAGTGAAGCCTTCCGTTGCCAGAAACCTGTCCCAACCTTCCTTGGTATCGCAACGATATGCCTTGCAGACTGGAATGGACTCGCGCAACTCATCCAGATCCTGCGCCGCAGCCTTCTGGGTAATCTCATCTCCTTGCTGCAATTGCATCTGCTGAAGGATCAGATCCCGATTGATCAGACGCTCGATAGCCGCGTTGCGGTCAAACGCTCCGCTCGATTCCCCGTAGGGCAACAGGGCTGCAAACCTGCGCTCCAGGTCTACATCGCTGTCCAGAATCAATTGGCCGTTCACAATCGCCACCACACGATCCACCTCCAAGCCCTCTACAGGTGGCATCTCTGGCAGTTTGGGAAGCACGATACGCGAAGCCGGCGAATCCGAGTGAGCCACGGACGGCTTCGAGACTGCCGGCGGAACCTTCGCAGATGAACTCTGCGCAAGCGCACCACCCGATGCCAGCGCAGCCGCAAGAGCCACTGCCCACAGGACGCTCAGCAACTGCTGAGCGCTGTCATGCCGCCTCTGCCTGCCGCCGGGTTGTCGCGCCTGTCGCATCATCGCTTAGAAGGCCTGTCCGATACTGAAAAAGAAGTTGAAGTGGCTTGCCTGGCCAACGTACGGCGGAACACCCGTGAAGTCGTCGAAGACCGGGTAGATCGGCGGATCGAGGTTATAGCTGAAGTCTAGCCGGATGGGCCCCACGGGTGTTGCATAGCGCAACCCAACGCCGATCGCATGAGAGTAATAGTTGAAGTTGCAACTCCCTACGGCATTGGACGCCACACCACCGGCCGCAGCCAGCGGACCGGCCAGATTTCTACACGCCGTCCTGTCCGGCTGGTGGAAGTGCTCGATGCTCTTGAACATCTCTCCGGGGTACTCAAACGCATTGCCCATGTCATGAAAGATCACAAAGGAGATGCTGTTGCCCACCAGGGGAAGGGTTGAAGGCGGCATGCGCAGCTCAAAGGTATTCACCACCGCGCCCGATCCACCTACGGGATAGCCCGTGGTAAAGTCGCGCGGGCCACCGTCGTTCAGACCAAATCCGCGATGAGAATACGTTCCGCCCACATACAGCCGCTCCGGCAGGGGCACCGCATCGCAGGTCGGGTTTTCCTGCAGCAAGGCTCCCGCGCACGCCGTGGAGACAACCCCTATCTGCTGTCCCGCGTTGAATGCATTCGGATTTGGCCCCCAGGATTTTTGGAAGGCGATGCGCAGATTGCGCGCAAACACATATCCCTTGCCCAGCTTGTAATACGAAGACTCGGTGCCATCCAACGAATTGAAGTTGGCCTCTGATCCAAACTTCGAGGTGGCCAAAAACTCCTGCAGTGAGAAGAAGTGTCCCTTCGTCGCGTTCAGCGGACCTGGATCGCGCGTGTCATGGATCCAGGTTATCTGCGGTCCACCTACGATTACAGGCTCGGAGAGCAGCGGGATCAGATCGGGCGTGATCTCCAGTGAGTTTGGATTCACAGACACGCGCCGGTACTCAAAGTCATAGATCAATGTGTCGGCGCGCTTCACCTTCTGCGTTAGACGAAGGTCGCCCTGCAGCGTCGACGAGGCAAAGGTAGTAATGTCCTGAATGTTGGAATAGCCGCCAGAAATGGATCCAGTGAGACTCGGTTTGCCAAACAATTCGGGCACATTGAAGGTCAGCGACGCAATCTCCTCCAGCAGTCCGTAGTCTGTGTGCAATGTCAGCGAATCCTCCGTGCCCCGCAGATTGATCCTCGCCACATCCAGCGACACCCGCGGGCTCACCCCAGCCTTGCCGTTCTGTGCCGCCGTCGTGGATCCCTTGGGCAGACCTGTCACTACCCCGGGCGTACCCGTCTGCGCCTCGAAGCCAAAGCCGTACGTAACATCCCAGCGCTTAGCCTCCGTCACCTGCACCAGCACATTCTTCTCCGGCGAGTTCCCCATTGGGTCTTGCACCACGACGTTGACCTCGCTGAACAGAGCCATGTTGTACAGGTTCCGTTGCGTTTCGAGCAGCGCCGCCTGATCCAGCGGGTCGCCCGCATGCACTCGAATCTGGCTCTCCACGTCCTTGGGCCGTGTATGCACAATCCCGGAGAGAAGAACATCCTGAACCTTCACCTGCTGCCCCTCGTTCACCTGGATCTCCACGTCAGTGCGCAGTGGATTCGACTTCTCCACACTCTGCGTTATCTCTACGCGCGCATGTTCAAAGCCGTGCGCCAGATAGTAGCTCAGGATCGCGTCACGATCGTTGGACAGCGTATTCAGCGAGAAGGGTTGACCTGTCCTGGAGTTCAGCATCGCCGCTACCGTCGGCCGGAACGCGCCCTCCACTCCGGTCAACTCCACCTTGCCGAACTTTTGCTGCGGTCCCTCATATACCGTGAAAAGCACCTGAAGTTCCGACACCTTCAGCGGCTTTCCGCCCGGCCCGGTGTTGATCGTCTTCACCGTCGGCGTCACCTTGACGTGGCTGAATCCATTAGCTTGATAAACGGCCTCGATCGAACTCACATCCTCCGCCACGAGTTGCGTGCTGTATTGCCCGCTGCGCTGGTACGCGTCGGACTTCTTCACTCGTAACAGGCCTTCCAGAGTGCTGCGATCAAAGTACTTGTTTCCGCGGATGGTCACCCGAGTCACCTTGTGTTTGCGGCCGGTCTGTACGCTATACACCACCTTCACGTCTCTGCTTCCGCTGCCCAGCAGCTCCACCTTGGCCGTCACATTGAAATATCCCTTCTGCTGCAGATAGTCCTTGATGTTGTACATCCCTTCATTGAGCAGATCGCGGTCTACCGCTCCCTCTTCATACACCGGAACAAGCGACTTGATGCGCGCACGGGAGAGCTTCACCCCGTCCACTACCACCTTCACCCGCGGCCCTTGATTGGCCGCAAAGTCATAGTCCACCTGGTGTGTGGGAGGGGTATACGTCGAGCGCTGCAGGCTTATCGTTCCCTCCAGGCGGTCCTCATCCTGATAGAAGGAGCGCACCCCGGAGAGCGCATGGCTCACCGTATCGCGCGTCACCTTCAAGATGCAGCTCCTGTGAAAGGTGGTGTCCCAGATCGTTGTAAACCGGCCGCAATCAAGATGCCCCTTCTTTCGAAACGTGTGTAGATTGATCCCCGGGTCAGGACCACCCACAGTAACCGCTCCGATATGCGCCTGCGGTCCGGTGCGCACCGTAAACGTAACGTTCACCTGGTGCGCCACATAGTCCACGTTGGTCGCCATGGCCACCACCGGAACAAAAAATCCATTCTCGGCCAGCGCCTCCTTCAACGCCTCCACCGCGGTCGCCAACTCCCCATCGGCAAACGGCGCGCCTGGGTCCAGCCGGGTTGAAAACTCCAGCAGTGACGCCAGCCGGCTATCATTCACCCCCGCGATCGTCACACGGCCCACGAAGTAGCGCGGCTGGCCGTCATAGACAAGGATCACGCCTGTTCCGGACTCCACCAGATGAACACTCATATCCACATACAATCCGGTAGCAAACAGCCTTCGCTCGTCGGCGCGCACCTTGCTCGGATCCAGCGGCTGCCCCGCCCTCTGCTTCAGTTGAGAGAAGATCTCATCTCCGGCAGGAAACGTGACGCCCGCAAACTTCACAGCCGTCACCCTCGCACCGGCTTTGGACCACAGACTCACGTGCAGCGCCGGCAGCGCATGCTGCACGCTTTGCCCAACGGGAGCCGCGCTCGAAGAAGATGTCGAAGCGTTTCCCAACCTCGCCGCGAATATCAGCGCCAGCGCCAGCGCCCAATGCCTCGTCCGCCGGTCGCGGGTGGAGCGCAAGAGTCCCCATAGCCCCCCAACCTCCGGTAGGCGCGCGGGACGTCGCTTGATCTCGCGCTCACTCAACCACTCGCTCCGCGTCAACGCGGCCTTCCTCTCAACCCTCAAAATCGAATGCCGCCGGCCAATCGTCTGCGATGCTCCCTCCTGCGGCAGCCTGTAACGCAAAGCGGCAAAAGCACTCCCTTTCCAGGATCCAGGATCGTCTTCATTTTACAGTTGCCATCCTGCAGAAATGGAGCCGCTCAGGCGTTTCCAGGAGCCGATGCAGATCCCTCCGCGAACGTATACTTCACCTATATGCCCGCGTCATCCTCCCTCTCCGGCATCCTCGGCGCAAACCCGCTCCCAAACCCCAATCCAGAGGTGAATTCAAAGACGAATCCGGAGACTTGTGCGGCCAACCCAGGTTCCCGTTCCGCAGGTATCATCTCGGACCACGAGCGTTACTCGCGCCAGGTTCTCTTCTCTGGCATCGGCGAAACCGGCCAGCAGCTACTGGGACGCGCCCACGTGGCCATCGTCGGCGTAGGAGCCACAGGAGCCGCCACCGCCAGTCTGCTCGCGCGAGCCGGCGTCGGACACCTCACCCTCATCGATCGGGATTTCGTGGAGCCATCCAACCTCCAACGACAGATGCTCTTCGATGAACAGGACGCCCAGGCCGCTCTGCCCAAAGCTGAAGCCGCCCGTCGGCATCTGGCCCGCATCAACTCCAGCGTCCAGATCACGGCGCATATCGCAGACCTGGTCCCACAAAATGCCCCCCAGATCCTGGCTGCCGATCTCGTTCTCGACTGCACCGACAACTTCGAGACTCGCTACCTGATCAACGACCTCTGCGTTCGCGACGGCCGTCCCTGGATCTATGCCGCCGCCGTGGGCGCCTACGCGGCCACAATGAACATTCTGCCGAAACCAGCCGCCCAGGATCGGCTGGACGACACTGAAAGCAACAGAGCAGAACGCGGCCGAGCTGAACAACCCTGCGCACCGCCCGCTGCCCATCCAACCGCTTGTCTGGCCTGCATCTTCCCGTCGGCGCCCTCCGGCAACATCGAGACCTGTGACACAGCCGGCATCCTTTCCACAGCCGTCAACCTGGCCGCATCCATCCAGGCGACGGAAGCCCTTAAGTATCTCACCCATCAGCCTCACCTGATTCGCCGCTCTCTGCTCTCCTTCGATCTATGGACCCCTAACCCACAGGGGACACTGTCTCGCTCTGAGATCTCCACCGGTGTCCCCCGCCCTGGGTGCGATGTATGCGACCGGCGCAACTTCCGCGCACTCTCCGGTGAACAGCGTCCCCATATCACCCTGTGCGGACGCAACTCGGTACAGATCCATCAGCATCAACACCCAATCGACCTCACCGGGCTCAAGAGCCGACTGGAGCGACTGGGAGAGATTCGCGATACCCGCGCCAACGGGCTACTCCTTCGCTTCGCCTACGGCACCTACACTCTCACTGTCTTCCCAGATGGCCGGGCCCTGATTCAGGGCACCACGGATGTCGCGCTGGCCCGCTCCCTCTACGCTCGATTCCTTGGCAGCTAAACTTGAGATTGGCAGCGGAAATCAAACCATTTCGCTCCCCGGATACAAACGGCATCCCCTGCAAAATCCGCCTCGTACCCAGCTTTCCGGCTTCTTCTGGAACCGGGGACAACCCTGTGGATAGTTTGCTCCGTCCAACGCTTCTGAAGCCTTAAGTCAGCGCGGAGAGTTACAGTTACAGTAGTATCCCTGCGCCGTTCAATCAACCGGCCGTATCGGGCCAGGAACGGACAGACCTTATCTATGGAACTTCAAGGCCTACCACGAATGCAGACGGAACAAAACCCCGGCTTGTTCAAGCGGAATGCCCCAATCGCCGGAGAAGCCGATGCCATTGAGCGCGCCAAAAATGGCGACCCTGATGCCTTTGCGCGACTCTACGCTCTCCACAAGCGGCGCGTCTATACGCTCTGCCTGCGCATGCTCAGCAACGTCTCCGAGGCTGAAGACATGACCCAGGAGGCCTTTCTCCATCTCTTCCGAAAGCTGCACAGCTTCCGTGGCGAGAGCGCCTTCTCCACTTGGTTGCATCGCCTCACCGTCAACCTGGTTCTAATGCATCTGCGCAAGAAGGACCTCCAACTCGTCTCGCTGGAGGAGACCATCAACCCTTCTGAGGAGGATGCACCCAAACGTGACTTCGGCTCCCGTGACGCCCAGCTCTCCGGCTCCGTGGACCGTGTGACGCTGGAACGCGCTGTCGCCATGCTCCCTCCCGGATACCGCATGGTCTTCGTGCTTCATGACGTGGAAGGCTTCGAGCATAATGAGATCGCCACCATGCTGGAGTGCTCCACAGGCAACAGCAAGTCCCAACTCCACAAGGCCCGCCTGCGGCTGCGCGAACTACTGCGCGAACCTCAGAACTTGCAGCCTGAAAACCGGAAGATGGAGACACCGCGATGAAGGACCTCGCCTCAATCAACCTCGACAACATGACGCCTGCCGAGTTTGAAGAGTACCTCCCGGAACTTTTTGAAGCCTGCGGCGGCTCAATCAGCTCCGACCCTCGCTTCGCCAACTTCTTCCAGGAGCACCCAAACTGCGCCGCCTTGGTGCGCGACCTGGAGACGATAGCCGAGCAGGCCAAGAGCCTCTTCGAACCCGTTGGCGATCCCAGCGACGCTGTCTGGACCAACATCGCCAGCAAGCTCAAGGACGAGAACGTCGGCAACAACGAGGACCAATAAAGCAATCTCCCTGTCGGTGTTGCGCGCAGCCCCGGCGTTTAGGGGGGATTCCCCCATCGGGCCGGGCCGCCGGCCACAAGAAAATTACGATAGAGCCACGGTCCTCGCAGTGTCATGCCGAACCTCCACACGAATGCGCGATTTGGCCAGGAGGGATGCCGCAGCACAACCCTTCCAGAAAATCCGTCAAACGGATGCGTGCTCTTGCCGGCTGAATTGACCGATGGAGAATCTCACAATTCCAGCCAAAACAAAAGAAAACACCCGTTCCACTGCGGCTGCCATCAGCATGGCCGAGTCAGGCTCTTAGACCTTGATGGACCAGCCGAGTTGCTCCAGCTCGCGCTCGATCGTGGCTAGAGCCAACTCCAGAGCGCTGCGGCGGTGAGGGT
>DAHXNO010000073.1 GCA_027365345.1 Granulicella sp.
TTATTATTTCAGGGTTATTAATATATCCAATATATATGAGGAATTTTTATACAAATAATTAAAAATTAATATTTGGCTTTATTGACGCATTCTATTAATAGTTACATACAAATATTTTAATAGTACCAAAACCACTGTCGACCAACATCGCCATCGCATACGATCGCCATCGCATACGCCGTGGCTACCGCATCGGCAACGCCACAGTGATACACGGGCAGCCCTCCGACCACGACCACGCGTTGATCTTCCTCGGCGCGCAAGCAACAGCGCGCATCGATGACCACGGGCTCCGATGCGGCTACCACAGGCAGCCCCAGGACAAGCTGGTTGTTCCTGCTTGCCAGCAGATGCCGGACAGGTTTGGGTCCGCGAGTCTATTCCGGGAAAACCCAAGATCTGGCATTTATCCGCTATTATGCTGGAAAACCGGACAGGTATTGGTTCGAGCCCCGGGCAACAAAAAGCTCGGAATTGCCAGTTAGCAAGGGGCTATGTCAGGAGGTCTGAACTTGGGACACGAACGCCTCCGGCCGTGGTTGTCTCCCCCCGGGCTCAGTTTTCCGCCGCATGCAGGATCAGAGCGAAGAAGCGCACCAGCCGCCACTGGTCGCGGAAGGTGGGCCTTTGGCTACCGACGTCGATGTGCGAGATCACCGGAGAGATCAGCGCCATCTTGATCTCCTGGCGCGGAATCTGACGTTCCAGCCATTGCGTCTCTGCGGAGGGAATGATGTTGTCCGCCCTGCCGCTGAGCAGATAGACAGGGGTTGAGAGCTTCGGCATGCGCCCTTCAGGGCTTACGGCGGCCATCTGCGCCTGGTGCCGCGCGTTGCTGGCGGCGATCATGCGGCGCGTCAGCGGAGAGGAGGTGTCCATCAACTGCCGAACCTCGGCGAGCTGCCGTGGGGTGAGCTTCCGCATGACAGCGCGCTCGGCCGGCCGATCCTCATACAGGTGGTTGCGCAGCGCCAGGCGAACCGCAGCCAGATCCGCGGCGGGAACAAAGTCCTGGAGGTTTTCATACTCCAGCACCAGGGCGCCGTACTCATGCGGCGGGAGGACTTCTACGGCTCCGTCTGGCCGCGGCTCTCTGCCGGTGAGGTAGTAGTTGGCCACACGCGCCATGTTGTCCTCCGAGCCCACCGCGGCGACAAATCGGATGGCGGGCCGGTACTGCGGCTCCGTGGCGGCCAGCAGAGAAAGACTTCCAGAGAAGCTGATGCCCATCACGCCCACCGGCCGGTTACCGGTCGCGTGGTTCAGCCAGATGGCGGATTCGCCGATGGCGGCAATGGAGTTCGGGCCGACGTGGTAGTCCTTGATGTCCGGCAGCTCTGGGGTGAGCACCTGCAGACCGCAGGAGGCCATCGCTGAGGCGAATTCAATGATGCGGGGCTCATCGATGCCCAGGTAGTGGACGCCATGCACGATGACCACGCCGGGAGCGTGGGGATGGTCTACCGGCGAATACAGCCGGGCCCGGAGGGTTCCGCTGGGCAGGGCAAGAAGAAAATCAGTTCTGTGTACCGGTTCAGAGACCACCCATGCCAGGCTGCGGGGAACCGGATCGTCGGCCACGCGGTCCAGAACGGCGATCGCCTGAAGGCGCGCCAGGGCATACGGCCATTCCAGGGCGGCGTCAACGGCCAGCAGCGCCAGCAGGCACAGCAGCAGAGCCGCCATGTAACGGCGCGGATGGGTTGCGATCGCCTGACGCCGCAGGCGCAGAACGTGGGCCAGAGACGGAGGCGCGGAACGGTTTTGCGGCTGAGGCATACGGGGGCGCTGAGTCTGCGAGGCGCTGCTGGTGGAGACGGGCGCGGTGTGCGGAGCACTCCGCGGAATGGCTCACTTGCCGTGCAAAAGACCGCCTGCTTTGGCTGCGGCTCGTCGGCGGCGCAGGGCATCCGAGCCGACATTGGCGATGCTCAACAGCAGAATAAGCGTGATGATGCCCATGGAGACCAGGCAGTAGATACACCACTTCTCGATGACGTAGGCCTCCAGATAGGAGAGAAACGCAGCAAAGAAGAATCCGATTTCGGCAGCTTGCAGGGTGAGCCAGTACTGCTTGCTGAGCACCAGGACTGCAAGCAGTAGATAACCCGCGATGCCAATCACCGCGATGGGGATATGGATCTTTGCGTTGGCCGCTGCATCGAAGCTGAGGGGAGGGAAGACCGCAAAGCGTCCGTGGTTCACCTCGCCGCAATCGAACTTCGCTGTTACCGAACAGGGCGGAGCTTGCGATGGATCCTGGAGGTGAATTCGGAGGGCTAAGCAGGAATCGAAGATGCCGGCGAGTGCAAGCAATGCAATAAGGTAGCGCATGGTGACCTCATTGTATGAGATCGCAGGCGAGCGGCGCCAAAGAGGGGCGCGGCGGGGCGACGCCCAGGGTTGCCTCCAAGCCAGCCGAGGAGACTGGCAAGTGTGTGCTGCCGGCGAGTTGTGTTCTGAGGACAATGGTTCCGCGTGGCGCTATGTACTACGCTATGCAGTGATGGCGGTTACGAGGGGTTGTGGCCGTCGCAGGCGCGACCGAACATCGTCCAGCGAATGGGTGCGCCCAGGTCAGAAAAGGAACTCGCCGAGTTCCAGCGGTCTGCCACGGCAGTGGCCAAACCCCCTCTTCCATCACCATCAGGTACGCTGGAGCAAGATCCTTTATGGAATCCTCTCTGGGATCGAAGCGGCCGAGTGGATTCTCGTTGGCTCCGGGAGGCGGGACACTACGCTCTGCGCCGGGCTTTGGGATTACGGATTCAGAACGAGCGTGCGCTCCAACTGGAAGTTGAGGACGCTCTCCGCAGGCACCTTGACGGTCTTGCCATGGGTGAAGATCTGTGTGCCGAGCCCGCCGACACCCCCGGCCACGGCGCCTATGGCTGCGCCCTCGCCGCCGCCAAAGGCCGCACCCAGTAGCGAACCCAGAGCCAGTCCGCCGCCGCCAAAGAGCGCCGTACGCTTGTTCATACCCACGCCCTCCTGTCCACCGACGGAACTGGAGTCGACCATGTAGACCTGGCCATTCACACGGATCGCGTAGAGGTCAAGCGCGTAGGCTTGGCCATGCATGCCGCCCTGGGAAGCATCGACTACCTGGAGTTCGGCGGGGGTTCCGGCGGGGATGGCGATGATCCCTTGGCTATCGCGAATGTTGTTCTGGATCGTGGCCGGGTACCGCATGCCTGCCGTGTCCTTGCTGGTGTCAATGCGAACATCGGTGCGGACGTCAATTTGCGTTCCGGAGGGAACGACGATGGAGCTGCGCTCAGGTCCCGCAGGGCTCCCGGCCATCGCGGGACCCATGGTTGCCGTGGTCATCGGCGCGGAAGGAGAAGCCTGCTCGGAGAAGATAAGGGTGGTAACGTCACTGAGCGGAAAGACGTACGAGATGCCGCTTTCGCCGTTCATGCTCAGCGTGGTGAGGCCGACAAGCTGTCCCTTGTATGCGTGGCCGCTGCGTAGTGTGATGTGGTCGGCCACGTTGGAAAAGACGATGGACTGCACCTGAGCGATGGGGAAGGTGTACTGGATGCCTTGCATGTCCTTGAAGACGAGCTTTCCGCTGGGCGCGCCGGTGAAGGCGCCAGAGTAGCTGCGGCCATCATGCAGAACCACAATGTCAGCGTAGGAAGCGCTGCTGAAGGTGAAGAGAAATCCAAGGAGGAGAACGAGGACGAGCTTTTTCATGGTTTCAAATGACTCCTGCGAAAGGGGCGCGATCCGTCTGCACAGCCTGGATCCATCACTCAGTCCTGAGGCGGCCCCAATGGTTCAATTGTTCGGGCAGTTTGCGCAACTTGCCGAGCACAAGTATACCGGATCAGGCGGCGGCTCTTTCAGGCTGGAGTGTGGCTAGCTGAGGTTATCGAACTCCAGGTAGCCACCGATGGAGGTCCAGGCGTCCTGGGCTGCGGGCCAAGCGTGCAGTTAAACATCCTCGCGCTTGATCAGCCCGCTGCCGGCGAAGGCCGTCCCGGATGTCATCGATATGCCCTATCGCGGCAACAAGGCGGGACGTGGCTCAGCCTGGTAGAGCGCGTCTTTGGGGTGAGCGAGGTCGCGAGTTCGAATCGAGTCGTCCCGACGATTGTGCTCAGCAGCAGCAACATCCTCCAGCGAAGACGCAGTCTGCTTCGAGCGGCGCGGAGCGTGTACTCCGGTTCCCATGTACACCGATTCCGTTCTACACAACTCCACAGCTCGCGCCCCAGAAACTGGGCATGTGGCCTGGAAGGGAAGCGGTTTGATCGTCATTATGCCGAGCAGGCTGCCGCACGATTCGCGCGCGGGGGTTTCCATCGGCATGGGCGAAGGAATGACGCGACAGGGGCTTGATCTGAGGAATGTTCCTGGCACAAGACGAGGAAGCGCCCCTCTTACGGTGCGAGCGCCTCCCCTGCTGAAGCGACGGCTCCCATATTCGGCGGGTTGGTGTACGGCACGCCATAGTAGTCGTCGGTGAGTCCGCTGATGGCTACTCCGGCGCCAAGGATCTGGCTGTTCGGCAGAGGATAGAAGGAGTTGTTTGCCGCAAACGGATCGAACACATCCAGATCCGCCTCCCCCCCTGGCCACGGCTGAGCGGGTTCATTCACCAGCAGTGGGTCTTCACAAAGAACGCCGGTGCTGGTTCCTGGATAGGTCTCGCCGGTGCAACTTCCTGACGTCATGCCATACTCGATGTTGTGCGAGACGTTCAGAGTGATCCCCGTCTCGGCCAGGTCGCCATTGCCGCCGGCGGAGAAATAATAGACGGACGGAGTTCCTGAATCCGTGGCACCCCATGGGTCCTGGTATCCCAAAAACACGTTATTGGTGGAGTTGATCGTCGCCGGACAGTTGGTATCGGATCCGGAGCACGCCACATAGAGCGCAATGGAATCGGCGCTGATGAATGTATTGTTCTGTAAGTTCCATGTTGAACCGATCGGAATGACGCTGGCCATTCCATCTCCACCTGCCCGGCAGAAGTTAGAGAGGTACATGTTGTACGTGGACGGCACGCCATCCATGGGCTGGCTCATGCGACTGCAATTATTCACCGTGAGGTTATTTTGGAACGTCGTGGTATTGACGATTCCGTCGGTTCCTCCCCACTTCCAGTTCGATCCCATATTTCCAATGGCGACCGAGTTGATAATGGTTAACTGGGGTATGGAGATGTGCGGTCCAATGAATCCGTCCTTCGTGTTGTAATCATCTACGCAGTGGTTGCAGTAGAACGCAGAAAGTTCGCTGGACTGCCCCCCGCTGCCGGAACCCTGTCCGCTCCAGCTATCGCCAAAGCCCATGGAATTGGGGTCGTAGCACACTTGGGCTGGATACTTCGCCGTAATCGGATACTGTTCGTAGCAACCGTTAAAGATCATCGTCACATAGTTGGCCGTGATGCTGGATCCGGGGGCATCCGGCGTGGCGTTCCCGTCATCGAACATCCATCCCGCAAGAGCATTGAAACCCGCAAACACTCGGGTCATAGTTATAGGCCCCCCTATGGGGCCAAAAAAGGCAGCCGAGTCGAAGCCATGGATATACACATCCTGAAAGGTAATGTTGGAAGTGGTATTGTCCGTCAAAAATCCGTTCTGCGCATAATCACTGTATGGTATGTTGTTCGAGCACGGTGCAGGATAAGCCGGGGCGCCTACCCCTATAGTGCATTTGCCGTTATGGGTAGTTAGTTCAATGCCCTCGATCTCGACGTAGCTGGTTGAGGTGAGATTGAACGTCTGGACGAGCCCAAACCCGCCAAACAGTTGCGTCTCGTTCGTCTTGCCGTACGGGTAGTTATTGTTGATCGGGGTGCAGGTGTAGGTTCCATAGGCGCATTGCCCAAGGATTCTGGTAGGCTGCTTGGCGGTGCCTGCGGGGATGGGCGGATTGAAGCAGCTAATATTGGGGTTTCCGTAGCCGCACCAGGAGTTCGGGGGGTTGCCGTTGTTGTTGTTGTCGTAACCCAGCCGGCAGTCTGGGTTCGCAGGGTTCATCTGAGAACCCAGCGCCGTGCAGCCACGAATCACTACTGTGTCTCCCCCGCTGATCACCCATGCGTTTGGGTCGCCCGCGTTATCGCTCCACAGATAGCGAACGTCATTGAACGCACAGTTCTGATTGACGCCGTTACCCGGATAGGGCTGGTCGTACATCCCGTTGCACTGGCCGGTAGGCACGTTGGAACTGTACCGCGTTCCACCGTCGGGGCGAATAAACCAAGTGGTACCCGGCGAAGCTGTCTCCGGATCGATCGTCATTGAGATGGTGGCTGACTTACTCTGTGCTGGGCTACTGCTATCGGTTACCGTGACGGTAAAACTGGAGACTCCATCGCCGGTCGGCGTGCCGGAGACCACTCCGCTGGATGCAGCCAGTGTCAGACCGGCCGGCAGACTCCCAGAGCTCACCTTCCACGTGTAAGGGGCGGTTCCTCCGCTGGCCGTCAGCGTCGCCGTGTAGGAGGTGTTGGTGGTTCCGGTGGCGAGGGTCGTCGAGGTGATGTTGAGCGCCGGCGGCGCCACGGTCAAGGTCAGCGTCTTGGAGGCACTCTGCTCCGGGCTGCTGCTGTCATGGACGCTGACGGTAAAGCTGGAGGTTCCATTTGACGTCGGCGTCCCAGAGATCGCTCCCCCAGAGGACAGGGTCAAGCCCGCAGGCAAGCTGCCTGAGCTCACCGTCCAGGTGTAAGGACTGGTTCCGCCGCTGGCCGACAGCGTCTGCGTATACGCCGTTCCGCTCGTGCCCGCGGGCAGCGAAGCGCTGGTAATTGCAAGCGGAGGATCCGACACCGGCGCAACCGTCACGGCGATGGAGACAGCCGCTGTCTGCGTTTGGACCGGACTGCTGCTGTCACTCACGCTGACGGTAAAGGCGAAGGTTCCGCTCAGCGTCGGGACTCCGGAGATCACCCCACTCGCTGCGGCAAGGTGCAAACCCGCCGGCAGACTTCCTGCAACAACGCTCCAGGTATACGGGGACGTCCCTCCAGTCGCCGCAAGGGCGGCGTTGTAAGAGCTTCCCTCCACGCCGGTCGATAAGGAGGTGCTGGAGATCGCCAAAGGCAGTGTCGCATTGGTCGTGGCCGAGACGATGGACACAGGAACCGTCTGCGACGATCTGCCTGTCGTGACATCCCGTACCTGCACTTGAGCTGTCCCCGGAACCGCAATGCTGCTCCCCTCAACCGATGCGGCGAGCGTCCCGGAATTCACCTGCGACGTGGATAGCTGGGCGCCGTTCCATAAGATTACCGCGCTCGGGGTGAAGTTGGTTCCAGACACCTCCACCGTGGCTGCCCGTGTGCCTGCCATGATCGACTGCGGAAGAACTGATTTGATCGTGGGGTTGACAATGGACTCGACCACTGCGCTGCCGCAACCTAGGAGCGACACGATCGCCGTGATCCCCATACCGATTCCAATGGCCTTGACCGTTCTCAAGATGCACCTCTGAACCATGCCCAATTTCATTCGCCTTCCGGTCAGTTACTTCCTTATCGGAAGTTACTAAGCGGAACTATAGTAACCAACTTTGCGATTACTCTAGACTGTACCATGGCGATACGAAAGTATCAGGTGCAACTGTCCGAAGAGTCTCTGCCTCAAAATTAACCAACTGATCAACTGCAACGATCATCGGTAATCGGAGAATGGCAGCTTGAGGTCGGGTTGACTATATAAACTATTTATTATCAGTTATTTATATCAAAACAATCTGTCCTCTCTCCATCAGAGGCAGGGTGTGTCGCTCTAAGAGATTGTTCAAATTAATCTGAAATAGTCAAAATGAGGGAGCGCAAGAAGCCTGCAGCGGCCGCAAGCAGCCAATAGCTGCTCGACTCCTCCTCTTTACAGGAATTTTGAATTATTTGATAGATTCTATTAGCCTTATAGAGCTAGCGTCGCGTAAGCACCGCCGCCAGGCTACTGGGTTTGCAGAACTAGGGCAGTGTCTCCAGGAAGGACACTCGTGACCGATAGTCGCCCGTGAAACGAAAGTGCTTCCCGATGCCTCGCTCCCCACGGCCCGGGCATGGTAATCAAAAGTTTTGTTACTTAAGAATATGTCGCGGCCATCCCTCGATAACCTCTGGGTTCGAGTACCCGGTTCGCCTTTCCGATCTCGTCCATCGGAGGGCCAACTCCGCCGGCCTGACCGTTGACAGAGACCCCACCCTCCAGCGCAGGAAACGCACGCAGATGCGTTGCAGGCAGCGGGCGCCCGGAGTCGGCGCACACAGGGACTCTGCACCGGCACGACACACGCCGGCGACGCCGGGGCTGAAGCCGAACACCGGTACAAAGCCCCTCTGGCTAGCCCACCTTGAACATCTGCTTGATGCCGCGCAGCGCCTGCCGGGTACGCTCTTCATTCTCAATCAAAGAGAAGCGAACATACCCGTCCCCACGGTCCCCAAATCCCACCCCTGGGCTCACCGCAACCTTCGCCTCGGCCAGCAGCTTCTTGGAGAACTCCATCGACCCCATGGAGCGATAGGGCTCCGGAATGCGCGCCCAGACAAACATCGTCGCCTTGGGCAGCTCCACCGGCCAACCCACCCGGTTCAGTCCGGTGACCAGCACATCCCGGCGCGACCTGTAGTTTTCGCGTATCTGCGCAACACAGTCCTGCGGGCCCTCCAGCGCGGCGATAGACGCAACCTGAATGGGAGTGAACATGCCATAGTCGAAGTAGCTTTTGATGCGCCCCAGCGCCGCGACCAGCTTCGGGCAGCCCACCATAAATCCGACCCGCCATCCCGGCATGTTGTAGCTCTTGGAAAGAGTGAAAAACTCCACGGCGATCTCCCTGGCCCCGGCAACCTGAAGCACACTGGGAGCCACATAGCCGTCAAAGGTCAGGTCTGCATAGGCTAGATCGTGCACGATGTACACACCCAGATCTCGGCACAGCGGCACCAGCCGCTCAAAGAAAGCCAGGTCCACGCAGGCTGCCGTGGGGTTGGCGGGGAAGTTCAGAATCAGCATCTTGGGCCGGGGCTGCATGCGTGGCAGCTCGTACTCCAGCTTCTCGATCAGCGCCGTCTGGTCGTATTCGTCCAACGCAATGGTCTGGACCCTGGCGCCCGCGATCACCGGTCCGAAGATGTGGATGGGATAGCTGGGATTGGGAACCGCAACCGTGTCTTCGCCATCCAGAACAGCCAGACACAGATGGGCGATGCCCTCCTTGGATCCGATGGTGACGATCGCCTGGCTCTCCGGATCCAGGGAGACGTCATATCTCCGCTTGTACCAGTTGCAGATAGCAGCCCGAAGCCGAGGGATACCCCGGGAAAGGGAGTAGCGATGGGTCGTGGTCCGCTGCGCGGCTTCAATCAGCTTGTCCACGATGAACTTGGGCGTGGCGCCGTCCGGGTTTCCCATGCCAAAGTCGATAATGTCTTCGCCGCGGCGCCGGGCGGCCGCCTTCAACTCGCCGGTTACGTTGAACACATAGGCCGGCAAGCTGGCTAACCGTCTAAACTCTTCCATTGCAGTACCACTTTCCTGGGAATCTGAACTTCGATGCGAGTGAGGAGCCCCCAAACCGGCGCCCAGCCCGCAGTTGGCCATGCACCCGGCAAACCTGTCATCGTAGCTTTCAGCTTCCATTAAAGCAGAACCATCCTGCGCGGATCAGAACCGCCCGCCGGTGGTCCATAAAACCCGCCTCCACGCACAGCCGCATCCGGCTCCGGCCCAAGATTCCGCAAAGGATTCGGCAGAACCGGCGCCAATTGCTGGCATAATCAAAGCCATGTCCAGCCTGTATATTCGGGCCATGGGAGAACCGCCCGGATCTCTCTGGGAACTGAAAGCCGAGCAGATTCGCGGTCTTGCCGCATCGCTCCAACCCACGCCGGGCAGCGGCTCCATCGCTCTGCTGACTGCAGCCCTTGCACTGGCTCTGGTACAAAAGGGCGCGAGCATCTCCTCCAAGCGAGCCGGGGAGGATCCAGCCCGGCGCGAGACGTTGTCCATTTTATGTGACAAGATCAGCAGTGCTCTGGACGCCATCAGCCGGCTGGCGGATGCCGACTCCCAGGCCATCCAAAGCTACCTGCAGGCTCGTTGCCTGCCCCGCGGAACGGATGCCGATCAGTCGCGGCGCAGCGCCGCGATGCAGGACTGTCTTCTGCACGCGACCAGGGTTGCCTTAACCTCCGCCAAAGAGATCTGCGCCGCGCTGGAGCACGCCGCAACCGCCGTAGAGGTCTCTGATCTGCATCTGCTCAGCGATATCTTCGGCGGGGTGCTGCTGATGCAGGCCGCTGTCAGCGCCATGCTTCTGAACGTGGACGCAAACCTTCGTATTCTGTCCGACACGGGAAGCCTCTCGGCGCTCCAAGAGCAGCGTCGGCAGTTGGAAGCCGAGTCGAACACACTGTGCGAGTCCATCGCACGTAGCTATCAGGCTCGCCTGAAAGCGGCAACCAGGCTCGCCTGAAAGCGGCAACGGCCCCGCGCTCCAGTTCGGCGCCCTGAAGATCGGCTTGAAGTCCTGTGCCACACTGGATAGACCGCAGGAGCAACAGGAGCAACAAAAGAGAAACGCAAGATGAAGGTTCCCCGCGTCCAAGCGGGACGCCTGCCAGGTTGTGGTACGGTTCCTTTTGCAGGGGGAGAACATTTGAATCGATATCTAGTCAAGGCTACCGTGGTCGGGGCGCTGGGTGGGTTGCTCTTCGGCTTCGATACCGCGGTGATCGCGGGCGCCTCGCAGCAGTTGAGCCAGGTCTTCCACCTTACGCCTTGGACCCTGGGGTTTACGGTCTCCATTGGGCTGGCCGGCACCATCCTGGGCGCGATGACCTCAGGCTGGCTGGGGCAGAAGATCGGCGGCAGAGAGGCGCTGCGGATCATGGCCCTGCTCTACCTGATCTCGGCGCTGGGATGCGCCTTGGCATGGAGTTGGAATGCGCTGATGCTGGCCCGCTTTGTGGGCGGCCTGGGCATCGGCGGCTCCAGCGTCCTGGGCCCTGTCTACATTGCGGAACTGGCGCCGCCCCGGTGGCGCGGCCGCCTGGTGGGCCTGTTTCAGATCAATATCGTCCTTGGCATCCTGCTGGCCTACCTCTCCAACTACATCATCGTGCTCCAGCACCCAGGCGCAATGCAGTGGCGCTGGCAGTTCGGCGTGGCTATTGTCCCTTCGGCGATCTTTCTGCTCCTGCTCTATGGCATCCCTCGCAGCTCGCGCTGGCTGGTCACCACCAGCCGAACCGATGAGGCGTTGGAGGTGCTGCGCCTGATGGGTTCGCCGAACTCCGAGGCTGAGCTTCAGGAGATTATCGCCTCGGTGCATCTGGAGCGCGGGGTGAAGCCGGAGCCGCTCTTTCAGCGCAAGTATGCGCTTCTGTTGTTCCTGGCGGTCACCATTGGCATGTTCAATCAACTCTCCGGAATCAACGCGCTGCTCTATTACTCCAACTCGATCTTCGCCTCCGCGGGATTTAGTTCGAACTCCGCCGCGCTGCAAACGGTAGGCGTCGGCCTGGTGAATCTGCTGGCCACGGTTCTGGGTATGAGCCTGATCGACAAGCTGGGCCGGAAGACGCTGATGCTGATCGGATCGGCAGGAACGATGCTCGCTCTCTCCGGGGTTTCCTGGATCTTCTTCACCCATACTCATCAGGCGCTGCTGATGTGGTGTTTTATGCTCTTTATCGTCTTTTTTGCCATCTCTCAAGGATCGGTCATCTGGGTTTACCTCTCAGAGATCTTTCCCTCCCGGGTGCGATCCAAGGGGCAGAGCGTGGGGTCTTCGTCGCATTGGATCATGAATGCTCTGATTGCCACCGCCTTTCCCTACATCGCCTCCCGCAGCCAGGCGCTGCCGTTTGTGTTCTTCGCGGTGATGATGGCGGCCCAGTTCGTGGTGGTGCTGTTCCTTTACCCGGAGACCAAGCAGCGCTCCCTTGAACAGATCCAGGCAGGCTTTGGCATTGGATGACGAGCTATGATCCTACCCAGCGGCCGTGAGCTCCATGGCGTTGGCTGCCGCTGGAAGCTCAGCATCGAAGGACAAAGGAGGCAAACCATGGCATTTGCGGTCAAAGCAGTTGGAATCGCAGCCGGAGGAAAGATTCCGCGCGAGTTCACCTGCGAAGGCGCCGATAGGTCGCCGTCGCTGCGCTGGACCGATGCTCCCTCCGGAACCCGAAGCTTTGCCCTGATTCTGGACGACCCCGATGCGCCGGGAGGAACGTGGACGCACTGGCTGATGTGGAACATCCCCGGCAGCGCGACAGGGCTGCCCGCCGACGTGGCCAAGGCTGCGGAGTTCCGCGACGGAACTCGCCAGGGCAGCAGTGATTTCAAGCGAATCGGATACGGCGGACCTTGTCCTCCACCCGGAAGGGCGCATCGCTACTTTGTCCATCTCTATGCTCTGGATCGCAAGCTGGACCTGAAGTCCGGGGCTGGCCGTGCGGAGCTGGAGCGTGCGATGAAGGGCCACGTGATCCAGCAAGCTGAGTGGATGGGGCGCTACCAACGCTAAGGCATCTTCAGCGCGGGTGTAGCGCGATGCCTTGACTCTCGCCGGCTCTACCCCCTCCCCCGGGGTTCCCGTCAGGCTTGCCTGCTGGGGTGGTCCACCGGGGTTCCCGGCAGGCTTGCCTGCTGGGGTGGTTCCAAGCGGCCTTCTTTCGCCAGCGCACCCTCCATCGTGCCAGCGGAGCGCAGCTCGTCGGGAGCCGGCATCTTGCGGAGCCGCTCTGGCGCGGAGCCGACAGCGACCAGCAAACTATAATTCAGAGAAGAAAAAGAACAGGAAAGCATGGGACTATTTGGCAAGAAACTCAAGCAGGAGCATAAGGTCATGCTCCAGGTAGAGCGCGCGCAGGGCAAGCGGCTCCCGGAATATCATCGCGCCACCGCCGAGTGTCCTCAGCCCGAGCGCTGGTCGATGTACGATTCGATGACTGCGGAGGTGGAGGTTCTGGAGTTCCTCCGAACTCTGGTGACCACCATCAAGCCCAAGCTGATCGTGGAGACCGGCTCCTTTCTCGGCGTCAGCACCTTGTGGATGGCGGAGGGGCTGGAGTCCAATGGCCTGGGCAAGATCGTCAGTTGTGAGTATGATCCCGTGGTCTTTGCCAAGGCGAAAGAAAAGATCGCCGCATCGCCCCTGAGCTCCCGCATTGAGCTGCGCAACGAGTCCAGTCTGGAGATGAAAATCGATGGGACCATTGACCTCTTCTTCTCAGACAGCGACCTGCCCATCCGGGCCCTTGAAATCAAGCGCTTTCTGCCCCAGATATCGCCCTATGGGATGATTCTGATCCATGACGCCAGCTCCCACCTGAAAGTGGTGCGTGAGGCCGCCTTTGAATTGGAGCAGCAAGGACTGCTCTCCTGCGTGTTTCTCAGCACGCCGAGAGGGATTGTTCTCGCCCAGAAGCGCGAAGGCCGCAAGTAGTTTTTTCCAAGTCCTTCCATCCATCCCAGACAGAACCGGCAAAGCCCCACTGGACCAGCGCCTCCCCGCGAACCCATCCCCCTTGCTCGTCTCCGAAGCGCACGGAGTCACCCACTCAAAGGGCCTTCAGTAGCGCGGCCACGCCGAGGGCGGTGCGATCCGCTGCGGACGACGAAAGAAGGAGCACGCAACAACGCCGAAGAGAAACCCAGCGACGTGCGCCACATACGCCACGCCGCCCGTCTGCACAGAAACCACCGAGCCCACATTGAGCAACTGCATCAGGAACCAGAATCCAATCAGCAGAATCGCCGGAATAAAGGTGATCCGGATGAAGAAGAAAAAGAAGAACAGCGCGCGAATGCGGTCGCGCGGATAAGTCACCAGAAAACCTCCCATCACCGCGGCAATGGCCCCGCTGGCGCCCAGCGTGGGAACCATCGAACCGGGCGAGGCGGCCATCTGCGCCGACATGGCGGCCAGCCCACCCAGAAGATAAAACACCGTGAAGGAAAAGGGATTCATAGCGTCTTCCATCGCCGGACCAAACGCCCACAGAAAGATCATGTTGCCCAGAATGTGCGACCAGCTTGCATGCAGAAACATGGAGGTAAGCAGCGTGATCAGGTTGTGGCCAGAGAGAATCACCGCGGGAATCGCTGCCCACTGGAAGACAAAGGCATCCCCGCCCTGCAACTCGTGGAAGAAGACAAAGACATTCAAAAGAATGATCAGCACGGTTGCGTAAGGAAAGTGCGACCTCCGACGCGATGCATCTCCCAGAGGGATCAGGCCACCCACGTTCCACTTCCTCCCATTGGTCTCTGGCCGAAGACTATCAGGTATACCCCGCTCCCGGGCGACGCAGGCCGAGGCAATGATAGTTTTATTGCAAAGGAGAGTTCGAAGAGGCGATGCAAAAGAGCGTAGTTTTAAAGGCGTTGCAGGATTCTGGACTGGCGCCGGTCCTGCGTGGGGAGTCGATCGAAGGGGCCTTGGCGCTGGCCCACGCGATCGCTGCGGGCGGGGTGAAGGTGCTGGAAGTGACCATGACCGTGCCCGGAGCGGTAGAGGTGATCCGCCGACTGGTGAAGGACCGTCCCGAGATCCTGGTTGGCGCCGGCACCGTGCTGGATGCCGAAACAGCGCGCGCCTGCATTCTGGAAGGAGCGCAATTTATCGTAAGCCCGGCGCTGAATCTCAAGACCATTGAGCTTTGCCATCGCTACTCCATTGCCGTTCTTCCCGGCGCGCTTACGCCCACCGAAGTGGTTACGGCGTGGGAAGCCGGGGCCGATGTGGTCAAGATCTTCCCCGCGGGGGCGTTGGGCGGGGCCAAGTATCTGGCCGCGCTGAAAGGGCCGCTGCCCCACATCCAGATGATTCCCACCGGCGGCGTTACGCTGGCTACGGCCGCGGAGTTTCTGCGTGCGGGAGCGTTTGCTCTGGGCGTAGGTTCGGATCTGGCGGACGCCAAGGCGATGGCCGAGGGCAGAGCAGAGGCCGTTACAGAGACGGCGCGAAGGTATATGGAGATTGTGCGTCAGTTCCGTTCCGCAACCACAGCCTGATGCTGCCAGCGGATTTTCCTGCACACGCCGAACAGATCCGGCTGCTACGCTCCCCAGCCCCCCCCAGACCCAGCCAATCGCCAAACGGCAGCCGTTTGCCATAGACTCGCTTCATCATGCCTCCTGCCATTGCTACCCATGCGCTCACTCGGAGCTTCGACGGGTTTACCGCCGTCGACCACATCGATCTCGCGGTAGAAGCCGGACAGTTCTTCGGATTTCTAGGGCCCAACGGCGCCGGCAAATCCACGACCATCAAGATGCTCACCGGATTGCTGGCGCCCAGCTCCGGGGCTGTGCAGATCCTGGGACAAGACCTGTTCTACAACCCCATCGAGGTGAAACGGCATATTGGGGTGGTGCCTGAGGGCATGGCTCTCTTTACCCGGTTGACGGCGCTCGAGTACCTGCGCTTTGTCGGCCGCATGTACGGGCTTGACAAAGCCACCACCGAGCAGCGCGCGGAAGAGTTGCTGGAGTTCATGGGGCTCTCTGACCAGTCTCGGAAGCTGATTGCGGATTACTCCCACGGCATGAGCAAGAAGCTGGCTTTGGCCGCGGCGGTGATCCACGGGCCCAAGGTGCTCTTTCTGGACGAACCGTTCGAGGGCGTGGACGCCATCGCCGCAGGCACGCTGAAGGCCATGCTGCAGGGGATGATCGCCCGGGGCGCAACGATCTTCCTTACCTCGCACGTGCTGGAGATCGTGGAGCGGCTCTGCTCCCACGTGGCGATCATCAACCATGGGCAGATTGTGGCTCATGGCTCGCTCGAAGAGTTGCGGGCCGGGGTCCAGGCGCGCTTGCCGCTGCACGGCGCAGCCGACCCGGAGAACTCGGCTGAGGCCAACCTCACCCTGGAGCAGATCTTCCTGAACGTGGTGGGCGGAGCGTCGGCGGCGCGTCCTGAGCAGGAGCTGACATGGCTGAGTTAGAGACGCCCTCGCCGCCTTCCCCCCATGCTCCGGCCGTGGCGTGGACGCCGACCCAGACTCGGGCCCAGTTCGCCGCCATCGCCTGGCTGCGCTGGCGGATCACCGTCAACAGCCTCAGCCGCCGCGGCGGCGCAGGCGAACTGGCAGGCCGCGCGGTGACCACCCTCATCTTCCTGGCCATCCTGATCCTCTGGCTGGGGGGCGCCGGTGTGGGCGGCTTCCTCTTTGCAAGCCATGCCCACATCTACCGGATTGCGTGGCTGCTGTGGGGAATCTTCCTCCTCTGCCAAATCCTGAACATCCAGTTTGGTCAACGCGCCACCAACTTTGATCCAACGCAACTGATCCGGTTTCCCATGCGAGCGGGCACCTATGTGGAGATCCGGCTGTTCTTTGGCATGCTCACTGCCGCCAACGTGACCGGAACGCTGATGGCGGCCGCCGTCGCTGGGGGGATAACCATCGCTGCTCCAGCGCTCGGGCTCTACGCGTTCCTGGCCATGGCCGCCTTCGCAGCCGCCAACGCGCTCTTCTCCAGAATGATCTTTGCCTGGGTGGACCGCTGGCTCTCTACACGCCGCGCCAGAGAAGCCGTCACTGCCTTGCTGCTGGCGTTCTCGCTGGTAGCCCAGTGGGCAAACTTCACGTTCAACCCGGCCTACAACAACCACCACCACGGAACCCATGCCTATCAGCTCTCCCAACAGCACCAGGCGTGGGTAAGCCACCTCATCCAGAGCTCCGGCCCGGTTCTGGCCATGCTGCCCCCGCACCTGGCCGCCGCTTCCTTGACGGCCGCGGAGCATGGCGACCCTTTGAGGTTTTTAGCCGACAGCCTGGCGGTCGCGGCCTACGCTGCGCTCTTTCTTCTGGTCTTTGCGCTGCGCATGCTGAAGGAGTTCCGCGGGGAGACTCTCTCTGAGGCAGCCGACGGAGTGCGGAAACCAAAGACAAATTCCGCGAAACTGCGCCCTGCAAGCACGGCCGTCTTCACCCAGAGCGCACTGTGGCCGGCCGAGCCCGCGGCCCGAGCCTCCGCGCCGGTGAAGCCGGCCGCTTGCCAGAGCCGGCTTCTGGAGTTGGTGGTGACCGTGCTGAGCAAAGAGATCCTCTACGCGCGCAGGAACATGGGGATTCTCTACGGCCTGTTGATGCCAATCTTTCTGGTGCTGATCTTTGCCAGCCGATTCGCCTCTTTGGGGAACAGCGCGCTTTGGACCTTTCCCGCGGCCGTCGGCTATAGCCTGCTGGTCATCTGCCCACTCACTTACAACATCTTTGGCCTGGATGGACCCGGAGTCCAGATCTTCTTCTTCGCACCTGTGCGTCTGCGCGATGTGGTACTGGCGAAGAACATGCTCGGCGTGGTGCTGGCGGTCTTCGAGATCGTCCTGATCTTCTTGCTGATTGCTGAGATGGCCGGCGTTCCCTCGCCGAAGATCACCCTGGCAACGCTGTTCTGGGCAGCCGGGACTCTGGCCTTGAATCTGATCTTTGGCAATCGGCGTTCGATCGCTTCGCCCAAACGGATTGACCCGCAGCGCGTGGCGCGAAAACAGACCTCCCCGCTGAGCGCCCTGATCAGCCTGGCGTTTTTGATCCTCTGCGCCGGCCTGGCCGTGCTGCTCTATGGGCTCTGCTTCAGCCTGCACGCCTTGTGGGCGCTTCCCCTCGCCATGGCGCTCTTCGCCGGGATCAGCGTGGCTGCGTATGCGCAGAGTCTTCGCTCCATGGACGAGTACGCTCTACAGCATCGCGAGGATCTGATGCGGGAGATCTGCAAGCTGGGTTAGCCGCCGCTTGCATCGCCCGAGTCCAGCACCTCGGGGCCCCTGCGTGTTTTGTCCCCTCTTGCCCCCGCAAAGACGCCGCTGGTCAACCCCTCCGTTACGCTCGCGCGCGCCGGAGCTGCTCGTTAAAAGCGCCGCTGCACTGCTCGGTACGCAAGAACGGCCGGCCCCCAGCCCCAGCCCCAGCCTTACGGAGCCACTGTGCCGATGAGGCTCAGCATTCGTCCCGTAACGCCCCGTTCGGCGCGGTGGCTGAAGTACTTGCGCCGACCGTCCTCAAGACGCGTACAGGCTGTACACTCGCCGGTCAGGGTGATCGCAGAGGGGTGCAGACCCGCATCCAGAAGCTGGCGCCGGTTGGCCTCCCAAAGGTTCAGGTGAACCCTGGCCTCCGGCTGATCCTGTCCCTCCGCACCGTCGCCACGGCGGTCCATGGTCCGCCCAGCGCTCGGGACCTGCCTGAAAAGTTCTGGGCCGTACCCAAACTCGGCTTCATACCGCTCTTGCACCTCGCCGCCCACCTGAAAGCAGCAAGGGCCAATCGAGGGGCCGATGGCAACGATCAGATCCTGCGGGCGGCATCCCAAGCGCTCGCGGAGCAAGCCGACGCCGCGCTCCACAATCCGCTCCAGCGTTCCCCGCCAACCGGCGTGCAAGGCAGCCACTGCGTGAGTCCGCGTGTCGGCGATCAGAACCGGAACGCAGTCCGCAGTCAGGATGCCAAGCAGCAGGTTGGCGTCCAGCGTGTAAAGTCCATCCCCTTGCAGTGTGGCTGTGCCGTCAGCACTCGCCAGCGGAAGCTGCGACCGCTGCACCTGGCAAACAACGCCGCTATGGCACTGGCGGATGGTGATGAGTTCCGGCCGACAGCCCACGCTGGCACTCGGACGGAGTCCAACCAGAGCCTCCAGCAGATGTTGCCGCGCCGCCGCCACCTGCAGCGGATCGTCCTCCGGGGTGTAGCCAAGATTCTGCTCCGGGGGTCCACCCGCGGCGTAGACCGTGGAAGCTCCCCCTTCGCGGGTGCTGAATCCGGCCAGGAGCCAAGGGTAGGATTGCCAGGCAGGAAGGGTCAGAATGCCTGGAGTAGGGCGGCTAGCCATAGCTGGATTGTACAAAGCGCGGATGCCTCGGCGGCAGGCCGTTCCGGAATCTGCTGGCAGTCCCGGAATCCGGCTCCTGGCTTAAAGATTTCGGGCCCGCTTTCTGGCGGGCCCTTGAGAGGCTTTGGGGAGGGGAACTACTGAGGATTCGTAGGGGGTCGCCCAGAAGATAGGGCAAAAAAGGAAGGACGTTCTATCAGAGTGGAATTGTTTAGGTTAGCCTCTCAGTTGTTAAGTCAGACGCACTACGACACAAATTGGTTGCTGGAGGATTACAACTTTTTGCAGTGCCGTATCGGCTCTGTATCAGTCTGCGAAAGAAACCAACCAACCGACGCAACGTTCAGCGCTTTGGCGCGTCCAATGGACGCAGTATCGAAACAAACGGGTAGAACCCAGAATTCTCCCTTGATTGTTGAATAGAAAGGTGTATTGGCGCCCGGCTGCTTCGGCAGCCTTTCCCTGAAAATTTATAACAGCAGCAAACTATGCAACACTCTCTGATGGGAGTACAGCTCCCAGAGCCAACAAATTCAAGGAGTTTTCTAAGATGTGCCGGCGCTTGCCCTGTCCGAGTCTGATGGTTTGGGAACCTTGGGTGCGGGGGCATGGCCCCGATGCACGGCGAGCCCCATCCTCAGCCGGGAAGCTCCGCCTGCCGGCCCATCCAAAATTTCCACCGGGCTGCCACGCCTAACCTATTGAACTGGAGAAGAATCTGGTTTATCATTCCGCGACTGCAAGATGAAAAATTCAACCCATATCGCCTCGCATCTCCTCCGTTCCCGAATCGGGAAGTTGTGTGTCGCCATCATCGGTACCTCTCCCAGCGAGATGATCGAGAAGGCCACGGAAGTACTGAAAGATTCCAATTTCCTGGAATTTCGGCTCGATTACCTCGCCAAGCCGGCCGCCGCGCTTCCCTCCCTGAAGCACTTTCTCTCCAGCAAAACTGCGGCTACGGCCATCGCCACCTGTCGGCGGAAGGAGAACGGTGGACGCTTTGACGGATCGAAGACCGCCGAACTGGAAATATTGTTGAAGGCTGCCGAAGCCGGCTTCCACCTGGTGGATATCGAGCTGGAAACGATCGAAGCACTGCCCCAGGAGAGCTTGAGCGAGCTCCGCGCGGCGGGTGCGGCGGTGATCGTCAGCTACCACGACTTCCACGCGACCAAGGGCCTGGACGCCATCTATCAACGGATGCTGCCCTTCGCTCCCGATTACATGAAGATTGTCCCTACCGCCAGGACGCTCTCCGACAACCTGACCCTGATGAAGTTTTTGGAACGTGTGGAGGATGAGTCCAACTCCAGCGTGGTGGGTATCTGCATGGGCGACCCCGGAATCATCTCCCGGGTGCTGGGACTCAGGGCAGGCTCTGCATTCACCTTTGCCTCGGCCAGCCAAGGAGAAGAGACGGCTCCCGGCCAGATCGCCGCGCGCACCCTGATCGAGACCTATCGTATTGATCAGGTGGATGCCGCGACCAAGATTTACGGCGTCGCCGGCAATCCCATCGCCAGTTCGCTCTCGCCCCTGATGATGAACACCGCCTTCCGCCGGGAGACGGTCAACGCCGTCTACCTGGGCCTCCAAACGTCTAAGGTCGAGGACCTGTTCCGCCTGGCGCATGAGGTTCCCATCCAGGGCATGAGCATCACCATGCCGCTCAAGCAGGAGGTTCTGCCGCTGTTGGAGAGAACCGATGCGCTCTCGGCCAAGATTGGCGCGGTGAACACCGTCCTGCGGGCCCAAGACGGCAAGTTTTACGGCTTCAACACCGATGTGGCCGGCGTTGTCTCCCCCTTGGAAAGACGGCTCTCCCTGCGCGGCGCCAGAGTGCTGGTGCTGGGTGCGGGCGGCGCCGCGCGGGCTGCCGTCTTTGGCTGCTGCGACAAGGGTGCGGAGGTCTTCATTCTGAACCGCACGCCGGAAACCGCTCAGAAGCTGGCCAAGCAGTCCGGCGCCAAGACCATCAAGCGCGAGGCCGTAGCCAAATCCCAGTTCGAGGTCATCATCAACGCCACCCCCGTGGGCATGTCGGCGGCTGCGAAGAGCGGCGCCGCAGCCAAAGCTACCCCAGCCTCCCCGCTGGAAGAGCATGAGATCAACGCCCGGTTCGTCTTTGACCTGGTCTACAACCCCATCGAGACACCTTTGCTCAAGATGGCTCGGCAAAAGGGCATCGGTGTCATCACCGGGGTGGAGATGTTTGTACAGCAGGGTGCGCGGCAGTTTGAGATCTGGACCGGCAAGCCGGCGCCAGAGGAGGAGATGCTGCGAGTCGTGCTGCACATGCTCCGGCAAAACGCGGAGCCATCGGCGCCAGCCAATCCCGTTGCCGCCACGTCCAGTGTGGTCTCTAACCAAGCGGCTGCCGCGGAAAGGCCCAAATCTGAACCGAAGTCCGAAGCCAAAGCCCCGGCGAAACAGAGCCCGCCGGCGCCCGCCCGCAAGGCAGCGCCAGCCAAGCCTGTGCGGAGCAAGCCAGTCGTCAAGGAGCAGCCCAAGTCCAAGTCGAAGGCCCGGTCCCGGTAAAACCAGCTCCTCAACCTGGTCCCGGTAAAGCCGAGAGCACGCCTTACCCGGGGCCAAGTCAAAAAGTGCTTGCAACTACCCGAGTGGGTAGCTGTCCATGGAAGCTACAGATCTCGGCGGGCAAGCCTGCCCGGGTCTGGAGCTTCTGCATCCGCCCGGGCGGAGGCTACCGTTTGGTCTGCGGGTTAAAAGCGGCCGTCCCGGCTCCGCTGCCTGCTCTTTGCCGCTAATCAAACTCCCGCGAGATCCAGCTCTTCAAGGCAGACATACTTGCCTCCCGGCCCAGAAAGGCGCGGACCAGCTCCCGCGCAGGCCTGGAGCCGCCCGGCTCCAGAACCTCGCGGCGGTAGCGCAGGGCCGTGGGGCTATCCATCAGGTTCCTCACATCAAACGCAGAGAAGAACTCCAGCGCCATCACCTTGTCATACAGATAGGTGTAGTAGTTGGAGGTGTAGCCAACCAGGTGGGTAAAGGCAGCGTACATGCGGTTGCCTTCCACGAACTGATAGCGGGAGAAGCGATCGTACCCCGCGCGGAGCAGACGGTCCAGATCCAGCATAGCCGCCGCCTGATCATGGGTCTCCAGCGAGTAGGTGGCGTACATCACCTGGGTAAGCGTCGCCAGGGCGCGGCCATGGGCGCTGGCCCGGACCATGCGGCCGAAGACGTCATAAGGAATCGGCTCGCCCGTCTGGTAATGCCGGGCGAAGGTGCGCACCAGCTCCGGATCTTCAAAGAACTCCTCCAGCATCTGGGAGGGAACTTCAACAAAATCGCCTTCGGTGGCGATGCCGGACTGCCCGGCCCAGCGCTGCCGCCCACCCAGGACCTCATGCATCAAGTGGCCAAACTCATGGAAGCAGGTCACCACATCGGAGTAGAGCATCAGCCCTGGATCGCTCCCGTTGGGCTGGGGAAAGTTGCACACCAGTGAGGCCTCTGGAAGCTGCCGGCCAAGCACGCCGCTCACCAGCGAGCACTCGCTGAACCACTTGCTCTTGCCCTCGCGCGGGTGCATATCCAGATAGATGCGGCCGATCCTCTGGCCAAGGGTAGAGGAACCGGCTGCTTTGTCGATCACGTTGAAGGCCTTCACTCCCGGAGCCCACACGACGGCGTCCTCCGCCGGCGCAAACTCAACCCCAAAGAGCCTGCCGGCGGTGGAAAGAATTCCAGCCTCCACCTGGCTGTACGGGAAATACGGCCGAACCGACTGCGAGTCGAAGTCAAAGCGGGACCGGCGGAACTGCTCCTCCCAAAAGCGGGCGTCGCTGAGCGTCAGCGGAAGAGCGCCCGGATCGCGCTCCCGCACAAAGGCTTCCAGCTCTGCAAACTCGCGTTGCGCCGTCTCCCGCGCAGCAACTTCCACCTCGTTCAAAAAGCTGCGCATGTTGGCGGCCGAACCCATCATCTGGTCCACGGTGGCCAGATCGGCCCAGCTACGGAAACCCAGCAGCTTGGCCATCTCCTCCCGCGCGGCCAGCAGATCCAGCAGCACCTGCCGGTTCGCCGGGTAGGCGCGGTCGTTGTAGGCCAAGTACATGCGCCTGCGTAACTGCGGGCTGACGGCGTAGCTCATCACCGGCGTCATCTCCGGAGGATCAGTGGTCAATGTGACGGGAGCGGCGGCTGTCAGTTGCTCCGCCGCGGCGCCTGTCGGGTCCTGACCGGGGCCAGAGGCTTCGACGCGCTGCACTCCATGGCGCGTCAGGAAATCCTCGGGCAATCCCCGCAGCTCATTGGGATCGTCGATCGGGATCTTGCGCACATCGTCCTGCACCGCGCGGCTAAAGGTCATGCTCAGGGCGGTCATGCGGTCTGCCAGGGAGCGGATGCGCTCGCGCGTCGCCTCATCCTTGTCTACGCCGGAGAGCCGGTAGCTCAGCAGCGTGCGATCCAGATAGTAGAGCGTCGCCGGATCGGCGGCGGACGCATCGGCCGTCAAAGCCGCATGCAGGGCCTCCAGCGCCTGGTAGACCTCGCGATTCAGGCTCAGGGCCACGCTCTGTGCGCCGATCACCTGGGAGAGCTGCTGGGCGGCGTCGCGGACCTCCGCCAGCGGATGGACCATGAACATCACGCCGCTCTGGCTGCCGGCCATACCCAGATGCCAGCGTGCGCGGTCATAGGGCGTCAGCGTATTCTCCAGCGTGCGCTCTTCACCCACGGCCAGGAGCTCATCAACTGCGGAGCGCGCGGCGGCAAGGTGGTATTCCACCCACGCCCTGGTCTCCGCCGCCCCTGCCGGGCCGGACCAGATGTGGAGGGGATCGGCAATGGGTGGAGCTGGGGGTTTGGACTGTTCCTCAACGACCTGCATGATAAGCATCTCCTGAAGGGAAAACGAAGGCGCAGACAACTGGGCCTGCTATCAATCTACGGCAAGCGGACTTGGAATTCGTGAGCCGCCCCCGGAGCTACGGGAAGCGCCTCGGGATCTCCCCCACGCCTCTGGCGACGCCGCCGCACACGGAACCTGCCGCCCGGAACCTGCCCCCCGGAACCTACGCCCAAGAGACGGCCCTCCCGGGCCAGATGGGTCGGCCAGATTCGCGGGTTAAGCTTACCGACCACGCCCACCCCAACCTGCAGACGGACCAGCTTTTTCTTTTCCCTTCTATTTTTCTCCAATTTTCAAGTTTCCTTGATATACTCCTCCAATTCTAATTATTCCGCCTTTAAGGAGGGCGACAAATGAGACTCGAAATGCTCTATCGCGGTATGCTGCGGCTGGTCACGGCAGGCACGATCGCCGGGATCATGTTTCTCCCTTTGCTCACTAAGGCGCAAGCGCGTAATAACACGTACATGCAGGTGAACCTTGTTTCCAATGGCTACGTTTCGGCCAAGGTCACTGACTCCAATTTGGTCAACGCGTGGGGTGTGGCCGCCGGCCCCACAAACCCGCTTTGGATATCCGATCAAGTTAGCAACACCTTGACGGTCGCTCCAGTCAGCGCGGTTGAAAGTGGCTCGGCTCCGCCCTTGACGGTTTCCGTTCCAACGATGGGAGCCGGGCCCAACGGACCCACCGGGATCGCCTACAACCTCGCCTATGCCGCCAACGGATTTGGAATTCCTTCCTCAACCGGTATGTCGACAGTACCGCCGCTCTACATCATTGCGGACCTGAATGGCACGATCCTTGGCTGGAGTTCGCAGAGTTCAGGCGGCCTGCATGAGGCAGTGGTTGCAGTGAACAACCAAGCAAGCCATGCAACGTACACCGGCCTGACCATGGCGGCGGTAGGCCAGAACATCTATCTTTATGTGGCCAACTTCACGCCGAACGGCGGCATTCAAGTCTTCAATAGCTCCTGGGATCCCGTCACGGATATGGGAAGTGAGGCGTTCCATGATCCACGACTTCCCGAGCTACCGGCAAGCGAGGTCTGGGCTCCGTACAACATTGCCAATCTCAATGGCATGATGTACGTGGCCTATGACGCCATACCTTCGACGGGCGGTCTACCGATCACGCACATGGGACTGGGCGTCATCGGCGTGTTTACGGTGAAGGGCCAGTTCATCCGTAATCTGGAAGTAGACCCAGGCCACCGGGACATGGAAAACGGAAACGGGCAAAATGGCCTTGCCCTGGGGCGGGCAGGTCAGCTAGACGCACCCTGGGGGATGGTGATGGCGCCGGCGAAATTTGGCCGTTTCAGCAATGAGTTGTTGGTAGGAAATTTTGGCAACGGACAAATTCTGGCCTTTCGCGCGGATGGCAAATTCGATGACACCCTGCGCGGAACTGATCATCATCCGCTAAAGAACGGTTTCCTCTGGTCCCTATGGTTCGGCAATGGGCAGGACGGCGCGGAACCAACTACGCTCTACATCACCAGTGGCGGCCCCAATGAGGCAACCGACGGATTATTTGCCGCCATCACGGCCGCGCCTGCAAACAATCGGCAGCCATAGCAAACGGCGCAGCGTGCCGAATGCATCGCCAAGCCTGAAACCCAGCCGGAGGTCATCGGATGTTGGGCATCCGATGACCTCCGGAGTTTCTGGACTCTCTCGAGCGGTAGCAACCAACGCTTGTTCAGCGTTGCCCCTCGATTTTCAGAGGCTTCCTAGTGGGCTGAATTCGCACTCTGTCCGACCACGCGGACTATACTCTGATCTGATCCAGACCAAGCGGCATGACCGGTGTGGGTCAACCTGGCAGTGCTGTCGTCCCAATGCAATTGAGTGATTTGCGACGTTCCCTTCTCGTATGCGTAGGTCTTGCCGTCGTCTTTGAAAAGGGTGAAGTCAGCATTTGCGCCTGGATAGACCTGCAAAGCGGCGATATTTTGTGGTTGCGCCGTGCTGAGAATTTCACTTCCAAGAGGAATGATGGATCCGGCGCGAACAAACAGTGGAATGGTGTCTATAGGCGCAGAGACGTCGATTGTCTGACCGCCCTTGAACCGCTCGTTTGTCCAGAAGTTATACCAGTCGGTACCTGCCGGGAGATATACCTGGCGGCTGGTTGCTCCTTGCTGAAATACCGGCGCAACCAGAAATGCCGGGCCAAACATATACTCATCGCGGATGTCCGCTACTTTCGGATCGCCAGGAAAGTCCATGAACAGGGCCCGCATATATGGGGCGCCAGTCTGATAGGTTCGATACGCGATGGAGTAGATATACGGTAGCAACTGGTAGCGCAGACGCAGATATTTTTCAAGGATGGGTTCGGCCTGATGTCCATACGCCCAGACCTCATTATTTTTTCTAGCTCCGTGGGCGCGCATGACCGGCTGAAAGACGCCCCATTCAAACCAGCGCACAAACAGCTCGGGATAATCTGAATAGCCGTCTATGGTGTTTTCCGCGCCCACAGGACTCACCAGCGGCTTATGTTCGGGCTGATAATCAGCAGGGAGATGAGGCGATCGAAATCCTGCGATATCCGTGTCCCAATAAGGCATCCCAGAAGCGGTGAACCCGAGTCCCGCGGGGATAGAGCGCTTCAGCATATCCCAGGTGGCTGTAATGTCGCTCGACCAAAAGACGGCTCCGTTTGCCTGCGCACCAAGGTAGGCCGCCCGCGCCAGGATGAATACGCGGCGGCTATCGCCGAAATCCCTTCGAAAGCCATCGTAGACGGAGGCTGTATGGAACAGAGGATAGATGTTGTAGTAGCGGCGTCCTGACCCGACATAGAAGAAGTCATGGAGGGGATCGATGTCTGGTTCCGTCTCGTCAAGCCAGATGTAACTGAACCCATCCTTCTTGATGTAACCGTCCCGTATCTTATCCCACCACCACTTTGCGGCCGCAGGGTTGGTGGTGTCGATGTTGGGTCCTATCGAGTTGGAGACGCCAGTGAGATCCGGTTGGCCGTCAGCGTTGCTAACGAGCCAGCCATTGTTCCGCATGAGGGCGTAGTATTTGGAGTCGGTGGCAAAGTGCGGCCACACGCTAATCAGCGTGGAGATGCCCATCGAATGGAGTTGCTTATTCATGGCTGCCGGATCCGGCCATCGGCTGGGCGCCAGATCGAGATTGCCGTACCTGGTCATGTTGAAGAAGTCGACAACAAGAATGTCCAGGGGGAGATTGCGGTCGCGGTACCCCTTGGCGACGTTCAGAAGCTCGTTCTGGCTAGCGTAGATCATCTTGCTCTGGATGAAGCCATAGGCGGGCTTTGGCAGCAGGTGCGCCGGTCCGGTGAGCAGCCGATAGCCTTGGTAGACCTGATCGGCGTCATTGCCAACGATCACAAAAAAGGAGACTCGGTCTCCAACATCGGAAGACCATACATTTTTGAGGTTGAAGCCAAGATCGACGGTTGTTTTCGAAGGGTTGTCCCAGATGAGACCGTAGTGGCGGCTAGACACCATAAACGGAACGCAGACGGATTCTCCGCCAATGGCATCATAGTTTTGCCAGCAGTCAATATGATGGTCGCGGAGATCGAGAAAGCCCTGCTCATATTGTCCCAGTCCGTAATATTGCTCATCAGCCGGGGAGTCGAAGACGGCGGAAACGCGGTAGCCAGGATCGGCCGCTTGACGATTGACGGCGTTTCCAGAAGAGGCTTTGGGTTGATCTGGAACATTTGCAACCATGTCCCAACGCCGCATGGAAAGGAGCGGCTTTCCGGAGGGTGTTGCAATGGAGATTGAATCATAGAAAGGACCTCTTGCAGGTTGAGGGCTGCTGGGTTTACTTCCATCGCTTGCAAAGGCTGCCTTGGTTGCGTGGCTAAGCGGCAAAGTGTGAGGCGGCTGATTGCCTGGACCTATGCGGATGACCATTTTGCTGGAGCGAATGATTTCATCTCTAGTGGAATCTTTTTCGTAAGCCCAACCATCCATGGACGGCTTAGCGACGATCCCGTAACCGGGGGGCGCGACAGCAGCCGATGATTCCTTACTTAATGTGATTCGAATGATGTTGGGAGCGTAGGGCTCGATCACCACAGTCCTGCCGCTGCGCGACAGAACTACCTGCGTTTGAGCGGCCCAGACAGAGGGACCATTCACAAACACAATGCCAAACGCGAGCGCCAGGGCGGCCTTGAGAACGGAGCGGGTAACCATTCGATTTCTTCTTTCTTCCCTTGTTGGGTTCTGAATCTCCAAGCTCGGTGTACCTGCCGCGATCATCGATCCCATCCAAAGCGAATAGACCACTGGGGATTTGGCGCGAGCAGGCCATAGCCGAATCTTTGCTGAATTGCGGTGATTGTCCAGGAAATTATGCATATTTGAAAGCCCTCAAAGAGATCCCCCAAAGGTCATCATCGGGAGCAAGGGTTACGGTATGGCTGTGAGCTTACCCGGGTTGCCTCTGGTGGTTCCCAGGCGGGCGTGCTCCTGGCAGGTGACGATGGGCGCGAAGCCAACCTCCAAACCTTTGGGTGGCGTGACAACGAGTGCAGAGTCAAGTGGGGCGAGTGAGCCGCTGTCTGAGGCGGCGTGTGGTTCGGCCGATCAGCCGATTCTTCTGTAGACGCTTTATTCTGGGCGGTACATTTGCTTTTCTGGGTTGCTTCGATGCAGGTCTTGCAACGTCGACTGGTCCACGAATCGATACCCATAGTATTTGACTTGGCTGCCGTCTGTCAGCACGGCAGGGGACGGTCCACTGCTGGGTCCAGGACTCTTCGCGGCGGCGCATGGATCCCTGGGTGAAGCATAGGGCTTGCCCACAACCGCGGGCGCGAGCGTCTGGGCTGTAAGCCTGGCTTCCTGGCGCGCCTGCGCAGCGTGGATGGTAGCCACTTCTCTATTTGCCATCCTGCTTGAAATCACGACAGGAAGAAGCGGTTCCTGTACCAAGGCCGCTACCCCAATCATCGTATCACGATGTGATATTCAAATCCCTTCTGTGCCTCCCGTCACTGCACCCCGACGCCGGAGCGCGGAGACTTACGATAGCGGCGGGCCTTTCCACAAGCCGCACTGTGGAGTGAAGCGAATGAGTGAACAAAGGACTATGATTCCCACCGCGATTCTGGACGGGAACGAGGCCGCGGCTTCGGTGGCCTATCGGCTCTCTGAAGTTGTCGCCATCTATCCGATTACCCCCTCGTCGCCCATGGCCGAGTGGGCCGATCAGTGGCTCTCCGAGGGCAAAAGAAACATTTGGGGTGGGTTGCCCGTTGTGGAAGAGATGCAGAGCGAGGGAGGCGCGGCCGGCGCGTTGCACGGAGCCTTGCAGGCCGGGGCGTTTGGCACCACCTTTACCGCCTCGCAGGGTTTGTTGCTGATGATTCCGAACATGTACAAGATCGCCGGGGAACTGACCCCGGCGACGATGCATGTGACGGCTCGCACGCTGGCGACGCACGCGCTCTCGATCTTTGGCGACCATTCCGACGTGATGGCCTGCCGCGCCACGGGCTGGGCGATGCTGGCTTCGAACTCCGTGCAGGAGGCAGCCGATATGGCCACGGTGGCGCAGATCGCCACGCTGGAGTCGCGTATTCCGTTCATCCACTTCTTTGACGGCTTCCGCACCTCGCACGAGATTGGCAAGATTGAGCCGATCAGCGACGAGACCATCCGTGCGCTGCTGGACGACAAGTATCTGATCGCCTTTCGGCAGAACGCGCTTTCACCGGATCGGCCGATTCTTCGCGGTACGGCGCAGAATCCGGACGTCTTCTTCCAGGCGCGCGAGGCCTGCTCGCCCTACCATGCGGCGGCGCCCGGCATTGTGCAGTCGGTGATGGATCGCTTTGCGAAGCTGACCGGGCGGGGCTACCACCTGTTTGATACTTACGGCGCGAGGGATGCCGAGCGGGTGATTGTGCTGATGGGCTCTGGCGCCGAGGCTGCCGAAGAGGCGATTGACGCGCTGGGGAACCAGGGCGAGAAGGTGGGCATGGTGAAGGTGCGTCTTTACCGGCCCTTCGACGCCAAGGCATTCGTGGCGGCGCTTCCGGCAACGGTGAAGTCTATCGCTGTGCTGGATCGCTGCAAGGAGCCGGGCTCAGCCGGCGAACCGCTGTATGCGGACATTCAGACGGTGCTGGCGGAAAACGCCGCCAGCCTGCCCTTCGCCATGCCCAGGGTAATTGGCGGGCGCTATGGCCTCTCGTCGAAGGAGTTCACGCCAGCGATGGTGAAGGGGGTTCTGGACGAGTTGAAGAAGGCCGCGCCCAAGAACCACTTCACCATCGGCATCAACGACGATGTGAGCCACAGCAGCCTGGAGTACGATCCGCAGTTTTCTACCGAGGACCCGAAGACGATACGCGCCCTGTTCTACGGCCTGGGCTCAGACGGGACCGTGGGCGCCAACAAGAACTCGATCAAGATCATCGGCAGCCAGACGCCCAACTATGCGCAGGGCTACTTTGTTTATGACTCGAAGAAGTCGGGATCGATGACCACCTCGCACCTGCGCTTTGGGCCGAATCCCATTCGCTCGACGTATCTGATTACCCAGGCGAGCTTTGTGGCCTGCCACAACTTCAGCTTTCTGGAGAAGATGAATGTGCTGGAAGCGGCGATGCCGGGCGCGGTGTTTCTATTGAACTCGCCCTTCCCCGCGGATGAGGTCTGGAACAAGCTGCCACGCACGATGCAGCAGGAGCTGATCCAGAAGAAGATTGAATTTTACGTGATCGACGGCTACGGGGTGGCGCGCGAGGCCGGCATGGGCACGCGGATCAACACCATCATGCAGACCTGCTTCTTCGCCATCAGCGGCGTGCTGCCCAAGGACGAGGCGATCGCGCAGATCAAGAGGGCGATCAAGAAGACCTACGGCAAGCGCGGCGAGGCGGTGGTGGAGAAGAACTACGCGGCCGTGGATCACGCCCTGGCGCATTTGCACAAGGTGACGGCCCCGAGCGTGGCCGACTCCAGCTTTGACCTTGTGGGAGCGTTCTCGCCGCAGGCTCCGGGCTTTGTGCATGACGTTCTGGGCAAAATGGCGGAGGGCAAGGGCGATCTGCTTCCGGTGAGCGCCATCCCCGCCGGCGGAACTTTCCCCACGGGCACCGCGCAGTGGGAGAAGCGCAACATTGCGCAGTTCATTCCTGTGTGGGAGAAAGATCTGTGCATTCAATGCGGCAAATGCGTGATGGTTTGCCCGCATGCCGTGATTCGCGCCAAGATCTACAGCCCGGAGCTGGGGGAAGGGGCTCCGGCGAGCTTCCAGTGGGCCAAGCCCAAGTGGAAGGGCATGGAAGAGCAGCGCTACACGCTGCAGGTTGCTCCCGAGGATTGCACCGGATGCGGGGTTTGCGTGGAAGCCTGCCCGGTGAAGAGCAAGAGCGACGCCAGCAAGAAGGCGATCAACATGGCCCCGCAGGAGCCGCTACGCCTGCCGGAGCGCGAGAACTGGGAGTTTTTCCTGACGCTGCCCGAGGTGGACCGCGCCAAGATCTCGCACACGCAGGTTAAGGATTTGCAACTCCTGCAGCCGCTGTTCGAGTTCTCCGGCGCCTGCGCCGGGTGCGGCGAGACGGCGTATATCAAACTGCTGACGCAGTTGTTCGGCGACCGGCTGTATATCTCCAATGCCACCGGCTGCTCCTCGATCTATGGCGGCAACCTGCCGACGACGCCGTACACGGCCAACGGACAAGGCCGCGGACCGACGTGGTCGAATTCGCTCTTTGAGGACAACGCCGAGTTTGGTTTTGGCATGAGAGCCGCAGTCGACCAGCAGAAGATCTTTGCCGAGACGCTGGTGAAGCGGCTGGAAGGGGCGATTGGCGGCGAATTGGTGAACGGGCTGCTGAGTGCGCCGCAGAAAACCGAGGCGGAGATTGAGCAGCAGCGCGAGCGCGTGCAGGCATTGCGCGCCAGGCTGGCGGCGGACAACTCTTCCGATGCAAAGAACCTGCTGGCCATCGTCGACTCGCTGGTTCGAAAGAGCGTCTGGATTCTAGGCGGCGACGGTTGGGCGTATGACATCGGCCTGGGCGGTCTTGACCATGTGCTGGGCTCAGGCAAGAACATCAACGTGCTGGTTCTGGACACGGGCGTCTACTCGAACACTGGCGGTCAGGCGTCGAAGTCCACGCCGCGGGGCGCGGTGGCGAAGTTTGCCGCCAGCGGCAAGTCCAACAGCCGCAAGGATCTGGCCATGGAGGCGGTGAGCTACGGCTACGTCTATGTGGCGCAGGTGGCCATGGGGAGCAACGACACGCAAGTGGTGAAGGCCTTCCAAGAGGCGGAGGCGCACGATGGACCGTCGTTGATCATCGCGTACTCAAGCTGCATCGCCCACGGGTATGACCTGGTACACAGCCTGGAACAGCAGAAGCTGGCGGTGCAATCCGGCTACTGGCCGCTGATGCGCTACAACCCGGCGCTGCGCGAGACCGGCAACAATCCCTTCCAGCTTGACTCAAAGGCGCCTTCCATCCGGCTGAAGGAGTACGCCTATCGCGAGGCGCGCTACACCATGCTGGCGCGGAGCAATCCCGATTTGGCGGCCAAGCTGCTTGCCGAAGCGCAGGATGACGTAGAGCGCACGTGGCGCATTTACTCAGCCCGCGCCACGATGCCGGGCCGCGGCGAGACGCCCAACATCGCCCCGCCGGAAAACACGCGGGAAGGCCAGGAAACACGGGCGACCCTGCCTGCTGGAGGTTCAAAATGACAGAGATTTCCATGCAGTATCTCGGCATGAAGTTGAGTAGCCCGATCGTGGTGTCAGCCACGCCACTGTCGGAGTCGATTGCCAACATTCGCCATATGGAAGACGCCGGCGCGGCGGCCATCGTGCTCGCCTCGCTCTTTGAGGAGCAGTTGACGCTGGAATCGCGCGCGCTCGACGAGGATCTGTCGCGCGGCACGGAGTCGTATGCCGAGTCGCTCGGCTACCTGCCAGAGATGGGCAACTACCGCATGGCGCACGAAGGTTACCTGGATCACGTGCGACGGGCGCGTGAGGCGGTGAAGATTCCCATCATTGCCAGCCTGAACGGGGCCACGCCCGGCGGCTGGGTGCGCTTCGCCAGGGAGATGGAAGCGGCCGGGGCGCACGCCATCGAACTGAACACCTTTGCGCTGGTGACCGATGGCAGACAGACCTCAACCCAGGTTGAGGATCAGTTGGTGGAGCTGGTGGGCCGCGTCGTGAAGGAGGTGACCGTCCCCGTCGCCGTCAAACTCTCGCAGTCCTACACCAGTCTGCCGCACCTGTGCGGGCGTCTTGAAGAGGCCGGCGCGCGGGCGGTGGTGCTGTTCAACCGCTTCTATCAGCCGGATTTCGACATAGAGACGCTGGAGGTGCGGCCGACGCTGCACTTCTCCACGCCTGCTGAACTGTTGCCACGGCTGCACTGGGCGGCAATCCTTTTCGGGCATCTCGAGGGCGACATCTCCATCACCGGCGGCGTTCATGCCGCGGAGGATGTGCTGAAGGCTGTGATGGCCGGAGGCAGCGTGGTGGAGATGGCCTCCGCGCTGCATCTTTACGGCATCGATCACATTCGCCGCGTGCTGGGGGATCTGCGCTTCTGGCTGGAACAGCGCGAATACGCCACGCTGGCCGAGACGCGCGGCTGCCTGAGCCGCCGCTGCGTGCCCGACACCTCCCCCTACGACCGCGGCAACTACATCAAGACGCTCAGTTCGTACAGCCTTCGGCAAACGAAGGGCGCGTTCTGAGGTTTCTGAAGAAGCTGGCTCGAAGGGTGGCTGCGGAAGTTTGCAGCCACCTTTCTTTTTGGCTGTGGGCGGCAGAGGTTGCGTAGCTCCTCGTCCGTGACTTGGCAAAGGCAGTTTTCGCCAGCCCCATTCGGACATCTGAGTAATGAGGACCGAGTTGGTCTGCTCGTACTCCTTCCTTAATCTTCTGTGCGATGTCCGGTTCACGCTGCTCGCTGTTTTCGTCGATGATGTAGGGTTCCTTTCCCGTGTAGGCGAGCGCTGAGGGCCTGCCTGCCGGGGGGTGCGGGAATCTTGCCGGCCGCATCGGCGGGCGCGGGAGCAAAGGCGGCGGGCGAGAGGAGAGACGCAAGGGATTGCAGGCGTGCCGGGGGCGACTCGGAGTATCGGGCCGGGCTCCTTCGTCGTCCTTTCGCGCAATTCGCTTTGCTCACGCTGCTGCACAGATGGGGTGCGCGTGCTCACTGCGCCGTGGGGCCGGCAGGGTGGGACTCGAACCATTTTCTGGCCTGCTCTTGCGCACGGGACAGGTCATTGGGCGAGAGATGAGATGCTGCGAAATCGCGGTTGCCGGCGAAGCCGTTCGCGTCTGCGGCATCCACTTTCCCAGCCGCCGCGAGGTCAAACCAGAAATAGGCCTGGGCGTCGTCCTGGGGTACGCCCAGGCCGTTGTAATACGCCACTCCAAGGCTGCCTTCTGCTTTGGCGTAGCCTTGCTCGGCGGCCCTGCGGTACCAGATCGCAGCCTGCGCGTAGTCCTGGGGCACGCCTTGGCCATTGTCATAGAGTAGGCCAAGGTTGTATTCTGCGCCGGCGTAGCCTTGCTCGGCGGCCTTGCGGTACCAGGCCGCCGCCTGCACGAAGTCCTGGGGCACGCCTTGGCCATTGTCATAGGCCACTCCAAGGTTGGATTCTGCCCCGGCGTCACCCTGTTCCGCAGCCTTGCGAAACCAGAACGCAGCCTGCGTGTAATCGTGGGGTACGCCTTGGCCAAGGGCATACATCGCGCCGAGTTCAGACTGTGCGTCAGGATCTCCCTGCTCCGCGGCCTCGCGGTACCAGATCGCTGCCTGGGTGTCATCGTGGGGTACGCCTTGGCCAAAGGCATACATCGCGCCAAGTTCAAACTGTGCGTGAGCATCTCCCTGTTCCGCGGCCTTGCGGTACCAAAGTGCGGCCAAGGCATGGTCCTGGGGCACATCCTGGCCAAGGGCATACATCGCGCCGAGTTCAAACTGTGCGTCAGCATCTCCGCTCTGGGCGTTCGCCGCGAGCGCGGCAATGCCTGGCGAATTTGGGGCCGTTTGCGCCGCCGCCGCGCAAGTGCAAGCGGCAAGCAACGCCCCGGCCACGCATCCGAGCATCTTGGGCATTTGCAGTCACCCCCGGAGTTGGCGAGCGAGCGTGCTATACGAAACAACTCAGCCTCATCCTAACGCCACGCTGAGGGCAGGGCAAGGAGCAACTGCGTTTGAGAAGCTTCAGCGCCGGACTCCGGAAGGGGCGATGCTGATTCGCCAGGCTTTTCTGCGCGGCATCTCGACCCGCCAGGGGGCCGTGTGGGGGCCACGCTGTGCGGCTACGTAGTGAGCGCGCAGACGATCTGCAACCTGACGCGCGATCTGGATGGGGCCGTCAAACAGTTTCATCAGACGCCGTTTACGCCGCGTTGCTATCGCGGCTGTCGGCATGGGTGCAAGGTTCTTCGGTCCGCTGTGGTTCTCTTCATGGGCGAAGGAACCACAATCCGGCAAGATGTTACCGCTCTTGCTCGGCTGCGCCGATTGTTGAAGGCTTCGGGCGAGTCAAGCCGAAAAATCCTTTTGTGATTCCATTAAGCCGGACGCCGTGCGCCACCGCCCGATGCCGGCCCGCCGGAGGCGCTTTCTGGTGGGGGCTCACCCTGGCCGCTTCTGCCCTCGGCCTCGCACTCACTGCGAGCGCAGATTGGGATAGCATTCATCGGGCGCTGGCCGACGCGGCCTTGAGCACGGCAAAGAACGCAGGCACCGGCTGACCATTCCGATCGAACAACAGGGGATAATTCGTCCGTCCTTTCACGGGCCAGTTATTCAGCCACGAACTGGCGTCCGTAACACCCCAGAAGGTAACGCGCGACACGATGTCGCGATGCGCAAGATAGATCCTGAACAGGCCCTCATACCGATCTGCCAACTGTTGCTCTACGTCATCCGGCAGGCCGTTCGTATAGGGATTAAGCGCCGCGCTGGGGTGGACGCTCAGGCTTATATTCGCCGTCAATCTCTTGGCCGCCCGGGGAAGCACATCGACGTCAAGCTCTGAGATCGCCACCTTCACGCCCAGCTTCCCAAATGCGAGGATCGTTTTCTGTTCCTGTTTGAGCGATGGCTGCGTCAGGGAAACGTGCCCCTGCATTCCAACCATCATCACGGGAACTCCCTCCCGCTTGAGTTTCGTGATGAGAGCCAGAGCCCCGGCGCGCTTTCTGGGGTACTCAAGATCGTAATCGTTATATGTCAGGATTGCCCCGGGGTCTGCCTGGTGTGCGAACTCGAAGGCTTTGGCAATGTAGTCTTCGCCGATGATCTTGTACCACAGAGTCTGGCGAAGGCTGCCGTCGTCATTCAGCGCTTCGTTCACAACATCCCAGCTCTTAACTCTTCCCTTGTAGCGCCCCACGATTGTCTGGATATGGTCCTGCATGCGCCGCAGCAGCGTGTCTCGATCCACCAGATTCCCGTGGCTGTCTCGGAAGACCCAGGCAGGAGTCTGTTGGCGCCACACGAGGGTGTGGCCAACGATGTACATATGGTGCTTCTCGCCGAAGGCAACGTACTTATCCGCAAGCGAAAAGCAATACACCCCGGGCCGGGGATGAATGTTCTCCCACTTGAGGACGTTTTCCGGGGAGATCGAGTCAAACTGGCTTTCGATGATCGCATCCCCTTGCGGATCTTGTCCCGTGATCTGCGCGGCGTTGATTGCGACCCCGATGTAGGGGGCGGGGCCCAATACCTTTTTGAGAGACGGCGTCCCGGCCCCTGATGGCAGCACGGCTATTGCCGCAAAGGCCACGGCTGTTAGACTTCGACGGTATGGAATGATCAAGCTGTCTTTACTCCCTTGCGGATTTCTTCACATCCAGCGAAACATTTATCGTGCCCATTCGGCCCGAGGTTGCATCCCACACCACCAGGTACAGGTAGTCTTGCCCCTTGGGAAGGCTGATCGTCTCATCGAAGCTCATCTTGCCTTCCGGCTTGGAGCGAATCTCCGTCTCGTCCGCCGTCAGCGTTACGACTCGCGCCTGCCGTTTGATGACATCTCCGTTCCGGTCAAAGGCGAACGCTCCCGCTCCTAGAACAAACGTCCCGCGACCGTTCTGGCTCACACTCTGGGGGGTGAGCGTTCCAGCCGGCACCTGGTAATCGATCACGTAGGAGAGTTCCCCTCGCTCCGGGGCATGGGCTTGGCCGGCGCGCACGGCTGAGGCCACGGCCAACGGAGAGATTTCTACGACCTCTGCCTGCAAGGGTATCGGCTCGCTGCTGATGTCCGGCGCCGCCTGGTTCTCCGCCAGCAGGCCTTTGGTCTCCGCCCCCGGTGGCGCTTGATTCCACTGTTCGTCGAAGTATCCTCTCCGGTAACTCAGCCGATAGCCGGGCACGAGCAGCTTCACCTGGATGTGGCGCCATCTGCCGTCGCCGCGCAGGTGATCGGGCGAATACGCCAGGGAGTAGTAATCGCCGTCTGTGGTGACGATGTGCCCGGCTACCTGCGCCAGATCATTCGTGTCATACCAGGCCTGTCCGCCAGTCGCCTCAGCATCTTCTTTCATCTGCTCCTGTTGCGCCACGTATCCCTGGACGGGATTGGAAACCAGACCACGAGCGTCGATCGGGTACAACGTTATCCGCGCCCTCTCAAGCAGGTCATAGAGATACTGCAAGTCCGGCTGATTTGCGTCGGCGCTGACGGCTGGAACCGGGATCGATACCGACGCCCCCGAAGCTACCTGTGTGACGCCCGTGGCGCTCGGGTCCACCTGCAGAAACAACTGCGAACCGCCGCTGAACCACAGTATGTTCTTCCTTCCGGGAACCTGGACCAGGGCGCCGGCGATCTGCTCCAAGGTCTGGTCGTCGGTGGCGAACTGCGCCTCCGGCTGCTCAACATGAGGGATCGCCCTGTGGATCGCCTTCATCAGCAACGCATGGTCGGAGGTAAATCCTTGCAGCAGGAGCGTCATCTGGCCCGCCCTGCTGTAGATGGCCAAGGGCGTCGCGGCCGGCAAATTCTGCACAAACCGCGCCAACTGCTGGTACAGATACATCTGGTCCGCAATGCCAATCGTCGTTGTGTCGATCAGGATGACGTTCACCACCGGCGGCGGATGCAGCATCCCTCTGTTGGTGAAGACTCCCGCAGCCCCCGCCGCGGGTTCAGCGGCGATGCTGGCGTTGCCGGAGTGCTCCTCGAACGCATTCAGTGTCTGAGGGCGCCCATCGTCGAATACCTGAAACTCCTCTTTCTTCAGCCCCTGTACTGGATTCCCGTGGCTGTCGGTCACCGTCACATCAATCAGCACATCTCGCACATTTACATGCAGAGTTGGCGCAGGCTGCGTTGCAGGGCTCTGCGCCTCGGCCGAGGCCGCCAGCAGACAGCACAACACCCCCACAAAAGCCTGCTTCCTCATCCATTCTCCAGAAAGCTCCACACCGCGCCGTTGGGCTGCCCGGGAGGAATGCCGAACTGGCGGCTGAAACCCGTCCCGGTTCCTGCGCCGTGGGACACATCTCTAAAACGCCGGAGCGCCATATTGCGCCGTGGTCCGTCTTCGCTTGAAAGCTGTGGGAAGGCCGCCGTCATCGTAGGCCTTCCCACGCTCCCGGAGCATCCATGGATCAGAAGTTGAAGGTGATTTGAATCTCTGAGATGCGCCGGCCCGTGCGCAGCGGAACCAATCCAAAGACAGTGGAGTTGGAGTTCGTAGCATCGGAAAGCGCCGTAGAGATGGGCTGATAGGAGTTCTGCGGCAGGTTGGTCTCATACAGCGTGATGGCGTTTGGGTCCACCGCGCTGGAATAGGTTCGATTGGCGTGATTGAGGAAGTTGAAAGCGGAGTAGCGCACCTGCAGGCTCCGGCTTCCGCCGAAGCCAAAACTCTTCTGTAGCGCCAGATCGCTGTCGGTATAAGCCGGACCATACAGATCGGGCTCATGGTAGGGGCCGTTCACACCGAGTTGCGTCTCCAGCGAGTAGCAGCTTCCGTTGATGTACCGCGAACCGTGGCGAGAGAACGGATTGCAGCTTACCGCCGGCATCAGGTAGACATCCGGGGTGCCCAGCAGATCCTGCGCTTCAACCGGAATCTCCCCTTGATTTCCGCCGTTAGCAACGTCGAGTTCGCCCTCGAGTGAGAAGTCAGGATTGTTGGTCGCCAACAGATCCGGCCCGCTTTGAATGGTCGTAATGCCGGAGATCATCCACTGATTCACCAACGCACCCAGGATACGCTGGTGGACAATATTACCCAGCGTGTAGGAGTAGCTGGCATTGAAGATATTCCGCCGGTCAAATGCCTCTGGACCATAATCATCGCGATAGTTGAAGGGCGTCACCGGCGTTCCATTACCATCAGCGCCCCATACACCCAATGCCTTGGACCATGTGTAGTTAATGCCGTAATTCAGCGCCTTGGATGTCTTATTCCATACGATCTGCAGCGCGTTGTAGTTGGCATTCACGTTATGGTAAGCGACTTCCAATTCGTCATACTCCGGGAAGGGGCGGTAGTCGTCCACCTCCTGCTGCGTCATCCCGCTGATATCGGTGCAGGTCGTGCTGCCGGTCGGGCAAACCAGGGGGTAGTTCTCTCCAGTGATGGGATCCGGCTTGAATAGACTGCCGATTGGCATGGCGTTGATGTTGTCCAGCGTGACCGGCTGGGTCGACCCGTCGTTGAGCAGATGCCGGCTGACGTTTCCGATGTAGCTGATCTGCACCAGGGAGTGGAAGGGCATCTCCTGATCGAGTATCAGATTATAGGTGTAGACCTGTGGCTGATGATCGTCGTTCGGGAAGAAGCCAAACCCATCTTGCGTTGGGGTAAAGCTGCTGACCGAACCCACCGGCGGTGCGTTCGCAGGTACGTCCGCAAGCAGCATCGGTCCGTCAACGGTTACGGTGCGTTGGTTCATGGAAGCGCTGGCGGCGTTCTCGATGTCGTTGGTGGAGTCGTGTGCGGTGTAGATGCCGGCACCTCCGCGAAGCACCGATCGACCATTGTGACCGATGTCCCAGGCAAAGCCCACGCGCGGTTCAACAAACGCCCAGCGAGAGAGCAACCCGGATTTAGGAATGCGGGAATCGAGGCTGTGCCACAGGAAGCCCGGCGCACTGGGATTCTGCGTTGTGCCATAGGTGGAAGGCTCCCACACCGGTATGCCCGCAAAGTTGGCCGCGCTCCACGGTGTGAGGTGATTGAACCGTACTCCAACGTCAAACGTCAGATAATTCTTCATACGGTAGTGATCCTGAACATACCCGTCGATCGTCCAGTCGTAGACGTCGGGCGCGGGTAGAAGGCTGGCCTGGGTGTAGGAAAAGATTCCACCCTCCAGGAAGTCGGCAAGATAGTTACCACCGTTACCGCTGCCGATCGCGCCCGTCGAATAAACTGTCGTCCCCGCCGGCGTGCCATTGTAGGTTGGACCAATGTAATACATGGCGATAGCGCCGTTGGTATCAACGAAATCACTTACCTGATGGTTGTTGTCCAGTTGCACATAGACACCGCTGCGCAGCGTGTGGCGGCCATAGACCTTGGTTATGTCGTCCTCCCCCGTGCGCACCCACTTCTTGGCGTAGATGCCGCCGAAGGTGGTGTCTGGATAGAGATTCACCGGCAAACCGTCATAACCGTAATCCTGAAACTGGGGAATACTCTTGGAGCCATTATTGAAGATTCCAGGGAAGTTCCAACTGCCATTGAGCGACAGCGCCGAGAAGTCCTTGTCCACAAAGTCCTGATCGAAGTAAACACCGGAGACGCTCAGGTTGTTGGTTAGGGTTGAACTGGCGATCCATGTCCAGTTCAACGTCCCCATCTCGGAGTTGAGGTCGGCCAGCATACCGCCGCCAGGCGTGTTGGTGCCTCCCATATTGCCTCGCGGAGAGTAATACTCGATCTGCGGAACACCCTCTTTGCCTCGCTCTGTGCTGTACATGACAAAGATATGGTTCTTGTCGTTCAGTTCCTCGTCCACGCGGCCCTGCCCCTGCCAGTCATCGTTGTCCACCAGGTTGGTAGTCGCCCAGTTGTAACCTTCGGGGTTGGTCGATGGCAGGTTGGGCAGCGGTAACGTATTCAGCAGCGCCTGCATGGTGGGATTCACGTTCGAGCCCAGTTGCCCGTTGGTGAGAGGGCTGCCATCCAAACCCGTCGCCGGCACCGACGATATGTTGGAGTAGGTGCTGCTGGTAACCAGCGGACCCAGATATTGATTGATCTGTGACTGGCTGAAGTCACCGGTACGCATCTTGAGCGTCGGCACCAGCGCCGTGAGGATGGCGCTGGTGGCGTTGCCATACGCATACACGTCGCGCTGCACGTAGTCTTCCGCACCCACAAAGAACGTAAGATGCCGGTTATGATTGAAGTCCGTATGCGGGATCAGGACCGGTCCACCAACGGCCAGCCCCGGGTAGATCTCGTAGTCAGGCGGCTTCCCCTGGTGGTCGTAGTTCGCGAGCCAGTCGGTTGAATCCAACTGGTAGGTGCGGCCATACGTGTAGACCTCTCCGTGCAGATGATCCGATCCCGACTTGCCTGCGGCGTCGATCACGATGGGACCATACGCCTGGTCCGCCGTTATGGCCGAGGTCTGCACCTTGACCTCGGAGACCTGGTCGTAGTTGGTGTTCTGGAGCGTGCCCGCGTAGGCTCCGGGATCGGTAAGATCCACGCCGTCATAGAGGACTTCCACGCCATTGGTGATGGTGCCTTCGCCGGAGTACGACCCGTAAGCGCCGGTCACGCTCACTTGGGATGGGTCATAGGCGGTATTGCTCACGTTGTTGTTGCCGCCGCTGATGGCAAATCCGGGCAGAATCTTCAGCAACTCCGTGACGTCGCGACCCTCCACCGAGAGGTGCTTTATCTGTTCCGAGGAGATCATCGTGCTGGCCGTGCCGGAGTCGAGCGTGATTCCCTGGGTAGTCGCACTGACGCTGACTACCTGCGAAGCCGCGCCGGGCTCCAGCACGAGCTCCCGCAGGCTGCGCGAGTCTCCTGGGTCGAGGTGGATGTCGCTCTCCTTCAATGCCTTGAAGCCAGCGGCTGACAGGCTCAAACGGTAGTCGCCGGGTGTAACATCGGCAAACAGGAACTCGCCGACCTGGTTCGACTTGACCACCCGGGTAGAGCCGCTGGCCTGGTTGGTCAACGTGGCCTGGGCGCCGGGAATTACGGCGTGGGTGGGATCCACCACCGTGCCGCTCAGGTTAGCCAAGGCGGCGATCTGAGCCTGTGCCGACGGATAGGCTGCGAGAACCCAGACCAGCAACAGGGCCGCCAATGGGAAAACACGGCGGCGCGTCCCGTGGGCTGCTTCCAAACCTGACATCCCTCTTCTCCTGCAATTCCAAATTTGCATAATGACCTCTGAAGTTTTTGTGGCTGAACCTGCTGAGCCCCATAACGCAAACAGAATCTGCGCTGCTGCTCAGCCGTGTTTCAAAGCCATTCCAGCTTGTTGTAAAAAGCGACGCTAGACTAACTGAGTCAAGCCGTGCCTTGGGAAGGGTTATTAAAGTACAAAAAAGTACGCAACCCCGTTTCACAGGTGCAACCCTTGTGAAATCAACCACGTACGTGTTCGCGTAAAGACGCGGATCCTGTCCCGTTACATCGCTGGATAAATCGCTTTAATGAAGATGCCCACCGGCCTCTTGCCTGCCTCTCCTCGTCCCGCTCCGCCGCCCGTCCTACGCGCTGGTCAGGAAACGGGAAAGTCTCTGCGTTAGCGATGTATAATCGGGCTTGCCGCCCGAGGTTACCGATACTACGCGGGGTTTGAACGGCCCCCTATCGGGTAGGCCACCTGGGTCCTAGCCGATATGGATACTCGCAAAGGATCAGAGACCCAAGACATCACGTCTCCACGCCTTCTTGCGGCCGAACGAGCCGAGTTCGAGATGGTTTCGGCGGACCTTCGGCACGCTCATCGACTGTGGAAACTACTGCAGTATCTCGGAGAAAAGTATTTTTCCGGCTGCGCCCACGATTTGACTGAGTTCAACATCGCCACCGAGGTCCTGGGACGGAGCAAAAGCTCCTTTGCAACCAGCGAGGATGCGATTGCCCGCGTGGAAGCCCACCGGCTGCGCAAATGGCTCAAAACCTATTACCAGAATAAAGGCAGAGACCACGCTATCCAGATTGCCCTGCCGGCAGGAACCTACGTCCCCGTCTTTGAATGCCATGACCTGGAGGACAACCCACCTCTCGACGGACCGGATACGGCGACCGCGACGGCCCACCCGCCGAGCGCATCCCACTTCGCGGGCCAATCCCCGGCCCAATCCAGTTGGAAAGATGAGCAGGCTACGGCATCGCAACCGGATGAGACGCAGAGCGCCACTCCAGCGGTCCTCGCTGCCGGGGAGCAGCGCCATCGAGCCACTTTGCAGAAGGCTCGGTTCGCGGCGCTCTTGTTCTTGATCTTCGCTCTCGGAGCCGGGTTCGGAATCTGGATGCACTTCGCCCCGCCTATGCGCCCCGCTTGGTCGGAGGCACAAGCCGCGCCGCTCGTCGCGCGTGGTGTCTCCGCCCACCATGGTGTCTCCTCCTACCGCGGGGCCGCCGCCAGTGTCCCCGTCCCCCTGCGGATCATTTGCGGCTACTTTGGTCCTCCCCAAATGGACAGCGCGGGGGACCTCTGGCAGCCTGATCAATATTGGGAGAACGGTTGGACAAAGAGTCAGCCGACCGTCTACATTGCCCGAACGAGCGATCCCTTTCTCTTTCGCTACGGCCGCTTTGGGGACTTCAGCTACAAGATTCCTCTGGCTCCGGGGATCTACGAGCTTCATCTTTACTTCATTTCGGCGGCTGCGGCCCCGGAACCGGAAGAAGATCAGGACAAATCTGTATTCACGGTGGCAATCAACGGCAAGAATACCTTCGACGACTTCGATCCTCTTTCAGACGCCATGGGGATCAATATCGCCGATGAACGCGTTCTTCGCGATATCTCTCCGGCTCCGGACGGGTTCCTGCACATTCAACTCAGCACCTATGTCGGCTCACCCTCGTTGAGCGCCCTGAAGATCCTGCCTGGCTTGCCCCATAAGCAACTTCCGACCCGAATCATTACCAGAGCCACGTTCTGGATGGATCCTCATGGACAGCTCTGGCATCCGGACACGTACTACCTGGGCGGCAGGCGGCTGACGCATAATGACGTCGCCAGTTCCGAGGCCGGCCCCGGAACCGACGCGGATCTCTACCGCACAGAACGTTACGGGCACTTCTCTTACGCCATCCCCGTAGATCCCAGAGACCAATACACCGTCATTTTGCACTTTGCAGAGCTCTACTTCGGACCCAAAGGCCAGGAGGGTGGAGGGGTGGGAAGTCGAGTCTTCCGCGTCTTATGTAATGGCAGCACGCTGCTCGACAACTTCGACATCCTCCGCGAGGCTGGCCCCGGCCATCCGCTGGTCAAGACCTTCTATCACCTGAAGCCCACCGCGCAGGGCAAACTCAATCTTGTCTTTGAGCCGATCAGGAATTACGCAACGGTATCCGCCATTGAGGTTCTCGACGAATCGAATTGAGCGGCTGCGAGCGGCGACGCATCTTCTCCGCGAGGGGACCGGGACCGCAACAACAGATCAGCTTGCGCTGTATCAGAGACCGCAGCATCTCAGATCTCCCGCCATCTCGGGCCGGGCTTCGCCGGCGCTGCCGGAACCCTGCCCGCTCCAGCTGTCGCCAAAGCCGCCGGAGTTTGGGTCATAACGGACCTGGGCAGGATACTTTTGCCGTAATCGGATGCTGCTTATAGCAACCGTTGAAGATCATCGTCGCCTAGTTGGCGGTAATGCTTGATCCGGTTCCATCGGGCGCCGCATTCCCGTCGTCGAACATCCACCCGGCAAAGCCAATGAACCCAGGTGAACCCGCGCTTGAACCTTTTTGCCGGCTCTGGATTGCCAAGTGATTGAGAAGAATGGTCGGGACGACTAGATTCGAACTAGCGACCTCACCCACCCCAAGGGTGCGCTCTACCAGGCTGAGCCACGTCCCGACTTGTTGCGTTGGCCGCTCCGCCAAAAGGCTGGAGCAGCCGGGGTATCGTCAGTTTACACCACTCCATGCTGAGAGACGGATGGCCGGACGCAGTTGCTCCTGATTCCTGATGGTTGCTCCTGATTCGTCCTGGCTTCTTGTGGGCAGGGGGAGTGCCGCAAGACTGGCGCTAAGGCTCTGTCAATGCGTGGGAGCAACGTACTCCTTTGGCAACTCGCCGCCGGAGCCGAAGAAGAACTCGTTCATTTGCTCCACCAGGAACTCCTGGGCTTCCCGAGTCCAGGGTTGCAGGCGGTACTCGTTCAAGAGCATCTTCTGACGCTCAATCCACTCAGCCCAGGCCTTTTTGGAGACGTTCTTGAAGATCTTCTGGCCGAAGTCCGTGTCGAACGGCGGTTCGTCGAGCCCCTCCATCTCGGCCTTGTACTTCGTGCAGAACACCATGTGCGGCATCGTTCCAGCTCCTTGTAGCTACAGTTGTGCGAATCCTTGCAGGGACGAATCCGGATGCGCGATCTCCAGTTTACCTCCTGCTGAGGGTTTCTTCGGCAGGTCTGGTTTCTATAATCGTTGCCATGAGCGACAAGTGGAGCGGGCACGAAGCGAGTTTGCAGCGCCGGGGCGAGGAGAGCGCCGGTGAAGAGCGACTGGAGGCCGGCAGCATGGAAGAACGGGTTGAAGAGCGCGATGCGGAAGGTGTGGAGGCGCTGCGCGAGCAGTTGCGCCACCATGAGTACCGGTATTACGTGCTGGATGAGCCGGAGTGGAGCGATGCGCAGTACGACGCGGCCATGAACCAGTTGCGCGCCCTGGAGGCAGCGCATCCGGAGTGGGTGACTCCCGATTCGCCGACGCAGAGGGTGGGCGGCAAGCCGAAGGAGGGGTTTGCCAAGGTGGCGCACTCGCGGCCTATGCTCTCGCTGGACAATGTGTACAACGAAGAGGAGTTGCGCGCCTGGGCTGAGCGGGTGGCCGGTGCGCTGCCCGCCGGGGAGCGTCCGCGGTATGTGTGCGAGCTGAAACTGGATGGGTTGTCGCTGGCGTTGCAGTATCAGGCAGGAGCGCGCGGCTCCGCATCGCTGAAGGCCGGCATTACTCGCGGCGACGGAACGATTGGAGAGGACGTTACAGGGAATGTGCGCACCATTCGCAGCGTTCCGTTGCAGGTTTCTGCCGCGGCTTTGAAGAGGGCGGGGTTGCCCACGGGGTTTGAGGTGCGGGGCGAGGTGGTGCTGCCGCGCAAGGCCTTTGAGCAGATGAACCGGGAGCGGGAGGCGCAGGGCCTGGCTCCGGCGGCCAACCCCCGCAATGCGGCGGCCGGAACCATTCGCACGCTGGAGCCGAACATTGTGGCGCAGCGCCGGTTGGAGATGTTTGCCTACTTCCTGTTGCAGGGCGAGGCGGCGGGCGAGGCCGCCGGGGAGCCGCTGCTGGAGAGCCAGAGCGGGGCGCTGGCGGCGCTGCGTGAGGCTGGGTTCCTGGTGAATCGCTATGCGCGCACGGTGGACACGCTGGATGAGGTGCTGCGGTTTGTAAGCGAGGCCGATGGGCTGCGCGATGACCTGCCGTATGAGATCGACGGCGTGGTGATCAAGGTGGATGCGGTGGCGCAGCAGCGCCGGTTGGGTTTTACCGGCAAGGCTCCGCGCTGGGCGACCGCCTATAAGTTCCCGGCGCGTGCGGCGGTGACCCAGTTGTTGGGAGTGAAGTTCGGGGTAGGGCGGACAGGCAAGATTACGCCTGTGGCTGTGCTTTTGCCGGTTTGGATTGGGGGAACCACGGTGACACGAGCCACGCTGCACAATCGGGATGAGGTGCTGCGGCTGGGAGTGAGGATCGGCGACTTTGTCTCTGTGGAGCGGGGCGGGGACGTGATTCCCAAGATCACGGAGGTGGTGAGCGACGCGGCGCACCCGCGAGGAGAGGAGGAGATTGTCTTCCCGGCCAGTTGTCCCCGCTGCGGCGAAGGGCTGGTGAGGGAGCCGGGCGAGGTGGATCTGCGCTGCGTGAATGTGAGTTGCCCGGCGAGGCTGGAGGAGGAGTTGCGGCACTTTGCCTCGCGCGGCGTGATGAACATTGAGGGGCTGGGCGAGGTGATGGTGGCGCAGCTTCTGGGACATGGGGCGGCGGAGAACGCCGACTCCGCAGGGGAGCGCGAAGACGATGGGCTGGAGGCCGACGTGGGGGAGGGGACGGAGCTGGGGCCAACCCGCAGGGCGCTGGTGCACTCGATTGCCGATCTTTACGACCGGGAGAAGGTGAACCGCGCCAGTTTGCTGACCCTGGACCGAGTGGGGGAGAAGACGGCCGATGCGTTGCTGGAGCAGATTGCGCGCTCCAAAGAGCAGCCGCTGCAGCGGGTTCTGCTGGGACTGGGGATACGCCATGTGGGAGAGCGGACGGCGCAGGCTCTGGCCGAGGAGTTTGGATCGATGGACGCGATTATGGAGGCCGGCGTTGAGGAGTTGACGCGGGTGAAGGACATTGGGCCAAAGGTGGCCGAGACGGTGCGGGAGTTCTTCGCCAGCGCTCGGAACCGGGAGCTGGTGGAGCGGCTGCGCGGCTACGGCTTGACCTTTGCGGCGGAGCGCAAAGCGCGGGGGACGACGCTGAGCGGTGTAACGTTTGTGCTGACAGGGACTCTGCCGACGTTGACCAGAGAGCAGGCTACGGCACAGATTGAGGCGGCCGGCGGCAAGGTGGTGGGGTCGGTGAGTAAAAAGACCCATTATGTGGTGGCCGGCGAAGAGGCGGGGTCCAAGCTGGAGAAAGCCAGGCAGTTGGGCGTGCCGGTGATCGATGAGGCCGGGTTGCAGGCGATGCTGCAAGGCGGCGGTGTGATGGTTTAACCGTCTTTTATTCATCGGAAGGAGTGGAATGGAATAAGCTGAACGCGGACGCGGGTAGGTTGACGCGAACTGGAGAGCGTGTGAGTCAGGTAGTCTTCGTCCTGGAAGATGATGCGGACATCCGGCGGCTGGTGCAGTTCCAGTTGGAGGGCGCCGGGTATACGGTGAAGGCGTATGCGATGGTGGGAAGCATCGTGCAGGATGCGGAACGCCAGCGTCCATCGCTGTTTTTGCTGGATATTATGGTTCCCGGCGGGGATGGATTGGAACTGTGCCGAAGGTTGAGGCAGAATACTACGCTGGCCAGTGTTCCCATTATCTTTTTGACTGCCCGGGCAGCAGAAAATGACCGGGTGCATGGACTGGAGCTGGGCGCGGATGACTATATCACCAAGCCGTTTGCGATGCGGGAGCTGCTGGCCCGGGTGAAGGCCGTGCTGCGGCGGTTTGAGCGCCCGGTGGAGACGGCCGACTCGCCGTCGGTGCTGATCATCGACAGGCTGGAGATTGATGGGAACTCCATGCAGTTGCGGGTGAATCACGAACTGGTGACGACCACGGCTACGGAGTTCCGGCTGCTGGATTACCTGGCTCGGCATCCGGGCAGGGTGTTCAGCCGCGATCATTTGCTGGATGCGGTGTGGGGGGATGCGCGCTTTGTGACGCCGCGGAGCGTGGATGTGTATGTGCGCCGCATCCGAGAGAAGATTGAGGTGGATCCAGATACGCCAAGGTTTTTGAAGACGATGCGCGGGGCCGGTTACCGGTTTGATCTTCCCCGGGTGAAGGAAGGATCTACGGGCGCGGTTCCCGGTTCGTCTGGCAGCCCGGTGGGCCCTGCGGCAACCACGGTGACCGAGTAGTCTTTTGCCATGGGATTGTGGTTGCGTAAGAGCCTTTACGTTGCTTTGCTTTGGCGGATGATGCTGGGCCTAGCGCTGGCCGTGGCCGCAGCCATGCTGCTGCCGGAGCGTTGGATGGCCGTGGGCACGGGGCTGCTGCTGGCGCTATGGATGGCCGCCTGGGCCACGCGGCTGGTGACGCACCTGATGGAGCAGGTTGAGCCGGCGGCGGCCAGCGTAGCGGACCAGGAGAGACAGTGGCCGGAGGCTCCGGTGTGGCAGTTGGAGCCGCTGATGCATGCGTTGCAGGTCTCCCGGGATGAGGTGGCGCGCCAACTGGAGGCCAACTCCGAGACTCGGAGGAAGCTGGAGGCGCTGCTGGATTCGATGCAGGACGCTGTGACCAGCGTGGACCGGGCGGGGCGGATTGTGTGGGCGAACGTTCCGATGCAGCGGTTGGTGGCTCAGTCGTCGGGGAGCGTGCGCGCGGGCCGCTCCCTGGTGCAGACCATTCGCTCGCCGCAGGTGCTGGACTGCGTGCAGGAGGCGCTGGAGCATCGGAGTTATGCGGAGGTGCGTCCGGTGCCGATGCCCATGGGAAGAATCTATGCGGTGAGCGCGGCTCCGATGCCGGAGGGTGGAGCGGTGGTGGTGATGCAGGATATTACCCAGGTGGAGCAGGTGGAACGCACCCAAAGGGAGTTTGTGGCCAATGTGAGCCATGAACTGCGCACCCCTTTGACTTCCATCTCCGGCTATGTGGAGACGCTGCTGGAGGATAGGCGAACTGCGCCATCGCTGAACCCGCTGGTGCGAGAGTTTCTGGAGGCGATCCACAAGAGCGCCAGGCGGATGAGCCGGTTGACGGACGACTTGCTGGCCATGGCGCGGGTGGATTCCGGCGAACAGAAGGTGCGGCCGCAGCCAGTGGATGTGGCTATGGTGATGCGCGAGGCGCAGAGTGCCGTAGCCGCGCTGACTCGGGAGCGGCAAGGGGTGCTGGAGGTGACGGAGTTCCCGGAGGTGGAGGTGGTCGCCGACCTGGACGCCATTGTGCAGGTATTGAGCAATTTGATTGAGAATGCTCTGAATTATGGGGTGAGCCCCGGAGCGGCGCAGGCGCTGGGCCAGGCCGGCACGGATGAATCCGTTGCCGGGCAGATGCCGCCAGGAGCAAGAGTGGTCTTGAGCGCGCAGGCAATGCCTGAGAGCGGGGAGGTGAGATTCTGCGTGCAGGATTTTGGCGCTGGGATCGCCTCAGAGCATCTGGACCGGCTGTTTGAGAGGTTCTACCGAGTGGATAAGACGCGCTCGCGGGAGTCTGGCGGCACGGGTTTGGGGCTGGCGATCGCCAAGCATCTGGTTGAGGCGCACCGGGGGAAGATCTGGGTGGAGAGCGAGTTGGGGCGGGGGAGCCGGTTCTGCTTTACATTGCCGTGCCCGTCTCGGCTTCCTACGGAATGTGCCGCTTCCTGAGGTGTTCTGTTTAGCCATTCGTGGTCTGGGTGGGGCCAGCCTTGCTGAAGCAGAGGTTCTGAAGGGTGAGGCCCATGCGCTGGTCTTCACGCGGTGACTCGAAGCGGATTCCACGTGGGTGAGAGCGGGGGAGAAACCGCCGAGGGACCTCCTCGCGTTTGCAGGCCGGAGCCTTGGTGCCCAGCCGGGTCTGTTGTGTGCATCGTGTGGCTGTGCGACCGCGGATTCCTGGGAGTTGTGGCGCTGGACTGGCCAGCCAGGCGGGTCCCTTTGGGCGCCGCGAAGGTGGGGTTTCCGGGGGTAGGAAAGAAGGAGTTTGAAGTCACGCTCCTGTTCTGACTTACGTCGACGGTGGAAAACGCGGCCATATTCGTGACGATTAACACTCTATTCATCGTCTGTTCTTAATCGCCTCACATTGGACTGCAAGCATTGTTAACGCTTGGACAAAATTGGCAAGGTTTCGGACCCAGGTCTTCGGGAGTCCTGCCGCCTTAGCCAGAGTCCGCGAGAGACGATGCGACCAGAGAGAGTGCTGCGTGCTGTTCTAGTGGTGACGATGATGTTGGGAACCCAGATCAAGATGCGGGGCCAAACGACCGATACAGCGCCTCCCCAAGAGAATGGCGCACAGCAGAAGCATCAGCCAGAGACGCCGGAAGAGATTCAGTTGCGCGAGATGCGCGAGGAGATGCAATCCCTGCAGAAGCAGCTCGATGAGCTGAAGCAGCAGCTCCATGCGAAGAGCGGAGAGGCGACTTCTGCCCAGCAGACGGCTGCCTCTGCCCGGCAGGCGGCGGCCGACGCGCAGGCTCAAGCTGCGGCTGCGGCAAGTGCAGCCCAGCAGGCGAAGCAGGCGGCGGAGGGGGCCAGCGCCAAGGTAACCGCGGTCTCCGGCAGTATCGATCGGCTGCAGAGCACGCAAGCCGGCGTGAGTCAGAACGTGGTGCTGACGGACCAGCAGCTCCGGCGAGAGACCGAATCGCCTGACGCCCTACACTACAAAGGCGTGTCGATCACTCCGGGTGGTTTTGCCGCGTTTGAAGGGGTATGGCGGCAGCACTCGGAGAACTCAGGCATCAATTCGGCGTTCAATGCCATTCCGCTGCCGAGTGCGAATCAAGGACACGTAAGCGAGCTGAACTTCTCTGCCCGTCAGAGCCGGCTCTCCATGTTGGTGACAGGCGATGCCGGCAGTTACCAGCTTACCGGTTACTACGAGATGGATTGGTTGGGTACCGGCGTCACGTCAAATAACAATGAGACCAACAGCTATGTGCTGCGTCAGCGGCAGATCTGGGGGCAGAGCGCTCTGCCGAGCGGCTTTACGGTAACCGGCGGCCAGATGTGGTCCCTGGTGACAGAAGACCGCAAGGGGACGGATGTGCGGACGGAGATTACGCCGGAGACGATCGATGCCCAGTACCTGGTTGGGTTTTCATGGACCCGTCAGCCTGGGTTTCGTGTGCAACAGCGCTGGGGTAACTACCAGACGGGAGCATTCACGATTGCAGGCTCTGCCGAGCAGGCGCAGATTACGAACTTCACGGCCTCCGGCGATATTCCAACCCAGTTCTTTTTTGGCGGTATTGGCAACGCCGGCGGCCTCTACAACGTTGCTCAGGCGGTGGGTGCGGGGAACACGGCGGGAAACAGCGCCATCACCACCTACGCCAACAACCTGGCTCCGGATGTGATTGTGAAGGCCGCGTTCGATAAGCCGTGGATTCACGCAGAGTTCGGCGGCATCGGACGCTTTATGCGCAACGAGTTCTTCCCGGCGACGCCTGGAACGACGGTGGATACGTATACGTACGGAACGAAGCTGGAGAGCAACACGGCTGCCGCGGGCGGTGTGTTTGGCGCCATTCGGGTGTACCCGACCAGGAACCTGGAGATTGGGATCCAGGGGATGGGCGGGACAGGGTTGGGGCGTTATGGCGCTTCTCAACTCGCCGATGCGACGTTGAAGCCGGATGAAAGGCTGGAGCCGATCCGGAACTATCGCGGCATGTTTAGCCTGGTAGAACATCCCACGAAGAAGCTGGAGGTGTTTGCGTACTACGGCGGTGAGTACGACCAGCGCACGGTGTACCCGGTGAGGTTTGGAAACACTACGGAATTGATCGGTTACGGCCCGGATACTCTGAATGACACGGGTTGCTACAACCTGCCCAGCAGCATCCCGACGGCCGGCACGGGCGGATCGATCCTGGCGAGCAATTGCGCCTCACCCACAAGGTATATTCAGGAACCGATGGCTGGGTTTATCTATCGCATGTATGACAACCCCAGCAAGGGCCGGCTGCAGTACTGGGTTACCTACAGCTATCTTCAGCGTAATCTGTGGTCCGGCATCGGCTCTTCCACCACCCCGACTGGGCCGCGCGCGACTGATCCGATGATCGACGTGAGCATGCGCTACTACATCCCGTAAAGAGAGTGAGATGCGGGCGAGGGCGCTTCCGCCCCCGGCGCAATTTCACAGGCTGGTGATGATGCCCCCGGTCCCGGCGCATAGTATGGTCGCAGAGGAGGCCGGAGACGCGGGGTCTTGGGCTGAGTTTACGGAACAGGGCCATGCGAAGGGCAGAGCGGTTCAAGAGAGTTCGGAGGAAGTTTGAGATGACGAGGAAGAGAATTCAGGCGGCGATGCTGGCCAGTGTGCTGACGCTGGCTCCACTTGGTTGCAAGTCAAACCCAGGGACGTCGACGGGAGGGCCGGTCCACATGACCGGCGCGGGGGGGACTTTTCCGAATCCGATCTATCAGCGGTGGTTCGCGGAGTACGCGATGGTCGATCCGGGCGTGCAGATCAACTATCAGTCTGTGGGATCGGGCGCTGGGATTCGGCAGGTCTCGCAGGGCACGGTGGACTTTGGCGCCTCCGACGGTCCGATGACCGACAAGCAGTTGGCGGATGCCGCCGCCAACAAGGTGCATCTCCTTGAGATTCCGACGGTGCTGGGCGGGGTGGTTCCGTCCTATAACATTCCGGGGACTACGGCCGAGCTGAAGTTTGCGCCGGAGGTGATTGCGGATATCTATCTGGGCAAGATTACGAAGTGGAACGATCCGCGCCTGGCGAAGGACAACCCGGGCGTCAAGCTGCCGGATCAGACTATTCTGCCGGTCTATCGCTCGGATGGTTCGGGCACCAACTATATCTTTACGGATTTTCTGAGCAAGGTGAGCCCGGAGTTCAAGACGAAGATTGGTTGCTCAACCTCCGTGCAGTGGCCTACGGGTGTTGGGGGCAAGGGGAATGAAGGCGTGGCGGGGACGATCCGCAACACGCCTTACTCGTTTGGCTATGTGGAGTTGATGTACGCCGTGCAAAACCACATGCTCTATGGCCTGGTGAAAAACGCGGCAGGGAACTGGGCGAAGGCTTCGACAGAGACGGTAAGCGATGCGGCGGCGGGAGCGGCGGACAGCATGCCGGCGGACTACCGAGTTTCGATCACCAATGCGCCGGGCGCGAGTTCCTATCCGATTGCGTCCTTTACCTGGCTGCTGATCCCTGTGCCGATGGATTCACCGGCGAATGGCAAGGTGATGCATGCCTTTTTGGAGTGGATGCTGGATCACGGAGAGTCCGAGGCGGCGAGCATGACGTATGCTCCGCTGCCGCCAGCGGTGATCGCCAAAGTTCGCAAGACCATTGAAGAGGTTCATTAATGCCGTAGCGGGAGTGGCTGGCGCTGCGTCGGCTACTCCTGGTGTGAAACCTCCTGGGAAGGCTGCGCAGCTTAAATATGGGTAGGAGGAACGCCGCGATGGATGGCTCCGGATGGAAGAGCGCAGCGGCCGAGCGCGAAGACGGGTGGCTGGCAGCCGATCTGGTTCTGGTGTTGACGGGATGTTCCCGGGGCGAGAGGTTGCGCGAACGCTGGGGGAGGGCTCGGCAAGAGGACGTTGTCTTCTGGCGCTGTTCCAGTTTCTTCGCCTTTTCTGCGCCAGACCGGCGCTCCGAAATGGTCGAAATTCACGGTCTATTCACATTCCTTTCATAAAGTGGGGTTAGGCGGGGGTTGGTCCTGAGAGAGTGATGAACGACCCAGAGATCATTTCGTTTTCTGCAAGGTCGAGAGCCGGCTTGGAGTCCTCTTCAGGGCCGGCGGGCGCTTCCGTGCGGCCAGGGGGTGAGCCTGCTCCTGGCGCAGATCTTCCAGGCCGGCGGATGGAGATACCGCCGGCGATGGCGGCGCGGGCAACGCCAGCGGAGCAAGGAAGCTCTGTGATCCGCAGCTTTCTGCAAAAGAAGAGCTCTGGCCGGATGGCGGATGGCGTCTTCGCCGGTTTGATGCTGATCTGCGCGCTGGCCATCTTCGGGATTGTGGTGCTGATTCTGCTGATGTTGATCGATCAGTCTCGTCTGTCGATCCACGCCTTTGGGTTGCGGTTCTTTATCAACAGGGTGTGGGATCCGGTGACGGGCAAGTTTGGAGCGCTGCCGTTTCTCTATGGAACGGTGCTCTCCTCGCTGCTGGCTGTCTGTATGGCGGTTCCCCTGGCGCTGGCTGTGGCCATCTTTCTGCTGGACGTCTGTCCCAGGGCGCTGCGGGGGCCTATCTCTTTCCTGACCGAACTGCTGGCGGCCATCCCCAGTGTGGTGTATGGGCTTTGGGGAATCTTTGTGCTGGCGCCGATCATCCGCGACTATGTGGGCCCGGTGTTGATCCGGTACCTGGGCTGGACGGGTTTGTTTGTTGCGCCAGACTTTGGGGTGGGCATGTTTACGGCTGGTGTGATCCTGGCGATCATGATCTTCCCGGTGATCAGTTCCATCAGCCGGGATGTGATGCGGGTGGTGCCGGTGAGCCAGCGGGAGGGGGTGCTGGCGCTGGGAGCGACGCGGTGGGAGATGTTGCGCATCGGGGTGCTGCGCAATGCGCGGATGGGGATTATCGGATCGGTGATTCTTGGCCTGGGACGGGCATTGGGCGAGACGATGGCAGTGACGATGGTGATTGGAAACCATCCGGGGATGGAGAAGAATCTGCTTGCGCCGGGATACACGCTGGCCAGCGTGATCGCCAATGAGTTCACGGAGGCGACGGGAGATCTCTACCTGAGCGCATTGATCGAGATCGGCCTGGCGCTATTTTTGGTGACGATTGTGGTGAATGCGGTTGCGCGCCTGATGGTGTGGGCGGTGACGCGTGGGAATCCAGGGAGCGTGCAGTCATGAGTATGCAGCAGAGTTCCCAGCCGGGTTCAGCGCCGGTTCGGTCGCAGAGCCTGGAACGGATGATCCGCCTGCGCCGCAGCGCCACCAATCACCTGGTGACTGGCGTGGCCATCGTCAGCACAATTGTGGTGTTGACGCCGCTGGTTGCGATTCTGGGGTACCTGCTGCTGAAGGGCGCGAGTTCGCTGAATCTGGCCTTTTTCACGCGTCCGCCGATGCCAGTTGGCATGCCGGGCGGGGGCATGGCCAATGCGATAGCGGGCTCCGCAGCAGTGCTGGGGCTGGCCAGTCTTCTGGGCATTCCTGTGGGTATTGGCGCGGGGGTCTATCTGGCCGAGTATGCGCGTGGCACCAGGCGAGGAGCGATTGTGCGGTTTACGGCCGATGTGCTCAATGGCGTGCCGTCCATTGTGATGGGCATTGTGGCCTATGCGTTGCTGGTAGCTCCGGAGCATCATTTTTCCGGCATGGCCGGAGGGGTGGCGCTGGCGATTATGATGGTGCCGACGGTGGCCCGCACCACGGAGGAGATGCTGGCGCTGGTGCCCAATCCGGTGCGCGAGGCGGCCTTTGGCCTGGGCATTCCCAAGTGGCGCACGGTGCTCTCGGTGAGTCTGCGGACGGCCTCCCCGGGTATCATTACCGGCTGCATGCTGGCGTTTGCCCGGGTTGCCGGAGAGACGGCTCCACTGCTGTTTACCGCCTTTGGGAACCAGTTCTGGAGCTTCGATCTGAATCAACCGATAGCGGCGCTGCCGCTGCAGATCTTTGTGTATGCCGTGTCACCCTATGATGAGTGGCATCGCCTGGCATGGGCCGGGGCGCTGGTGTTGATGGTGATGATTATGGCTTCAGTGACGTTGGTGCGGATCTTTGCCGACCGCGGCGTTCTGAAGGGAGGAAGTTAGTGGGAGTCGACATTCGCGTGGAAGGCTTGAATGCCTGGTACGGTTCTACCCATACGCTGAAGGATGTGAGCCTGCACATTCCAGCTAACCATGTGACTGCGCTGATCGGCCCCTCTGGTTGTGGAAAGAGCACCTTTGTTCGCTGCCTGAACCGGATGCATGAGACGAACCCCATAGCGCGGGCGGAGGGGACGGTGCGCATGGGCGATCTGGACATCTACAAGGATGCGACGCCGGTAGAGATCCGGCGCAGGGTGGGCATGGTGTTCCAGCGGCCCAATCCGTTTCCTACCATGTCCATCTATGACAATGTGGCGAGCGGCTTGAAGCTGAATGGATTTCGCCGCAAGCGCATACTGGACGAGGTGGTGGAGCGGTCGCTGCGGCAGGCGGCGCTGTGGGATGAGGTGAAGGACGATTTGAAGAAGAAGTCTGGAGCGAGCATCTCCGGTGGGCAACAGCAGCGGCTCTGCATTGCGCGGGCGCTGGCTGTGGATCCGGAGGTGCTGCTGATGGACGAGCCGGCCAGTGCGCTGGACCCGGTATCCACGGCGAAGATCGAGGATTTGATCTTCAAGCTGAAGAGCCAGTATACGATTGTGATCGTGACGCATAATATGCAACAGGCGGCGCGGGTTGCGGAGAAGACTGGGTTCTTCCTGATGGGCAGGCTGGTGGAGTTTGATGCGACGACGAAGATCTTCACGAACCCCTCCGACAAGCGTACGGAAGACTACATAACGGGGAGGTTCGGATGATACGGATCAAGTTCCAGCAGAGTCTCGATGAGTTGAAGGAACGTCTTCTGGTGATGGCCGGTCTGGTGGAACAGGCGATCCAGCGCGCGACCGAAGCGTACTCCTCGCGTGATTCCAGTGTGTGCGAACTGGTGCGGAACTCCGAGCCGGCGATCAATCGGATGGAGTTGGAGATTGATCAACTGGCCCTGGATTTGCTGGCCATGGAGCAGCCGATGGCGGTGGATCTGCGCTTTATTCTGGCGGTGATCCACATCAACGTCGATCTGGAGCGGATGGGGGATCAGGCTGCCGGGATCGCGATGCGAGTGATGGATCTGGGCAAGCAGCCCAAGGTGGATCTGCCGGTGGATATTCCACGCCTTGCGCAGTTGGCCTCTGCCATGGTGCGCAAGGCCCTGCAGGCGTTTATTGAGGGGGACGCGGATCTGGCGCAGTCCGTTCTGATGCTGGATGACCAGGTGGACGAGATCAATCGCGAGGCCTTTCATTCGCTGAGCACGCTGATCAAGAGCCAACCGGATCTGGCTTCGCAGGCGCTGGATACGCTGATCATCTCCCGCAACCTGGAGCGGATCGGCGACCATGCGACCAACATCGCGGAGGATGTCATCTTCTGGGTGCGCGGCGCTGACGTTCGCCACCATGTAGCCCCGGTATAAGGTGCGGGCAGGGCTGAAGGGGCGGGGCTGAGAGCCGATCGTCCGTGGCGGAGGGCCGGGGAGGGTTGGAGC
>DAHXNO010000030.1 GCA_027365345.1 Granulicella sp.
GATGGGGGAGATCCCCGGTCGCGCTCATCAGCATGTGGACGAGGATGCTATTACCCTTATCCTTTGCCACCACGGCACGCGTTCGCTCTACGTAGCCGCATGGCTCCGCCAACAGGGCTTCGAAAAGGTCCAATCCATCCGTGGAGGCATCAACGCCTGGTCCAAAACCATCGATCCGTCTATCCCCCGCTACTAGGCCCACGCCACTCGATCTTTGCCGGAAGCATGGCGATCACCGTCCGCTCCCGGGCGCCGATCCTCCCCGCTCGTCTCTCCGTTTACTTCGAGCGGGGATGCGTCTGGTCATAGACCCGCTGGATCTGTCCCACCGTAAGCTGCGTATAGCGCTGCGTGGTGCTGAGTCGTTCGTGGCCCAGCATCTCCTGGATGGCGCGCAGGTCGGCGCCCTCCTCCAGCATGTGGGTTCCAAAGGCATGGCGTAAGGTGTGTGGATGCACATCGGCCGCCAATCCCCGGCTCAGCGCAATGCTCTTCACAATCCTTCCCACGCTGCGCGTGGTCAACCGCGCTGCACCCCTGGCCGCTCCTGCGCCTCTCGCTGCGCCTTTGCCTTTCGCTGCGCTCACCCTCAGCCGAATCAGCAACGGTCCATCCTCCGCCAACCGTCCCAGCCCAGCGGCCTCCAGCCGCGCCCGGCGTTGCGGCAGGTATGCCCGCACCGCCTCCGCCGCCGCATCACCCAGCGGCACCAAACGCTCCTTCCTTCCCTTACCGAAGACGCGGATCGCATCCTCACCCCAGCGGATCGAGTCCATATCCAATCCCACCAGCTCTGAGTTGCGAATCCCACACCCGTAGAGAAGCTCAAAGATCACCCGCTCCCGCTCCGGCCACCTCGCGCTCTGCTCCGCATGGCGCTCATCCTCCTGCGCTCCTCCCGCACCCGCCCTCCCTGCCCCGTGGCCCGGTTCCAGTGAGTCCAGCACCCGGTTCACCTCTTCCACGCTCGGCACCCTGGGCAGATGCTTGGGCCGCTTCGGCGTACTCACCAGCAGCGCCGGATTACTCTCCACCAACCCTCTTCTGGCCGCCCACTTGAACCAGCTCCGAATCGCAGCCAGTGCGCGCGCCACGCTGGCCTTGGTCAATCCCTTGTCCAGCAGCAAAGCCATGTAGGTACGAATATGGGTATGCTCCACCCAGGACAACCCTTCGCCCTTCGCGGAGCCTTCCCTTGAGCACTCCGCAAGAAACTCCGCAAACGCTCTCACCTCTCGCGCGTACGCCCGCAGCGTATGCTCGCTGGCCCCACGCTCATCCCGCAGGACGGCCAAAAACTGTTCCCCGAGCGCCACCAACTCCGCTGGATCCGCCACCGTGGCCTCTGCCTTCGGCTCCTCGCCGTTCGGGTTCTTCCCCGCATCCCCACCGCCACGCGTAGATTCATCTCCAGAAGAGCGGCTCATGCTTCCACCGTCCGCCTCCGCCCCCGCGGATGGCACATCCGGTGCACCGTCTTCAGCCGGTCGATCGCCAGGTGCGTATACACCTGTGTGGTCGCGATGTCGGCGTGACCCAACAGTGTCTGCACGGTCCTCAGGTCGGCGCCATGCTCCACCATATGCGTGGCCATGCTGTGGCGCAGCTTGTGCGGACTGGCGTGCCTGTCCGCACTCCGCACCACTTGCCAAACCGCCTGGGTGGTCAACGGCCTTCCCCGAACCGACAAAAACAGTGCTCTCTCCAGCCTCCCACCGCTCCTCCGCGCCCGCAGCAACTCCGGCCGTCCGCGCTCCAGATAGGCCTCCAGCGCCTCCACCGCGCTGCGTCCGATGGGCACAATCCGCTCCTTGTCTCCCTTACCCCTCACCTGCACGCTGGCCGTCTCCAGGCGCAGATCCTCCTGGCGGAGCGCGACCATCTCGCCTACCCTCAACCCACCGGCGTAGAGCACCTCAAGCATGGCGTGATCCCGCAGAGCCACGCCCAGCCCAGTTCCCGCCGCATCTTCCACTCGGGCCGCGGCGGCGGCGCGATCCAGCATCTCCGCAACCTCACCTTCAGCCAGGGACTTCGGCAGCACCTTCCAACTCGCCGGGCTCTCGATATTCACCGTCGGGTCGCGCTGCACCAGCTTTTCCATCAGCAGCCAGCGGTAGAACCCGCGCAGGCAACTCAGCTTGCGGGCGATCGACCGCGCCTGCACTCCATGCTCGCGCAGATGCTGCATGAATCCGCCCACATCCGCCTGTTGCGCGGTCAAAAACGTCTTGACTCCAAGGCCATCTCCGCCGCCTGCTTCCAGATATTCGGCAAAGATCTCCAGATCATGAAGGTAAGCCTCACAGCTCAGCGGCCGCAGCCCCTTCTCCACTCGCAAGTGGGTCATATACTCACGCAGCATCGTTCCACAACTCCCTGCATTCGACGCCTGATTCATCCCTAGATTCTCACGCCCCACCACCCCCCGCGCCAGTCCGGGTATCTGCCAAGCTACGTGGCGCCTCGCTCCGCGCAGAGCGCCGTCCACAAGCACCCCCCGCTCGGCGCCCTTCCGCTTCGCCTCCGCGGCCATCCTAAACTTCTTCCCCGCCGCTACCCTTCGGCGCAGCTTTGTTTGCTAGACTCGTGACAATGAGTCTGTCTGGGAGTTCTCTGGGAGGTTGTCTGGCGCCGATCACATGCCGAGAGCCATAGAATCGCCCAAAGGTTCCGTTCCGGCATCGATGCTCTGAGTTCGCTGCAACCATCTCTTTGTTGTCTGCCGCCTGAGCGCCTCCCGGCGGCTTTGCTGCCTCTGAATTCACTCCCAACCTCAGCAAGGAGAGAGGGTTGTCCACCAAGACCTTTCAAGAAGCCACGCTCGCCATTCGCGGCGGCCGCACGCTGGACAACCATGCCAGCTCCATCCTCTTCCCCCTCTACCAAACCGGCATCTTCGTCCACGATGCGGTTGGCGTCGATAAAGGGTACAGCTACTCGCGCGTCTCTAATCCCACGGTGGATGCCCTGGAGCAAGCCCTCGCCGCTCTGGAAGGAACCCGGTCGGCGGTCAGCTTCCGCACCGGAATGGCCGCCATCACCACCTTGCTCTTCACTCTGCTCCGGAGCGGCGACCACGCCGTCCTCTCCGACGTTGTCTATGGCGGCACCATGCGGCTCTTCCGCGAGGTGCTCGATCATCTCGGCATCAGCGGAGACTTCGTCGATACCTCCAACCCCGCCGCCGTGGAAGCAGCCATCCGGCCCACCACCCGCCTGATCCTGATCGAGACCCCCGGCAACCCCACACTCAAACTCGCTGACGTCCAGGCGATCTCCCGGATCGCCAAACGGCACTCCATTCTGCTGGCCGTGGACAACACCTTCCTCACCCCGATCCTGCAGCGCCCCTTCGAACTGGGAGCCGATATCTCGATCCTCTCCACCACCAAATACATCGATGGACACAACGCGACGGTGGGCGGCTCCATCGCCAGCCACGACGAAGCGTTGATGGAACGTCTGCGCCTCATCCGCAAGACGCTGGGCTGCATTCAAGCGCCATTCGAAGCCTGGCTTACGCTGCAGGGAATGAAAACCCTGCCCATGCGCCTGCGCCTGCAATGCGCCGGGGCGCTGCGCATCGCTCAGTGGCTGCAAGCGCATCCGGATGTCAAGTACGTCTTCTACCCCGGCCTGGAGTCCTTCCCGCAACACGCTCTCGCCGCAGCGCAACAACGCGGCTTTGGCGGCATCGTAGCCTTTGAACTCCAGGGCGGCGCGGAGGCCGCGCGCCACGCACTCAACCACCTCCAGCTCTGCTCCCGCGCGGAGAGCCTGGGCGGGCTTGAGACCCTGCTCACCCACCCCTCCACCACCACCCACGCGGACCTGGACCCCCAACTGCGTCAGACCCTCGGCATCAGCGACGGCCTCATCCGCATCTCCGTCGGACTGGAAGATCCCGAAGATCTCATCGCCGATCTCTCCCAGGCCATCGCCGCCGCGGCATCTGAACCGCGCGCAGAGAAAGACAAGCCATGAAATTCGCTACCCGCCTGGTGAACTTTGAACCCGCGCCCAGAGATCCCTACAAGCCTATCGTTACCCCCATCTATCAGACCGCTACCTTTACGCGCGAGACCATGGACGCCGAGGCTGAGTACGACTACTCGCGCAGTGCAAATCCCACCCGGGCCGTGCTGGAGCGCCAGCTTGCCTCACTGGAGAACGGAAGCCACGCCTTCTGCTTCTCCAGCGGCATGGCGGCCATCACAGCCGTCACCCGCCTGCTGCGCAGCGGCGATCAGATTCTCTCTGACCTTGACCTCTACGGTGGAACCTGCCGGCTCTTCTCCCGCGTCCTTGACCGCTCCGGCATTCGCGCCTGCTACGCCGATGCGCTGGACCCGGATGCGTTCGCCAAACATCTGACTCCAGCAACCAGGCTGGTCCATATCGAGTCGCCTACGAACCCACTCTTTCACATCCTGGATATCCAGCGGCTCTCTGAGGTAGCGCATGCGCACGGAGCGCTTCTCTCTATCGACAACAGCGTGATGTCCCCGTATCTACAAAATCCTCTGGACCTCGGCGCGGACATCGTCATCCACTCCGGCACCAAATTCCTGGGAGGGCATCACGACGTCACCTGCGGAGCGGTGATCGTAAAGGACGAAGCTCTGGCCAAGCAGATTCGCTTCATCAGCAATGCGGAGGGAGCCGCGCTCTCGCCCTTTGACAGCTTCCTGCTTCTTCGCGGCCTGAAGACCCTCAAGCTCCGCATCGACTGCCAGCAGAAGAACGCTCTCTCCGTAGCCAGGTGGCTCGCCGCAAGGAAAGAAGTCACGCAGGTCTTCTATCCCGGCCTCGCTGAAGAGAATGCCTATCAACTGCACCACCGTCAGGCAGCGGGCCCGGGTTCGGTCATGAGCTTCACGACCGGCTCTGTCACTCTGTCAAAGGCCATCGCGGAGTCCACCCACCTCTTTCACATCGCGGTCAGCTTCGGCAGCGTCAGTTCCTCAGTCAGCATGCCGGCCACCATGTCCCACGCCAGCGTCCCTCCTGAACTGCTGGCCCAGCGCCAGCTTCCTCGGGATCTGGTGCGCGTCTCCGTGGGCGTGGAAGATGAGGAAGACCTGATCGCCGATCTCCATCAGGCCTTCGAAAAGGCAGCCCGGCTGCATCCGTCTGCTTCCAGAGCAGGCGCCTGAGCCGGCCCTTGGGTTCTTAAGCGCACTCCCTCGCGGGCAGCAGCCTAATTTTGGCTTACTGCAATCTCCGTGTCTTCTATCTCTGGCAGCCACGAGCCCCGCAGGGCCCTCTCCCCGTCCGTCGAGAGTACGGGAGAGAGCCAGAGCATGTCCCACGTACTTACAAAGCTTCTGGCGTATCTAAAGGGGCGACGCCACTTCATTCCGAGGCCCTGGTACTCAATGAATCCGACAATGTAGATTTTCAGCCTGCGGGCTAACGCGTCGGCGATAAACACATCAAGATCATCGGGAAGGCTACCCTCCCCGGCGCAGGCGCGAAACTCCGCTTTGACGGGAACGGGAGAGGGGTCAATATAGTCTTCCGGCAGAAGTATGAACCCGCTCCATTCGTCCGGGTCGGGCGGAGCCTGTTCGGTGGGCAGCACGATCAACTCGCCCCTGCATTCCATATTAAAAGCTCGCCCTGCGCCGATATTCTTGATTTCCACGGTCCCCGCGATTTGCCAATCTTGGCCGTTACGCTCGATCTTCCATTCCGCGGGCCGGAGGTTAAGCCTGGGGCGTTCCTTCTCCTTCATCAGCTCAAACTGAGCCTCTGCATAGGCTAAGCTTCCGTAGGCCGCGTTGACGGCGTCTTGGGCGACCGCAGTAGCTTTGCGGGCCTCAAAGGCCTGCCACGAAATCGCGCCGAGAGTCAGAAGGATAGCCCAAGTAGTGATTCCCTCCGGCCATGCTACGAGCACGTCCCACCAAGGCATGTAATCCTCTGGGTTCTTGCAGTCATCTGCGCTGGATAGCGGATCTCCCCCATCAGCCGCAACCTCGGCCATGTGCTCCTGACATTCGCGTTTGTATTTGACGCGGATCTGTTGGTCCTTGTAGGTCACCGCCGTTACCGCCCCCGCTATGAGAACCATACCCAAAATCCATCCGCCGCGAAACGTGATTCTCTTCAGCATGACGGCAAAATGTATCACAGAAACACCTGCCGGCACAGCCCGTCGCCGTTGTGGAGGCTTTCCCAATCCCAGACTTCGGCAGACCCGGTAATGCAAGCATCTGCGCATCTCAGGTCGAACTGTAGAACCTGAGTATCAGGGTGTACGCCGGATGAAACCGTTGCCGATGAGTTCCCCAAAAGAGATGGGCGGAACTGCGAGCCGCATGTTCTGTATGGTTTGCCCCCTGCGACTTTTGCGAAGTTCGCGGAACTGTGCGGGTGGCGCCTGCTAGGGAGGGTTGCGCTACCGGCCAGTCTGGACTCGGGCGGAATTTGCCCGCCAGGGTCCGGCTGGTCAGATACCGATAAGAGAGACGCGCTGATCATCAGTTTTGACGGTAGTTTCCGCATTTCTGCTAGACTTTTGATAGGTTGTGGGATAAGTTGCGGTTCAGGAGGGTTCTGCTAACCAACGGTGCCCCCATCGCACAGATAAGCGGTCTGGGGTAAAACCTGGACTCGCCGCGAGCCGTGCGGTCGTCAGGCGCCATCTAACCTGGCAGCGAGGACGTTATGGGTACAAAGTTGAATTGGGTTGGCACTGACGCGCTATTCGCGCACCCATCGTTTGTGAGCGGGGCTGCGCGGGTGCTCGATCTTGGCGGAACTTTCGACGATTACAACCGAAGCCGAGGCGAGGAAGACGCGGACGTACGCGCCCTACAGGGCGACTGGTTGGCCGTTGGAGCAGATATGCAGATGGCTATCGACACAGTGACAAAATAGCGAGGCACGACCTTGGCACGCAGCGGGCTGAGCAAGACCCAAATGGAGCAGAAAACCCGCCAAGCCATCATGGGAACCCAGTAGTACTCGGGGCCGCTCCCGCATCCAGAGATATTGGAACACTACGATCGAATCGTTCCCGGGGGAGCGGAACGAATATTCGCGCAGTTCGAGTCCCAATCCCTGCATCGTCAGAAGATCGAATACCTGGTGATTCGGTCGAACGCTTTCGTCCAGATATTCGGAGCGATCAGCGCCCTCATCCTCGGCCTTGTCGCTATCGGCGGCGGTCTTTTCCTTGTTTATAAAGGCAAGAGCGTCGAGGGGTTCGGCGTGTTCTTCACCGGATTGGCCTCGCTTGTGGGAGTCTACATCTACGGTAAGGTCTCCCAGAGTAGCGAACGCGAGCGAAAGTCCGAGCAAGGCTAGTTATGCTCCCACTTCATTTCCAGCAACGCACTCTTAGGGACACTGCCTCTTCGCAGGCGTCGGCGCGCTCCAACCGCAACGGTAGCTATACTTAGAGATAGCTATGTTTGAAACCCTCTCTGAAAAACTTCAGCGCTCGTTTAAGACTCTGCGGGGCCAGGGCACGCTCAGCGATGAGAACATCAATGACGCACTCCGTGAGATCCGCGTCGCTCTGCTTGAATCCGACGTCAATCTCGACGTTGCTCGCGACCTCATCGAGAAGATCCGGGCCAAAGCCCTTGGGTCCATCGTCGCCACCGCGCTCTCACCGGCCGAGCAGATCGTCAAGATCGTCCGTGACGAACTGATCGCCACGCTGGGCACAGACACGGCGCGATTCAAGTTCGCCTCCCAGCCGCCCACGGTGATCCTTATGGCCGGCCTGCAGGGCTCCGGTAAGACGACCACCTCCGGCAAGCTGGCTCAATGGCTCAAAAAGGGTGGTCATCGCCCCATGCTGGTCTCCGTTGACGTCTACCGTCCCGCCGCCCGCGAGCAGCTCGCCGTCGTCGCCCGCTCCATCAACGCGCAGCTCTATGAGGGCAAACTTGACCCCTCCGGAGCCCGCACAGAAGACGTTCTCCGCCTGGCCAAAGAGGCCCGCCGCGAGGCCGCCAACTACGGCTGCGACATCCTGATTGTGGACACCGCCGGCCGCCTCGGGATCGATCAGGCCCTGATGGAAGAGATGGCGGAGCTCAAAAAGCTGCTCTCACCCACGGAGATTCTCTTTGTCGCCGACGCCATGACCGGCCAGGACGCGGTGAACTCCGCCAAAGCCTTCAACGACAAGCTCCAGATCACCGGAGCCGTTCTCACCAAGATGGACGGAGATTCGCGCGGCGGCGCCGCCCTCTCTATCCGCCAGATCACCGGCCAGCCCATCAAGTTCCTCGGCACAGGGGAAAAGCCGGACGCCTTTGAGCCCTTTCACCCTGACCGCATCGTCAGCCGCATCATGGGCATGGGAGACATCGCCACACTCCTCGAACGAGCCGACGAGAAGCTCGACAAAAGCAAGGCAGCCGACTTCGCCAAAAAGGCTCTCTCCGGCGATGGCTTTTCCCTGGAAGACTTCCGCGAGCAACTTCGTCAGATCAAAAAACTGGGCAGCATGCAATCCATCCTGAAGATGCTCCCCTCAGTAGGTCCGTTCGCCCAGATGCAGAAGGCCGCCGGCTCCATCGACGAAAAGCAGTTCAACCGCGTCGAAACCATCATCGACTCGATGACCCGCAAGGAGCGCCAGAACGCCTCCATCATCAACGGCAGCCGCCGCAAGCGCATCGCCGCCGGCTCCGGAACCACCGTGCAGGAGGTCAACAACCTGCTGCGCCAGCACCAGCAAATGAGCAAGATGTTCAAGACCATGGGCTCAGGGGGCGGCAAGATGCAGCAGCGCCTGATGAGCCAGTTGAGTGGCCAGCAAAGGTTTGGGCGTTAACCCGGGCGGTAGATCCCACCGGCGCATCCTTCACAACCTCCCCGCGCTGCTTGCCTCCAACGCCGGCCCACCGCTGAAACATCTTTTTCGCTGCCCCATGAATGCAGTCCACGGCGGCCCTGCGACAGGCCCAGATCTCACCCTCGTCCGCGGATCCGGGACCACCATCGTCCCATTGGCCTCAAACATCAGCATCTCCCCCGGCGCGCTCAGGCCAAAGTCCACCCCTCCAAGATCCAGCCCCAGCATCTCCATCAGCCAGGCGCAGCCTGCCAACAGCAGCATCGCTCCGAAAACCCCAATAGATTCCTCTCAAACTTTCGTGCCAGGGGGCTTCCCACCCATTCTGAACGAGAAGCAACCCTCGAACTAGAACTGGACAGGCCGCAACGAAACTCCGGTCGACGCTATCCTGCCTGGGCGAAACCTCGCGGCACACTCTGGCCCATGCGCTACACTGAGACCGATTCTTCTGCCCTCGCCTCACCTGCTGACAGATGACTCTCGGCCTTGGCAGCATCCGGAGAGACGCCATGCAACTCACACTCGCATCCGCCTTCGTCGGCAACGTCCACGTCATCCGCTGTTCCGGCGCCATCGTCCTCGGCGACGAGGCCTCGGCGCTGGAGTCCGCCTTCAAAGAGCGTTCCCTGGCCTACACTCGCTTCGTCCTCACACTCACTGAGGTGCACCGCCTGGACAGCATCGGACTCGGCCTCATCGTCCGCTACATGACCAACGTCCGCCAGCGCGGCGGCGATCTCCGCATCGCCTCACCCTCCTCTTTCGTCTCCAGCCTGCTTGACCTCACCATGCTCTCCACCGTCATCCGGGTCTTCTCCTCAGAACAAGAGGCCATCTCCTCCTACAGCAGCGGATCCGCTGCCCGCCGGGCGGAAGAGCATGGCGGCCGCCGCGTGCTGGCATTCGATCCCTCCCCGGATCTATGCGCCTTCGTCCGCACCGTTCTCACCCAGCACCACTTCACCGTCCGCACCTGTAGCATCTTGCAGGACGCAAAAATCGTCCTCCGCTCCAACCCAACGGAGATTCTTCTCGTCGGACCAGGCTCTGCCCATCTATCCTCTGACGCCATCGCGCAGAGCCTTACCGCCGTCGTCCCACAGGCGACCGTCTTTCGGCTCCCACCGCAGTTCAAGACTCAGAACGCCCAGGAGGCAACCAGCACCCTCCTTCAGCTCTTCGGCCTTGCCCAACCACCATCCGCCTAATCCAGCGGCCTTCTCTCTCACCATGCGCCGCAGTGCAGAGCCTTCCTTCCCGCTCTACTCTGCTGGATTGAACACCAGCACCTGCCGGTAGGCGTTTCCATCTTTGGTCGTCAGGGTCCCCCGTAACATGAGCGTTCCCTTATCCTTTGACACGGAGATCACCCCATCCAAAATTGTTCCATCGGCAAATACCAGCCGCGCGTGGCCCTTGCGGTCGATTCCGAACATACCTCCCGCCAAACCCTCCACGGGCCGCATCTCACCGTTCTGTGGCCCGCTCCAGGAGCTGTTGGTGGTAGTCCCTGCGGCGTCCACGGTCACAAACTGCACGTTCAGATCGTCCGCCTTGTCGCTGATCACCGTAAAGTTACTGGAACGTAGCGTCGGTCCACCGCCAAAGTCGGACAGTAACTGATCCAACTCCCAGTTGCTCGGCACGGGCAGCTTCGGACGCGAAGGCCACTTCACCGCCTGGCTCGCGGTCGCCGCGCACAACAACAATACAGCCGCAAAAAGCCTCCACCCACCTCTCATCGTTCTCCCCTCGCTGGACCCTGGTCTCTCTACTGTCATGTTGAAGCTCGTTGATCATACATCCGCCCCTCGCGCTGTGCAATATCTCTTTCGGCACGCCCCTCGCCCCGCTGGCGGCAACCATCTCTGCTCGCCTATCCATCCCCCAGGGTCAACGCCCGCGTTCGAACATCGCTCTGTAATCCCCTCGCGCACCCACCCTGCGGCATTTAAACTAACCATGTGATCACGCGCTCCACCCACCTTCAGACCAAGCTGGACAACATCACTACGCAGACCCGCGCCCTGGTTCAGCCCGAACGCCTCGCCGTCACGGACATGGCCGTCCACGACCTTCTGCTCACCGGCATCGAAGACCGCGTCCTGCCCGTCGGGGCAATGGCACCATCCTTCCACCTGCCAGACGCAGCAGCCTGCGCTCTCAGCAACACCTCTTCCAGCAGAACACGCTTCGTCCGCTCCTCGGATCTGCTGGCTATCGGGCCCCTCATAGTCCTCTTCTTCCGTGGCCGCTGGTGCCCCTACTGCATCACCCAGTTGGAAGCCTGGCAAGCCGCGTTCCCTCAGGTCCGCGAGCGCGGAGCCCTCTTGGTAGCCATCTCACCCCAGCTCCCTCGCCAGAACGACTTCACCGCCCAGCATCACGCCCTCACCTACCCTTTGCTCTCTGACGCTGGCTGCCACATCGCCGACGACTTCCACGTCGCCTACACCATCCCCGAACCCCTGCAACAGCACTACCGCTCCATGATGATCAACCTTCCCTTCATCCACGGCGATCAAGGCCCCAACACCTGGCGTCTTCCCATCCCCGCCACCTTTGTCATCGCCCACTCGGGCAAAATCCTCTTCTCCGAGGCTCACGCCGAGCACCGCGTTCGTCCCGATCCCTACGACGTCCTCGCCGCCCTCGATAACCACCCGGGCAGCTAGACCATCCCTCCCGTAGCGGAGCACCCAGCAGAGAACCTACGGACGCGACTTCCTTCCACCCCGGCAAGCAACCCTGCTGGGAAACCTTGGCCTTGGGGTAAACGCCCACTGCAGTCGAGGCCTCGCGTTCCACCTGCCGGAATCCGGCTCTCCGCCCGCCGCAAGGAATCAGCCAGGCGCACAAAGCCCACCCCCCCCCCCGCACTCCCTGACCCGTGGCGCTATCCGTTCAATGCGCCCACCAGCACCTTGGGCCCGGTAGGTTGCGGCCTTCCCCCGTACGGCTCCAACGTCACCGCAAAAGCCTTCGCCGTCATCCCCGGCTGCAAATGCACCACCACGGACTGGCCCTGTTGATCCGCGGCCACCAGCCCCGCACTCACCGGAGCTCCCGCCGACGGCACCAGCCAAAGCTGATAGCTTCTACCCGCCGGAGCCGGAGCCACCTCACCGGAATAGACCACCACGCCCATCCGCGCATTGAACAGCACATGCGCCTGCCCCGGCATGGAACTCGACTGCTGCACCAGCGCCACCTGTACTGTATCCGCGGCCCCCACCACCGCATTCATCGTCTTCAAGGCAGCGGCGTCGTGGTTCACCTGCGCCTGCGTACTATAGATCTGCGCTTGTAACGCCTTGATCTCCTGCCTCTGCCACTGATCTTCTTTCCAGAAAAAACTCGCGGCAAACCCCATCGCCACCGCCGCAAAAGCGAATCCCAGCGCAAATCTCAAACTCCACGATGCTCTTCGCGGCCGCTCCGGAGCCATCTGCTTCTTGCGCTCCGCACTCTCCCTTCTCACTTGCTTCATCAGTGCCTCTTTCACCGCGGAAGGAGGCGTAACCGGAGCCTCCACCAATCCCAGCAAACTTGAGAGCCGCCGAGCCTCTTGAAGCGACTGCCGACATTCCGCGCAGGAGCGTACATGGGCTTCAAAGGCCACTTTGTCTTCGCCGTCCAACGCGCCAAACGCGTAGAGGTCAAAGTCTTCCGGATTGGGATGCCGTTCTGTCATCGCAATATCAGCTTCAGCGACTGCATCGCTGTTCGAACCCTCGTCTTAACCGTCCCCAACGGACTGCCCGTCCGGGACGCAATCTCCGTCTGTGTCAAACCTTCAAAATAGGCCAACTCCACGGCTTGTCTCTGTTCCGCCGGCAACCGAAACAGCGCATCGGTCAATCGCCGCCTCAACTCCGTTCGTGATACCTCTTCTTCGACGTTTTGAGCGGAAAGAAATGTATTCGCATACAGGCCTTCTTCCTCTTCCAACACCTCCCGGCTTCCGCGCCCGCGAAGCCGGGAGATCGCCCGGTTCCGGCCGCTCACCATCAACCACGCCGCCAAAGAGCCCCGGCTCGCATCAAACTGCGCCGCTTGGCGCCAAAGATGCAGAAACAGATCCTGCAGAACCTCTTCGGCTATCTGCTTGTCCCGAACAATGCGCAGAATCACTGCAAACAGCATGGCCGAGTACCGATCGTAGATTGTCGAAAGCGCAGCTTCGTCGCCTGACATCATTCTCTCGACAAGCGCGGAGTCGGATAGAGGCTGCATGGGGGCAGTCACTAGGCTCCTCTCCGGCTATGCAACAAGTACGCGAGAAATGATCTCAATGGATGTAGATCCCGGCAAATCCTTTGCTGCCAGCAAGGCCCGCTGCGCTGGCTGTTGGTCAGCCTAATCGGATTGCGTGCCAATTGCAACCATCGCACTCCATCCACGCCGTTCTCCCCGCACCGCCAATCCGATTGCCTCCCTCTTCGCGTACAGAATCCAGAAACCCTGGACCGGAATCCCGGACCAGGGAAAACCTTGCCGCTTCACCGCAAGCTTTCTCTCTTCCACACTCACACGTTTTCATGAAAGGACGTATAGCAATGAAGAAACTCCTCACCCTCCTGTGCGCTACGGCTATGATCTTTGGCCTCTCAAGCGCCTATGCGCAAAAAGACCCAATGGTAGGCGGAGCGGCCATGTACCCCTCCAAAAACATCGTCCAAAATGCCCTCAACTCCCCGGACCACACCACCCTGGTCGCAGCCGTCAAGGCCGCCGGTCTGGTCAATACCCTCCAAGGCCCTGGACCCTTCACCGTCTTCGCTCCGACCAACCAGGCCTTTGATAAACTCCCTCCCGGAACCGTCTCCAACCTGCTCAAGCCCCAGAACGTGGACCAATTGAAGAAGATCCTCACCTACCACGTTGTCGCCGGAACCATCACCACCAAGGACCTGCATAGAATGATCAAGCAAGGTGGCGGCAAGGCGACTCTCACCACCGTTGAGGGC
>DAHXNO010000038.1 GCA_027365345.1 Granulicella sp.
GGGCACTTCCTGCACCATGACATCACCGAGGAACTCTGGATCATACGCTCCATCCTCCTGCTGACCATAGCCCTGCATATCACCGCTACGGTGCAACTGGCGCTGCGCAGCAATGCCGCGCGGCCGGTTGGATACTCTCGCAAGCAGTCCATCAACTCCTCCTACGCCTCCCGCACCATGTACTGGAGCGGTCCCATCGTTCTGGCGTTCCTCATCTTCCACCTGCTGCAGTTCACCGCCGGCTACCTTCATCCGCAGGCGCAGTTCGTCGCCGGCGATGTCTACGGCAACGTAGTCTCGGCATTCCATGTGTGGTGGGTCTCGGCCTGGTACATCTTCGCCCTCTGCCTCCTCGGCCTTCATCTCAGCCATGGCCTCTGGAGCGCCTTCCAGACCGTAGGCTGTGCGCATCCACGCCTCACTGGGTACCTGAGGACCGCTGCTTGGGCCATCGCCGTGCTTATCGTTCTCGGGTACATCTCCATTCCAATCAGCGTTTTGCTGGGGGTCATAAAATAAGATGAAACTTGATGCAAAGATTCCCTCGGGACCGATCGAAGAAGCCTGGTCAAAAGCCTGCTTCGACATGAAGCTGGTCAATCCGGCCAACAAGCGCAAGCACAGCATTATCGTGGTGGGCTCCGGCCTCGCCGGGGGCTCCGCGGCGGCGTCGCTCGGCGAACTTGGCTACAACGTCAAGTGCTTCTGCTTCCAGGACACCCCCCGCCGCGCCCACTCCATCGCCGCACAGGGTGGCATCAACGCGGCGAAAAACTACCCCAACGATGGCGAAAGCGTCTTCCGCCTCTTCTATGACACCGTCAAGGGCGGCGACTTCCGCGCCCGCGAGGCCAACGTCTACCGTCTCGCCCAGAACAGCACCAAGATCATCGACCAGTGCGTCGCCCAAGGCGTCCCCTTCGCCCGTGAGTATGGCGGATCGCTCGCGAATCGCTCCTTCGGCGGAGCGCAGGTCTCTCGCACCTTTTATGCGCGCGGACAAACCGGCCAGCAACTTCTGCTGGGAGCCTACCAGGCGCTGGAACGCCAGATTCGCGCCGGCACCGTCAAGATGATCGCCAAGACCGAGATGCTGGATCTTATCGTCATCGATGGCCAGGCTCGCGGCATCGTCACGCGCCACCTGGTCACCGGCAAATATAGCATCCATATCGCCGATGCCGTCATCCTCGCAACCGGCGGTTACGGAAACGTCTTCTATCTCTCCACCAACGCCAAGGGCTCCAATGCTTCCGCCATCTGGCGCGCCCATAAGCGTGGGGCTCTCTTCGCCAATCCCTGCTTCACCCAGATTCATCCCACCTGCATTCCCGTCTCAGGCGACTATCAGTCCAAGCTCACCCTGATGAGTGAGTCCCTGCGCAATGACGGCCGTATCTGGGTTCCCAAAAAGAAAGGGGATGCTCGTCCTCCCAACCAGATTCCAGAAGACGAACGGGATTACTATCTCGAACGCCGCTACCCCAGCTTCGGCAATCTGGTGCCTCGCGACGTCGCCTCTCGCAACGCCAAAACCCTCTGCGATGAGGGCTACGGCGTGGGCAAGTCCGGGCTGGGCGTCTATCTGGACTTCTCCGAGTCCATCAACCGCCTCGGAGAAAAGGTCATCCGGGAGCGCTACGGCAACCTCTTCGATATGTACCAGCGCATCACCGACGAAGACCCCTACAAAGTGCCCATGCGCATCTTCCCCGCCGTGCACTACGTCATGGGTGGTCTCTGGGTAGACTACGAACTGCAAAGCACCATTCCCGGTCTCTTCGTTCTGGGCGAGGCCAACTTCTCCGACCACGGAGCCAACCGCCTCGGAGCCAGCGCTCTCATGCAGGGCCTCTCCGATGGTTACTTCATCATCCCCAACACCATCGGCAACTACCTCGCTACGCACAAGTTCGCCAAGGTGGAAGACTCCCATCCTGCCGTGCAGCAGGCCGTTACTGAGGTTAAGTCCAGGATCGACACGCTACTCTCCATCAAAGGAAAAAGAACCGTCGACAGCTTCCATCGCGAACTCGGCAAGATCCTCTGGGATTACTGCGGCATGGCCCGCACCGCTGAAGGTCTCACGCTGGCAATCCAGAAGATTCGCACCCTTCGCGAGGAGTACTGGAAGAACGTCACCGTCCCCGGCAGCGGCGACGACCTCAACGAGAGCCTGGAAAAGGCCGGCCGCGTAGCCGACTTCTTCGAACTCGCCGAACTCATGTGCATCGATGCCCTCCATCGCAATGAGTCCTGCGGAGGCCACTTCCGCGAGGAGTACCAGACGCCGGACGGCGAAGCTCAACGTGACGATGAGCACTTCTCCTACGTGGCGGCTTGGGGCTACACCGGCCCCGGAGCTGCCCCGGAACTTACCAAGGAACCGCTCGAGTTCCACTACGTTCACCCCAGCCAGAGGAGCTACAAGTAAATGAAAGTCACACTGAAGATCTGGCGGCAGAAGAACAGCAGCGACAAAGGTCAATTCGTCAAATACCCGGTGGACAATGTCGATGCCGAGATGTCCATCCTCGAATGCCTGGACGTTCTCAATGAGTCCTTGATCCTCCGCGGCGAAATCCCCGTGGCCTTTGAACATGACTGCCGCGAAGGCATCTGCGGCTCCTGCGGCTTTGTCATCAACGGCATTCCCCACGGCCCGGAGCGCGCCACCACTGCCTGCCAGTTGACCATGCGCCACTTCAAAGACGGAGAAGAGATCACCCTCGAACCGTGGCGCGCCAAAGCATTTCCCCCGGTAAAAGACCTCGTCGTGAACCGCCGCGCCCTGGACCATATCATTGAAGCCGGCGGATATATCTCGGTAGCAACCGGACAGGCGCCAGAGGCCAACGGCATCCCGGTCGGTAAGGTGATCGCCGACCAATCCATGGATGCGGCCGCCTGCATCGGCTGCGGAGCCTGTGTCGCAGCCTGCCCCAACGCCGCCGCCGCGCTCTTCACTGGAGCCAAGATCACTCATCTCGGCGTCCTCCCCCAGGGCGAGCCCGAAAGAGACCGCCGCGCTCTGGCCATGGTGGCCCAGATGAATGTCGAAGGCTTCGGCAACTGCGGCAATATCGGCGAATGTTCGGCGGCATGCCCCAAGGAGATCTCGTTGGACGTGATCGCTCGGATGAATCAGGATTATCTCTGCGGCAGCATCAAACGCCGCGACGACCTCCCAACGCCCATCTCCCCGGACCTCGCGGAAGCATAGCCGCTCCCTTCTCACCGCACGAAAAGCAAGCAAAGAGCATGCAAACAGACTCCCGTACGGGAGTCTGTTTGCGTCTGGCCTCTACCCTCGGCGCCAACCGGCGATCTCCAGCCTGATGCGTGCAGCCCGTGCCCACCTCATCGCCTCTCCTGCGTCAGACGTAAAGCTGCACCCGTTCAGCGGCAGCAGGGTGATAATCAAAGCAAGTATGCTCAACCCCGCACAGATTCACGCCAACGCCATCGTCATTGACGGCCACGCCGATACTCCCCAGCGATTCGTAGACGAGGGATGGAACTTCACCGACCCTCTGGGCCAGGGCATGCTCAACCTGGAGACCGCCAGAGCCGGGAATCTGGCCGCAGAGTTCTTTGCCATCTGGGTAGACCCTCAACAATGGAAGGGGCAAATGGCGCACCGAACCTTGCAACTCATCGACGGCGTCTATGAGCAACTGCGCAAGCACCCTTCCACAATGTGCCTTGGTTGCACTCCGGAAGACATACGCCGGGCACACCGCGAACGGAAGTTCTGCGTGCTGCTCGGCATCGAGGGTGGCCACTCCATCGAAGCGGACCTTGGACTGCTCAGAATCTACCACCGGCTCGGCGTTCGCTACATGACCCTCACCTGGTCCAATACCAACCAATGGGCAGACAGCTCCGGAGATCTCAATGACCCAACTGTAGAGCACCACGGAGGCCTCACCGCCTTTGGCCGTGAAGTGGTGCGTGAGATGAACCGCCTCGGCATGATCGTGGACGTCTCGCACGTAGCCGACTCCACCTTCTGGGCCGTCATGGAAACATCCCAGCGTCCAGTCATCGCGTCCCACTCCAGCGCCCGCGCCCTCACCGATGCGCCGCGCAATCTTAGCGATGATCAGCTCAAAGCCATCGCCGACAGCCGCGGCGTAGTAATGGTGAACTTCTACCCATCCTTCATCGATGCCCGCTGGCGGGCAGGCTGGGCGGCTACCCAGCCTCAGCGCGAAGCGCTCTACCACGCAGCAGCGCAACCGTACCAGGAGCGGGGCCAGCCATTGCCCTATCACGTTCTGCTCTCCATCGATCGAGCCTTTTATACCGAACATCTCCAGCACCAGCTTCCGCTGGCCCCTCTCAGCGCCTTGGTGGATCACATCGATCACGTCGCTACAGTCGCCGGTATCGACCATGTGGGACTGGGCTCTGACTTCGATGGCTTTGCCATCGCTCCGCAAGGCTTGGGCAGCGCCGCCGGTCTTCCCAGCATCACGGCAGCCCTGGCCGAACGCGGATATGACTCCAGTCAACTCACCAGGCTGCTGGGAGCAAACCTGTTGCGGGTCCTGGAAGAGGTGCAGAACGGTACATCGTAGAGTTCAACAGCAGGCATGCAAAGTTTTTCGACAGAAGCTCCGCCTTGCCGATACGTTATGCTCTAGACTCCGCTCCTCGGAGATCCCGTGACCGCCATACAGAAATCGCGCCTGCTTCGGCTCGCCGCCGCGGCCCTCACCGCCGGGATCCTCGCTGTCAACGCCCTGCACGCGCAGTCCTGGGTGATTGGACCCTTCGTTCGGCCTCTGGATGCCCCGGTCATCGAACCCAACCGCTTCTACAACTTCACTGACCCGGTCACGCAACAGAAGATCCTCTGGGACAATCTGGCTACCTTCGACCCTGGCGCTGCCATCGCGCCCGATGGTGAGGTAGCCATTCTCTTTCGCGCCGAAGGATCCTCCGCAGAGAACCAGCCGGCTGGCCTCACCTCCCGGCTCGCGCTTGCCGTCAGCAAGGACGGCCTCTTTTTCACCGTCGATGGCGCTCCCGTGCTCTCCCCGGCAAACCATTCACCGCAGAAGCATCCCACCGCCAACGGCTTGCAGAGTCCCCGCATCGTGGTCGCTCCCGATGGCGGCTACGTGCTCACCTACACCCAATCAAGCCCAGACCCAGGAACCAAAGGCAGGGTGCGGTACACCATCCAGGTCGCAACCTCAAAGAATCTGCGCGATTGGATCCAGCACGGTCCGGCCTTTGCCGCCCCTGCCCATGGCTCTCCCGGCAACACTGCCCGCGGGAGCGAGGTACAAGGCGCTATCCTCACCAGGCTGCACCACGAACGGCTGCAGGCGGCGAAACTGCACGGCAAGTACTGGATGTACTGGGGTCAGAAGGCGATCCATCTGGCCACATCCACCGACCTCATCCACTGGACGCCGGTGCTGGACAGACGAACCGGAAGACCCCTCACCGTCCTGAGCGCCCGCGCCGGTCACTTTGACAGTGGATCCGCTGAGGCCGGTCCGCCTCCGCTGCTCACTCGGAGCGGCATCGTCCTGATCTACAACGGTCAGAACTCGCTGCGCGGAACCCCCAGCGCAAAAAACTTCCAGGATGCCGCAGACCCAGGCCGCGCCGCCTCTGAAACCCGCACTCCGGCTGCATCGAAGGACAAAGACCCCGTCGGAACCACCCGTCAACATCCGTCAGAGGCCAAACTCCCCGCTGACCCTACGCTTCCTCCCGGGGCCTATGCCGTAGGTGAGGCTCTGTTCTCCGCTGCCGATCCCTCCCGGCTGCTCGGGCGCACGGACCATCCTGTGCTGCAGCCGGTCTGGCCCTACGAGCGCCATGGCCAGTACGCTCCGGGAGCAGCCATTGCTGAAGGTCTGGTCTCCTGGCAAGGCCAGTGGCTGCTCTACTACGGAGCAGCGGATTCAGTCATCGGAGTGGCTCGCGCCACCATGCGCTGATCCCCAAATCCCTTCCCAACTCGCTGATTCCACGCTTCCACCGAAGTTGCATCGACCCTGTTCCCTCGCGTCCGACCACTCCCAGCCCACTCCCGCCCTTGGACGTTTCCCTGCCTTGGAGTAGCCTTGAAAGTGGATGAAAACGCAGCTTCTCTTACTCCACCCCAGGCTTGGCGCTACCCGAATCGCCCTCTTCCCGGCAGTTCTCGGCCCAGCCTTCCTCGCGTGTGCCGTTCTCTGCTCCTCACCGGCCCTCGCGCAATCCACCGCGCCGCAGGCAGCGTCGGCATCCCAGGCTGCACCGGCATCACCAGCCGCGCCGGCCCTTCCCGCAGCCCCCACTGCCCAGGCGACGGACGCTCTACCCGACGCTCCCTCCGCCATCGCGCATGACCTTCCACCCGCAGTTCCCACCGGGCCCACCGCCGTCCTGGACTCCTCCATGGGCAGAATGACCTGCAAACTCTTCGATCAGCAGGCGCCCCAGACCGTCGCCAACTTCGTCGGGCTGGCCACCGGGACCAAAACCTGGACCGATCCCGAGACATCCTTGCAAGTCACCGGCGTGCCCTTCTACAACGGCACCACCTTCCACCGGGTCATTCCCGGCTTCATGATCCAGGGCGGCGATCGCCTCGGCACCGGTGAGGGCGACGCCGGCTATTACGTCCCTGACGAGATCTCCCCCGCGCTGCGCTTTGACGTTCCTGGCCGTCTAGCGATGGCCAACTCCGGCCCCGGAACCGATGGGAGCCAGTTCTTCATCACCGAGGCAGCCCATCCGGAGTTGGACGGCAATTACACCATCTTTGGGCAGTGCGATGCCGCCTCCATCGACGTGGTGAAGAAGATTGCGCGCGTCGATCGCGACGAACAGGACAAACCTCTAACCCCGGTTGTGCTCAACAAGGTCACCATTGTTGCGCCTGGAGATCCGCTCCCTCCCTTGCCGCCGCCGCCGACCACCCAGTCCTCCACAGGAGCCTCAAACGGATCCCAGGAGCCGCGGTTGATCCCGCGGCAGCATTAGTGCCGCAAGAACCTCCTCCTGGCCCAACTTCACCAACCGCCTTCGCTTCAAGGATCCTCCCGGATCCTGCCATCCCTCCCGCCGAAACCCCTTTCTTCCTTCGGCGGACGTCCAACGAAATCAACCAGCCACCACAGCAGCCACCACAAAGGAGATGCAATGCCGACTACCGCAACCTTCAAAACCTCCGAGGGAACCATCGTATGTAAACTCTTTGAAGCCGAAGCGCCACAGACTGTGGCCAACTTCATCGGCCTGGCCGAAGGCTCCAAAGAGTGGAGCTCTCACTCCAAAAAGGGTCCCAGGCTCTACGATGGAACCATCTTTCACCGCGTCATTCCGGAGTTCATGATCCAGGGCGGAGACCCGGAGGGCACAGGCATGGGCGGACCGGGATACAAATTTGCCGATGAGACCAAGGGCAGCCCCCACGACTTCAAGAAGCCCGGCAAACTGGCGATGGCCAACGCCGGTCCCAACACCAACGGCAGCCAGTTCTTCATCACCGTCACCGATACAAGCTGGCTCACCGGAAAGCACACCATCTTCGGCGAGGTCATCGAAGGTTACGATGTGGTGGAGAAGATCAGCAAGGTTCCCCGCGGAGCCATGGACCGGCCCAAGACCCCAGTTGTGCTGGAGAGCGTCACCATCAACCGCAGCTAGCATCATCTTCCTGCCGGCGCACGATGAATTCTTATCATCCGCAGCCGTCTTTCCCAGAAAGAACGGCCCCACGCATCAGTAGCAACTGCCACGCGCTGTGCCGGAACCTCAGCAACCTGCCCACAAGCCAAGAGCCCATCCAATCACCAGGATGGGCTCTCCTTCCTTCTCCCGTCTTCTCCCTCACGCCATGCCGATTACCGAACAGATCTCCTTCACCGCCGCAGCACTCTTATGCAGCGCCGCCTGCTCCTCCGGCGTCAGTTTGATCTCAATCACCTGCTCCAGCCCCTTGGCGCCCAGCTTGCACGGAACCCCCACAAACAGCCCGTCGATTCCATACTCTCCCTGCAGATAAACCGCGCACGGAAGGATCTTCTTCTTATCCTTCAGAATCGCTTCCACCATCTCCACCGTGGAAGCCGACGGAGCGTAGTACGCGGAGCCGGTCTTCAGGTGCTTCACAATCTCTCCGCCACCGTTCGCCGTGCGCTGTTCCAAAGCCTTCAGCCGAGCCGGCTCAATCAACTCCGTAATCGGAATACCAGCCACCGTCGAGTAGCGCGACAAAGGCACCATCGTATCCCCATGTCCGCCCAGCACACAGGCCGTAACATTCTCCACCGATACCTTCAACTCTTCGGCGATAAACGTGCGGAACCGGGCTGAGTCCAGAACACCCGCCATACCGATCACGCGCTCCCGCGGCAGTCCGGACTTCTTGAACGCCGTCTGCGCCATAGCGTCCAGCGGATTCGATACCACAATCAGGATAGCGTTCGGGCTCGCGGCAGTCACCTTCCCTACCACCTCGCACATGATCCCAAAGTTCGTATTCAGCAGATCATCACGGCTCATCCCGGGCTTACGGGCAATTCCTGCCGTAATCACCACAATGTCGGAGCCGGCCGTATCGGCGTAGTCATTCGTGCCCACAATGGAGACGTCGCGCTTCTCCACCGGCATCGCCTCCAGCAGATCCAAACCCTTCCCCTGGGGTACGCCTTCAATCACGTCGATCAGGACAATGTCCGCCAGTTCCTTGGCTGCTATCCAATGGGCTACCGTCGCGCCTACGTTACCGGCTCCTACAATCGTCACCTTCTTACGCATAAATGCCGCTCTCCTTCTACCCTTCCGGTTTCCCGGCGAATATTTCGATCCGCACCGAGAATCATAGGCCGCTCGAACCACCACGGACCAGAGAGATAGAACGATTATCGATCATTAGAGCGATAATCGGATTTTACGGCATCCGTCCTGCTCAATAGCCATCCTCCATCGCGCCTGGCATCACCCGGGCTGTCTTTGCATCTGCCGAGCGCGCTCGATCCGGAGCAGGACGCCCCTCGGCCGCACACCGCCCCTGCGGCGAATCCGTTCCGCCCGCACAGCCCTCCACCCCCGACCCATCAAGAAAATGGGGCGCATCGGGGTCTCTCCCGATGCGCCCCGTCCCCGCCCCAACGCTAGAACTGGTTCCAGAGCAACTGGTTGTAAACATCATGATGGAACTGGATCTCGTTGGCCTTGACCACCGTTCCCAGCAACCGCGGGCAGCGATCCGCCGATGCCTGCTTAAGCTCGGCGTAGCGCTCCTTCACATCCGAGCCCAGCAACTCATCGATCCAGGCCGCTCCTCGGAAGTTCTCCAGCGCCGTATAGATGTTGTCCGGCAGGTACCGCTCGGCCTGGCGCAGATTCTTGATCTTTGCAGTCTGGCCGTGCAGTCCGGTCTTGAAGATCGAGTAGAGAACCATGTAGGGGTTTGCGTCCGGACCGACAGAGCGAACCTCCACGCGCGCCGACTTCGAGTTGCCAATGGGAATACGGATCATCGAACCACGATCCACCGCGGAAGCCTTGATCTGGTTCGGAGCCTCGAAGTGCGGGTCCAGACGGCGATAGGCGTTCACGCTGGCGTTCAGCAGAAGGCAGATGTCGTTGCCGTGAGTCAGAATCTTGTCCACAAAGCTCCAGCCCAGCTTCGATGTCTTCTCCTCGCCGCTCGGATCCCAGAACAGGTTCTTCCCGCCCTTGGAGACGGAAACGTTGGTGTGCATACCGGAGCCATTCACCCCAGTAACCGGCTTGGGCAGGAAACTGGCGGTCATACCCATCTGGGTCGCCACCTGGCGGCAGACCAGCTTGTAGAGCTGAATCTGGTCCGCAGCCGCTACCACATCGCCATAGGAGTAGTTGATCTCGAACTGAGACGGCGCAACCTCGGGGTGATCCTTCTCATTCTCAAAGCCCAGTGCGCGCTGCACCTCGGCAGTCGTGTCAATAAACTCGCGCAGCGGATCGCCAGGCAGGGAGTGATAGTAACCACCCTGGTTGACGTACTCGAACTTGCCGGTAGTGTGGAAGGTGCGCTCCGCGTCAATGCCATCGAACAGGAAGCCCTCGATCTCATTGGCGGCATTCAGCGTGTAGCCATTTTTGTTGAACTGCTCGGCGGCAAAGTCCTTCAGCACGCCCCGAATATCCCCTGAATAATGGGTGCCATTCTTGTCAATCACCTCGCCAAACACCAGCACCTTGCCGGAGCCGAAGACATCGGCCGGGGTCCAGTAGAAGGCGCTCCAGTCCAGCGCCAGCCGAAGATCGCTCTCCCGCTGTGCGGTGAAACCGCGGATCGACGAACCGTCGAAGGTCAGGTTGTCATAGCTCTTGACCAGGAACTTCTTGTCATAGTCCAGCATGTGCAGCCGGCCTTCCAGGTCAGAGAAGAGCACGGTCACAGCCTTGATTCCCGGGGTGTCGGCCAGATACTTCAGCCGCTCTTCCTGAACCACATCGGCAGCCACGCGATTCCGCCGCTGCTCCTTTGCCCTCAGGTTGAGCTCTTCCAGCTCCGGATAGGACAACTCCAGAAAGTTACGAAATTCGGTTGACATGGCTCTCCTTGGTTCGGCAATCAATTGCCTTGGTTGAGATTCATCTTGCATGGAAGCGAACGAACACTCGCAGAGGACGCCTCAGCGGCTTCATTCAGGGCTAGCTTGCGCTTGAGTTTAAAATTAGCAGAAGCCGCCATTAAGAATTCATAAAGAAACCCGCCAAAACGTAAGCAGCCCATCCGGATCAGGAAATCGCTCAGGATCAACCAGTAGACGAAGCCTGCGCGGACAGGCGGCCGCAGCGTCCCGGCCATCCGTTTCAACCACAAACCCGCCTTTCCTATGCACACCCTTGCTCCGCAACCCAACCAACGCCGGCACACCAGGCCGCAGCACCCCGTCGGCCGGTTGCCTCGCGCAAGAGCCATAACCCTGCTCCACAAACGCCGCCCCGCCCACGCCCCTCGCCGTCCACGCTGGACCGCGGATAGAATAGACGCTGATCGGATGCGGCGCTGGCTTCCTCCAGCGCCTTTTGCTTGCGCGCCTTCGCTCTGGCTTCATGATCATGGAGGAGTTTATGGCTACTGTCCGCGTTGCACTCATTCAGATGTCGTGCGAGCCTTCGACTGAGGCTAACCTCGCCAAGGCCGTCGCTCGGGTCCGCCAAGCCGCCCAGGCCGGGGCCAAGGTGGTCTGCCTGCCTGAACTCTTTCGCGCTCAGTACTTCTGCCAGCGTGAGGATCACGCCCTCTTCGCCATCGCCGAGCCGATTCCAGGTCCATCCACCGCGGCTTTCAGCGCAGTAGTCAAGGAGTTCGGCCTGGTGCTGATTGCCAGCCTCTTTGAGCGCCGCGCGCCCGGCCTCTACCACAACACCGCCGCAACCCTGGACGCCGCCTCCGCCACCCCCGATCACATCGCCGGCATCTACCGCAAGATGCACATTCCGGACGACCCACTCTACTACGAAAAGTTTTACTTTACCCCCGGCGACCTGGGCTTTCAGGCGCAGCAGACCTCGGCCGGCGCCATGGGAACCCTTGTCTGCTGGGATCAGTGGTACCCGGAGGGCGCCCGCATCACAGCCCTCAAGGGCGCTCAGATCCTCTTCTTCCCCACTGCCATCGGCTGGCACCCAAGCGAGAAGGAGGAGTTCGGCGCTCGCCAGTATGACGCATGGCAGATCATCCAGCGTTCTCACGCCATCGCCAACGGCGTCTTTGTCTGCGCCGTCAATCGCGTGGGTCACGAGCACGGCGAGGTGGTTCACAACGGAGACCGGATCAGCGCCCCCGTGGACGGAGCCGCCGACCGCGCTGCCACCGGAATCGAGTTCTGGGGCGGCAGCTTCATCGCCGATCCCTTTGGGCGCATCCTCGCCAGGGCTGCGCACCAGCAAGAAGAGATTCTGATTGCGGACCTCGATCTCAACCAGATTGAAGTCACCCGCCAACACTGGCCATTTCTACGTGATCGCCGCATCGATGCCTATGCCGGAATCACGAACCGCTTCCTTGACCAACCTGCTCCCTTCTCTTCGAAATCGCAGCCAGAAAGGTAGACGATCTATGCTCGCTTCCCTCCTTTTGCTCACCATGCTGCTGCCGCTTCAGAGCGCGGACCCCACCTTGCCGCCCTCCGGAACCCACCTCAAGACCACCGCCGTCGGGCTCGGTGTGCAGGTCTACCGTTGCGCCCCGCAGCACGGAACCTATCAGTGGACCCTGGAGATGCCCATCGCCCGCCTCTTTGACCCCACCACCCGTCAGCCGGTAGGGACGCACACCATGGGGCCCACATGGACCTGGATCGACGGCAGCTCCATCACCGGCCAGGTGATCCAGCAGTGGCCCTCCGGGAATGCGGCGAATCTTCCCTGGCTGCTGGTGCGAACTCACGCTACCGGCACAGCAGCAGGAACCTTGACGGACGTAACCTTGGTGCGCCGCTCTGACACCCAGGCGGGCGTCCCCACCATGGGCTGTGACGCCGTCCACCAGAACAATGAAGTCAGGGTGCCCTACCAGGCC
>DAHXNO010000067.1 GCA_027365345.1 Granulicella sp.
ACGCATGATAAAGGACATTATCATGCGTTGAATAGAGACAAACAGGAATCCCTTTTGTGTAGATTGCGGAATTATTTGGCGTAAATCTTGCGGCGCTCTTTGTCTTAGTCTGAGGCCATGCGTGAGCTGACCGAGGTGCCGGCTGAGATGCGGGCGTTGGCTCTGGCCCGGTTTCGTTTGATCGAGCCGCATCTTGAGCGGGATCGTTCCTTGCAGATGGTGGCGCATGATGCGGGAGTGTCGCTACGGACAGCACAGCGCTGGGTGACGGGATACCGCGCCGACGGGCTCGCGGCGCTTACCCGCAAGCCGCGCAAGGACCGCGGCGGCCGCCGGTCGGTCACGCCGAAGATCAGAGAGGCGGTCGAAGGCCTGGCCCTGGAACGGCCACCGCTTCCGGTCACATCGATCTATCGCAGGGTGAAGGAGTTTGCGGAAACGGCGGGGGAACGCGCTCCGAGTTACAGAACAGTCCATGACCTCGCCCGGTCGCTGCCTGCAAGCCTTCTCACTCTCGCCCATGAGGGCCCGAAGGCCTACGGAGAACGCTTTGACCTGGTCCATCGACGGGAAGCGTCGAGGCCGAACGCCGTCTGGCAGTGCGACCACGCGGAACTGGATATCGGGCTGCTCAAGGCGGACGGATCGTCGGCCAAGCCTTGGCTGACGGTCGTCATCGACGACTACAGCCGGGCGGTCGCGGGCTACTATCTCGACTTCGATCCACCGTCTTCGCTACGTACTTGCCTTGCGCTTCGGCAGGGTATCTGGCGCAAGGCGGAGCCTGGCTGGCCGGTGTGCGGGATTCCCGAGGTGCTCTATACGGACAACGGCTCGGATTTTACGTCCCGCCACCTGGAGCAGGTGGGAGCCGATCTCAAGATGCGTCTGGTCTATTCAACTCCGGGCAAGCCGCGTGGTCGGGGCAGGATTGAACGGTTCTTTCGCACCTTGAACGAGATGCTGCTGTGCGACCTGGACGGGTTCGGTGCGAGAGGCCGCCGAAAGTCCACCCTTACGTTGCTGGAGCTGGATGGACGACTGCGGACATTTCTGCTGGAGACGTATCACCATCGCGCGGGCAAGGCGACGGAGATGGCACCGGTCGCCCGTTGGGAAGAACAGGGCTTCTTGCCCCGGATGCCTGACTCTCTTGAGCAATTGGACCTGCTGCTGATGCACGAAGTCCGAACCCGCAAGGTGCAGTCGGATGGCATCCGCTTTCAAAACATGCGCTATCTCTCGAGCACGCTTGCCGCCTACGTCGGAGAGCCGGTCACGATTCGTTACGATCCGCGTGATCTCGGAGAGATTCGGGTCTTCCATCAAGACCGCTTCCTATGTCGGGCGATCTCGGCGGATCTGGCTGGCGAAGCGGTCGCTTTGCGTGAGATCGTCCGCGCCCGCAACAGCCGCCGCCGCGAGTTGCGAACGGCCATCGAGAACCGTCAAGCCGCCGTCGATACGTTGTTGGAGTTCAAACGCGGCCCGGTTCTGGAGGAAGTTCATGCCGACGCACCCGTCCGAGCCAAGCCCGCAGTTCCCATGCTCAAACGCTACCGCAACGAATGAAGAGGAGTCCGGCTTTGTCGAGACTCTGGAGTACAGGCGTTTCACCGAGTTCTGCGACGCTTGCCGCCGCTATCGCTACATCGGCCTTTGTTTCGGTCCTCCTGGCATCGGAAAGACTTTATCTGCCGCTCGTTATAGCCGAGCCGAAAGCGCCAGCTATTTTGCTGGATCGAAGGAGCGGCCAAAAGATTTCGTTCTCTTCGACACGGTGCTGTATACCCCTTCCATCGTCAACACTCCGTCGGGCGTTGCAACCGCCATTCGCAAAGGATGTGAGCGATTGGAAGAGATCGCAAAGCGTCCTATCCGCGACCAGGCAAGGGAGGTGCTTGATGCGTTGCGGGCACAGGATGACGCTGCGCGAACAGGATACTTCGACCGGCCTTCTTCTCAATGGAAGTATCCCCCGCCACTCAGCCCTACGTTTCTGGACACGCTGACTCTTTATAACGACAGGGAGCGCGCCATCACCGACCCCACTACGCTGATTCTGATCGACGAGGCCGACCGGCTGCGCATAAACAGTCTCGAACAGGTCCGGGACCGCTTCGACGCGGGCGGCGTCGGCCTCATCCTGATCGGCATGCCCGGCATCGAGAAGCGCCTGGCACGGTATCCGCAGTTCTACTCTCGTATCGGTTTCGTGCATGAGTTCCGTGTTCTCTCTGCCACTGCCCTACGCGAGTTGTTGGAGAAACGATGGGTGCCAGCCGGCGTCCTTCTTCCCGACGCCGGTCTTGGGGCGGAAGCGATCGCCGCCGTGATCCGCGTCACGGGCGGCAACTTCCGGCTGCTGAACCGGTTGCTTACTCAAATCGAACGCATCCTCGAAATCAACGACCTCGGCGAGGTCACGCCAGCCGTCGTCCACGCGGCACGGGAAAGCCTGGTCATCGGACAGGCCTGAAACGCGTGTTGCACAAAGGAACGTTTACGCAACGATCTCAGGGCAGGCTCAAAGCCCAGCATTCTGAGTTGCAAACTCGGTGGAAACCTGATGATGCGCCGCTTCGCTCACTTCAAGGTCAGTGGCGAACTGGATCATTGCTCCGATCAATATATCAACAGAAGAACAAGTGTAAGTAGCTTGCAAGGGAAAGCCAGGCTATGACCAGGCTTTACTCGTGAGCTTCCATGTCTATGGACCGAATTTCGCCAGCAATGGCTCGCTGAAATATGTAGTCGCTCCGGTGCTGGTTCCCTGCCTGGAGGTCGTATCTCCCAGGTATGTATTGCCCTGACCATCCACTGCCAGGGACGGACGCCCATAGGGTGGGACAAGATAGTCGGTGTCATTAAATTGCTGTAGCCAGATGTTTTGTCCGCTCCCGTTAAATTTCGCCACATACACGTCATCTTTCACGTTAAAAGCTGGCAGAAACTGCAACTGTGTATAACCGGCGATGAGAATATTTCCCGAAGGATCTGTGCCGATACCTCCGCTGGAATTGGTCGAAGGTCTGCCGAATGGAGTCAGCCAAACCTGATTGCCCGTCGCATTGTCATATTCTGCCAGCAGGCAACCTGGAACCGGAGCTACGGAGTTCTCGATGGGACACCCTACGACGACTGGATCCCCGGTTCGGGCGACAGTGACACCTGTCAAGAATATGCCGGAGGCGTAGCTTGTACCTTGCAACTGCTGTACCCATCCCTCGGCTCCGGTAGCAGAATATTTCAACAGAAGAGGACTGGGCGAAAGACTGTACGATGCCTGCGTGGTTCCTGAAACGTAGCTGTTGCCCTGGGCATCGACCGTGAGCGACTCAAAGGCCGCAATCGCATATTGCTGCAAGTTTCGTTGCCAGATAACGGTCCCCGAACTGCCGTCCAGCTTCGCGATAAATTCTTCTTCAGCAGTTACGTCCGTCTCAGTCCCTCCACCTGGTACGCCTACCTGCTGGAGGTTCTGGTTCAAATCACCCGCAACCATGATGCTCCCATCTGGCGCGGACGCGATGCAGTTCACCTCGATGCCCTGGCTGACGGAGAATTGCTGCAACCATATTTGGTTGCCCTGGCTGTCCAGCTTGGCAACGACAGCTTCCAAAGTTCCCCTGGGATTGGAATATCCTGGAAAGGCGCCAGTAGTACCGCCTCCTACCAAAATATCGCCTTGTGCATCGGTCGCAATGGAGGTCAGAAAGTCTCCCTTCGGCGCTCCGGTGCCAAACTGCTTGAGCCACAATTGCTTCCCGGTGGGGGCGAACTTGGCGACAAAATCCTCGCTCACCTGGTTGGGGTTGGTGTACCCCGGAAAAGCGCCGAGTGTTATACCGCCGACGGCCAGATTTCCATGGGGCCCGACTGCGACACCCGTCACAAGGTCGATGGCTCCAGCCCCGAATTTCACGATCCACTGCTGGGTGGAGGCAGCCTGAGAAAAACCTGTGTTGAAAGAGCCTGGAGCGCCCGGCGTGGATACACCGGTGCCGCAACCTGCCAGCAAACAAGAGATTCCAGCGATCCCTAGCGTGGATACACACAAGCGAACAAGGGCTCTATAGCAGTATTTGTGGGTGAGAAGGGCGGTGGAAGACGCCGCTCCGAGGAAAAGTCCAAGAGCGGGACTTTCCCCCTGCACTTGGAAATCCCGCAAGAGCGGCGGGATTCCCACTTCTTCCACCGCCTCTGC
>DAHXNO010000076.1 GCA_027365345.1 Granulicella sp.
TGCCCGGTGCGAGATACGCCATGCTCCCGTGCCGCCTCCCCTGCCGCCATCCACAACGCTTCCGGCAGCGGCGATCGCCCGTGATGTCCACTCCGCCATCGCTCCAGTTTTCGTTGAACCTGCCGCAACCTGGCTGGAATCGCGACCCCCACATCCTTGGCCATGTCGGTTCTCCTCGCCCTTGTCGGGCTCTCCTTCGACACTACCAATCCCCCCTACCACGTCACGCAGCCTTGCCGAAAAGACACGCGGCAGTGCAGTTCCACGTACTCAGTCATACGTCCCCTGCACATACCAGCAACGCGACCGAGGATCGTAGGCGATGCGGCAGACTCGCTCCGCACTCTCCGACTACAACCGCACATCCCACTCTTCGCGGCACCAGTTCGCCTCCGACCACCACTGCCCACTGACATGCCACGGCCCTGCAATCTCACGGACGGTATACCGCTGTCCTTCCCAAAGGACACGCACCGGCACGTTCCCAACCAGCGTGACGCCCACCGTCTGCGGCGGTCGGCAGACACGCAGCGCCGTGGCGACGGACAGCGAAGACGGCTCACTCTTCTTTGGAGGTGGCGGCGCAAACGCAACCATGCGGAAGGCGTTGGGACGGTGATCGTCTTTGAGTTCCACGGAGCCGACACGTTCCTCTCCCAACAACTTCCTCAAACGCGCCAGCAATACCTCCAGTCGTCCCGGCTCCGGGGCCTGCGGAAGAAACAGGCCATGTTGGATACGGTACGGAGCGGCAGAGTGTGCGTGCAGCTCAAGACGCAGAATCGCTGCGTTTGGAGGATGGGTTTCAAGATCGAGTTGCAACAGCTTGAGCAGTGTTGCCTTGTCTCCGAGCGGCAACGCCGGCCTGACAAGCTGCTCATGCTGCTTGCCCCCGTCGAGATGGAGGACGACACGCAGGATTGCTATGGCAAGCGCCCTCGCCCTCACGCGCTCCAGCAGCGTATCGGTCATGCGGGCAAGCAGGAACAACAACGGCTCCAGCATCTCTACTGGAAAGTCGAGTTCCATTCGTTCGCGCAAGCTCTCCTCGAAACTCGGCTCCAGCGGGAACATCAGGTGCGGCCATGCGCCCCGCGCCAGCAGGTGCAGCCGCTTTCCTGCCTGTCCGATACGGGAGATCAAATCTGTTTCGGAAAGTGTGGCGAGTTGGCCGCAGGTGCGGACACCCCACGAGCAAAACATCTCCGTGTGTTCCGCAGAAGGGTTCAGCACATGCAACGGAAGATCCCGCAGCGCCTCGGCTTCGCAGCCTGGCGGCACGACCGAGACTCCAGTTTTACCTTGCGCAAGGCAGACAGCGGCATCGAAGTTCTGCGCTACAGCAGCATTTGCCAAAAAGCCAGCCTCCGTCATGCGCTGTCGCAGCTCCTCCGCAAGCTGCGTTTCATCTCCAAACAGCCTGCCCATACCGTCGATATCGAGCGCATAGGTTCCGGGGGGATGTTCGACATACTCCATCCGCGGCGAGAACATGCACGCGATGGTATGAAGCACTTTCAGCGCCGAGGCTTCATCCTCTGGCGCACGGCGCATGATGATGACTCCGGGGATCGTCGCGGCTTGCAGCCCCGTCATTCCGGCTTCGACGCCGGACGAACGTGCGGCCTTGTTCGCCGTAATCACGACCTCTGCCGGTGGTTCCCCCTCTACCAGCACAAAGGCGCTCTTTCGCAGTTCCGGGCGCTGCTTCGCGGCAACCTGTGCTGCGAAGTTTGGTATATGAATGACTGCGTACATCACCGTGCCCTCGACCACAGTGTTTCCGCAGGCCACTCGGCTCGCGTACATGGTTTCTTCTGCTGGAAGGGAGAACCTTCATTCCGGTTACGCTCGCGGACCAGCGCGTACCGTTGCCCCTCGAACAAGGCGGTCTCCCCATCGCGGCTGAAAAGTCGAACATCTGCCGGTTCACAGCGCAATGCGAGTGCGGCGCAACTGTTGGCACACGGAGTCTGCGTCAGAAGCAGAAGCGCAGTGCGGGCCTGCTCCGCTGCGAGTCGATAGCGATACCACGTCGATAACGGAATCCGCATCGCGTGCTGCGGCAGGACATCGCTCATATCCAGCACGATGGCTGCGAAGCCTCCGGCCTGGAGCAACAGGTCTGTCGCCCGCAACGCCTGCTCCAGACGCGACCACGGTTTATCCGTGCCTCGCTGCCTGCGCTCCGCCGACATCCGCAGCCACAATAATCGTTTCAGTACGATGTTTGCCGCCGCCGCCGACTCCGGCGAGAGCGCGTCGTTCACATCGACCCACGCGCAGGCCGCGCCCGATTGGGTGATGGCGGCGATGGTCGAAAGCGCAAAAGTGGTCTTGCCGGTCGAGAGTGCGCCCGCGATCTCCGAGATGCTGCCACGCGGGATACCGCCGCCGAGCATCATGTCCATGTCGTCAACGCCTGTAGAAAACAGCTCTGGGGGCTGCTTGATCTTGAGCGTCAGGGCAGCGGGCACTCGTTTGGCGAGTGTAGTTTCGACTTGGAGACGGATTGCGGCAGCGGAGGACCTAACAAGGTATATTCGTCTTATATTCGCCTATCGAGTGGGGACGTAGTCAACTCGTTCCTGTTGCGTTAGCTGTGCATTTTCTTATAAGTGACTGACGAAGAAGGAGAAATCGTCGTATTCGAGTCAGGTCTTTCCATCCGGCTGGATTCGACATTTGGAAGGCCGATAATGGAGAGGTATTCGAGAGAAACCAACATGCCCCTCCTGATTGATGAAACTCCAGACGCAGCAGCATGGGTCGAACGAACTCTGGGCGCAGTGCCGAAGGCTGAAGGCCTTGGACGCCTGGCGACTGCCGTTATATGGACCGACAGTTATCTGCAAGATGGCGAGCCAATCGGTGGGAATGATCCGTCGCCCATCGTGGATGAAATCAACGAACAGGGACTTCCACTGTTGCATGGACATGATCCGGGCCGTCCTGCAGGGCGAATCGTCGCCGCACACGCATTTACGAGTCCGAACGGTACTCGGTTCGTCGCCGCCATTTTGACGTATTACGAGCCAGAAAGTCTGTTGAGCTTTGCCTCACTTGGCATAGACCCGTTCCCGGTAGCCAAATTGCCGACCATCCTTGGGCTGCCTGCTGGCGCGCGAATTGAATTGGCTGCCGACCCAAGAGATGTTCCGGACCAATGGCTTGACGAGGTTTCGGAAGATGCTCCTCTTTTCGTTAAGCAGGTGAGGTCGTCACACAATGATGCCGAATTACTGAAGGAGCTGGTACACGTCGCGTTGCCGTACGCTGCATTGCTCTGGAATCCGCTTGTGAAGTCCTTCGGCGAGCAGGCCGGTAAAGACATCTATGCCGCTGTCCATCAGTGGCTCCAAAAACTTTGGAAGAAATCGAAAGAGCGGCGCGATCCGATTTTGGATATACAGGCACACCACAACGGATGCACTGTATCGTTTCTCTTTCGTGGCCGTGATGTCGAACAACATTATGCCGGCCATACTGCTCTGCCGACGGCGGCTGCACAGGCCGCCAAGTTGATCGATACTTTTGCGCAGTTCAACCTTAAGCTCATAACTCTCTTTTATGAATTCGAGCAATCACGATGGACTCCTTCCTACGGAGTCTTGGCCGATGGGCGAATAGTCACAGACCGCAGTGTTCTTATCGCATATGAGCAGGTTCCCAAAAGCCTCAGTATGGGGCTTCTTCTCCGAGCAGAAGACGACGAGAAGCGGGAAAGTGGCCGCTAGCTATGTTTGGCCGCTACCGCCGCCAATCCGACAAGCAGCGTATTGCCGACGCCTTTGAGGTAACTGCCGGTCTCGATGAACTCGAGCTCGGCCCTGATGACGACATAGCGCCCGGCTCCGTGCAACCGGTCGTCTCCGTCAATGCGGACGGCCAGCGTCAGATCGAACTCATGCGCTGGGGATTCAAGCTCCCCGACCGGCTTCTTTTCAATGCCCGTTCCGAAGGCATCGAAGCCTCAAAATTTAGGTATCAGCAAAACTCTAAGAACAATCCCGAAACGGTCGCCGCTGAGATGAATAACCCGTTCATTGTCAAGCCTAACTCGCCTGCGAGCCGCTCAGACGGTGCCACAGGGGATAGGACGGTGCCCACGGTGCGGTGGTCAAGCTTGACGGAACAAACGCCAGCGGGCGATCACTGATCGAAGCATGGGCAATCATCGCCGAGACCAGGGAAAGCTCCATGCGGAAGCCGACGCCGGTAAATCCAAGGCGGGCGAACGCCAATGCGCCCTGGGGTAGCAGCTCGTAGTACGCAGTGAAGCTCATCTCCAGACAGAAGAGTGCGGTGAACGCCCAGAACAGGATATGTATGGCTTTGGGCATAGCGGACTCGCGGGCGACGACTGGCTTTTGCAGGGTCGATTCCATGGGGATTTTTCCTGATTCACGATTTGTCTTTCGACGTTTCGCCCGTCGGCTCAAGCCCGAACTCATCCGAATATTCCTCGACCAGCCGCTCGAAGCCAAATTGCCTGGCGTCCTTGCCGACGATTCGGCCGATGGGCGCACCGGACAGCATCCGGTCCAACACGTCGAAGCAGATGTGCCACCCCGCCGCGCCCCAGGTTACATAGCGGCCGCCGATAGAGTGCCACAGGGTGAGCCGCGTGCCCTTACCCACCGGCTCCAGCTTCCAGCGCATATCTCCGATTTCGAGCAGCGTGGGGGCTTCCGCTCGCGTCACTCTGGCTTCCGACGTTCGCGCTGTTCCCGTCCAAGTCAGCTTCACGGTGGCGCCTTCGGTGCACAGGTTTCGGTCGGCATCGAAGGGCCCCCATTCGCGCAGGTGCTTGGGGTCGGTGATCGCATCCCAGACCCGCGCGGGAGGATGGCGCAGTTCCCGTACCAGAATCAGCTTCCACCGCTCTCCGTCCTTTTCCGCCCGCGCCCCGGCGGCGGGACCCGGCATGTATTCCGCGCGGTTGGCCATCGCCTTCAGCTCCACTTGTTCAGCTGCGTGATCTGAATGCGATTGCCGCAGTCGTCGTTGGCCATGGCGATCCAGGCATATTTCACGTCGGTGGGCGGCATGCTGAAGTCCGCGCCGGCCGCCTTCATGCGGTTGTAATCTGCCTCCACGTCGTCGGTAAAAAAGTTCGCCGCCGGCTGGTTCTGCTCGAACAGCGCCTTTTGATACGCCTGGGCCGCCGGATTGTTGTTTAACGCCAGTTGCAGCTCCGTGCCATCCGGGTCCTCGGCTGCCGCAACCGTCAGCCAGCGAAACGGCCCCTGGCTGAAGTCCGACTTCTTCGCAAAGCCCAGTACCTCGGTATAGAAGCGCAACGCTTTCTCCTGATCGTCCACATACACGCTGGTCAGTTTGATTTTCATTCTCTCTCCTTTGTCATTCTCAGATTCACTTTGTATTCCGTACGCGGTGGGATCCGCGCCGTTGACTTTGAGCCTTGCCCTTCATTCGTTCTGTCCGCTCCATCCGATCCAGATGCCGCTCCAGCGCATCCACGTGCGCCTCCCAGAACTGCCGGAATGGCTCCAGCCACGCATCCACTTCCTTCAGCGGCTCCGGCCTCAACCGATACAGGCGTCTCTGCGCATCTACGCTCGCCTCCACAAATCCAGCCTCGCGCAGCACCCGCAGGTGTTTGGAGACCGCGGGCTGCGACATCTGCAGCCGCCGCTCGATCTCCCCCACCGACTGCTCCGACCCAGCCAGCAGGCTCAGAATTGCTCGTCGGCTCGGTTCCGCGATCACTTCGAATACCGATTCCATGTCTTCGTATATACCGTACTCTACATATACACGTCAAGGCATATACGGTGGATTTCCGTCGTGATCTCTGAAAATCAATCTTCAAAGAGGAACTGAAGGTAACGCGAAAGACCGGTTTTGTTTCTGGCTGATTGGGCTCATATCTCCAGATCGGCGTCAATACGCTTATACCTTGATAAACACTGGCGATTCAGACGATCTGTCGCACGGCGCTGGTGCGCGACCGTACCTTATATCCCCATGGCGCGCGGCTTTGTCTATCTGGCCGCGGTCCTCAACTGGTTCAGCCGTCGCGTACTCGCGTGGCGGCTGTCGATCACCATGGGTACCAGCTTCTGCATCGATGGGCTGGAGGAAGCGATGAGGATCTACGGCCGTCCGGAGATGATCTTCAATACCGATCTAAGGGATATTGTTCATCGTTGACGGCTATAAAGCGCGTAGATGCCGCCATCCATGCAATCTATTGCGCCATAAAGAAGAAGGATTGGACAGAGGTCATGCGTAGTCGCACCATCGACACGGATGCGATTTCAGCGACGGGGGTCTCGATGTCCGTTTCCAGCCAGAGCGTTGATCAGAGCCTCATTGCAAACTCTGCGATCTCGAATTCCGTCCGCAAGCCGCCTGCTTCCGAGTCGTGGACGCCGGAGCCCCTTCTCGATAGTGAAGAGGCCGCAGCCATCATGAAGGTTCATCCCAAGACCCTTCAGAAGCTGGCACGCCAGGGCCGCATTCCCGGAGTTCATGTTGGAAAGCTCTGGCGCTTTCGGGCGTCGGTAATTGAGGCATGGATTGCTCAGCAGATGGCCAGCTGAAATCTGCTCGACCTCTGCCGCGGGCGGCCTTATCCTTGGAGTAAGCCATTCGTGCCGCCTGGGAATGGAGAACAATGAACAGGCGAACACGGTATCAACAAGGAAGCGTGCAACGCGAGAAGCGGCGCAGTGGGCCGGATGTATGGATCTTTCGGTGGCGCGAGACCGGCCCCAATGGCATGAGCAAACAGCGCAAGGCCATTGTGGGAACTGTCACTACGTTACTGACGGAAGCATCCGCCCTCAAGGCGGCTCAAGCATTGCGCATCAACGCAAACCAACAAGCCCCGCATTCCGAATGCGGACCGAAGACAATCTCCGAACTCGTTGCTCATTATCGGCTGAAAGAAATGGCCAATGAGAGCCGGGAGCGGAAGGCGTTCTCGACACGTTCGGGTTATGAATGCTACCTGAGGAATTGGATACTGCCACGTTGGGGCAATGTTCGGCTCGACCAGGTGAAGCCAGTTGCGATGGAAGAATAGTTGGACAGCATCAAGCGGGCGAAGGCAACTCGGGCCAAGATTCGGAACCTTATGAGCGCACTCTTCACACACGCGATGCGATACGAATGGACGGATCGAAACCCGATCAAGCTCGTTCGGCAGAGCGCGAAGCGAGAGCGCATTCCCGATGTTCTGGAACTCGTCGGAATTGCAAGCGCTCTTGCGCAACCTCGAACTGCGGGAAAGAACGGCGGTGCTGCTCGATGCCGCAAGCGGGCTTCGTGTCAGCGAGTTGTTGGCTCTGCGCTGGCGCGATGTTGATTTTGAGAATCTTGAACTCCGTGTCGCCCGCTCGATTTGGCATCAGGTCATCGGAGAATGCAAAACCGAAGCTTCCGCAAAGCCGGTCCCTCTCGACAGCTACCTGGCCGAGGATCTTTTGCGGTGGCGCCGGATCAGCCCATATCCGATGCCGGGCGATCGGATCTTCGCAAGCCCGTTCACGCAAGGGAAACAGCCCTACTGGCCGGACAATTTGATGAAGCGGTACATTCGGCCGGCTGCGCGCAATCGGCATCAACAAAAACATCGGCTGGCATACCTTCCGTCACTCTTTCGGGACTCTGCTGAAAGCGAATGGGGAAGATATCAAGACCGTTCAGGAGCTACTACGGCACGCCAACGGCAGGATCACGCTTGAGGTATACACGCAGGCAGTGAACTCGCATAAGCGAGCCGCGCAAAGCAAGGTTGTCAGGATGATGGTGCCGAATCTGGGTGAGAAGAAGGGTGAATCACACCCTCAAATTGGGTCGCAAGGCGCTTAGCGCACCCATATCAAACCCACGACCTCTGCTTTTTGGGGGTCACCCATCACCCTAAATGCTTTAGAATGATGGCGGGGACGACGGGGCTCGAACCCGCGACCTCTGCCGTGACAGGGCAGCGCTCTAACCAACTGAGCTACGTCCCCAAACGCTTCGTCTATATTACCCTAGATCCTTCGCGAGGCGATACCCGTGGCTGGCAACGCCGGCCTGGCCGCCTCCAGCGTTCCGCTTCCTGCCCAGGGCTCCTGTTGTGCTATGCGGTTTGAGCCGCAGACTGCGCGGGCGCAAGGATACACGTTCAACCTGGAGGCAGCGGCTCGCTCGGCGAAGCATCCCGGCTTACGGCCGCGAGCTTAAGCGCCGGGTTCCTGTAGAGGGTCTGCGGTAGCCAGCCAGGCTGGATCGTTCCATGGTCTTCGGCATCGGCGCAGCGCCCACAGCCATCGGCGCTTCATCGAGCGCAGGTTTTACCGTGGCATCCAAGGTCTTTTCTGCTGTCTCCGACTGCCAGGTCCTCGGTGTCTCCACCCGTCCTCGATCGGCACTGATAACCAGGTCTCCGTCCCTAGCCAATGCGTCTGTTCCGGCGCGCCGGCAGCGCCGTGGCGGGCATATTCAAGCAGCACAGGGTCGGCGCGGGTGTTGGAGCACCTGGACCAACACGCGAATGCCTTCCGCGGATGCCGCGCAGATCCTTTGAGAGATTGTGCGCGTCATTCCTGAATCCTGGGCGCGCGGAACGTCCAGGTAAACCCTGCGGAAGCCGTATCGAGCCCCTGGATGAGGCTGCGATCATACGTGCCCACCAGCACAAAATGGTCGCCAAACGGAACGTCCAGCTCCGTGACGAATCCGTTGTCCTCCACCGCGCCTATGCCATCCAGCACCTGGACTGTGCGCTTCTTTCCGTCTTTGCCCTTCTTCGTCACGACGCCGTAGACGTTCTGGTTGCCAATGGGCAGCTCTTCATAGGCGTCTGCGTCGAAGTCCATGCCGAGCGGCAGTTCCACGTCCGCGCCAGCCAGAAAATTGGCCAGCGGCCCCACGGCGACATAGGTTCTGCGTACGGTCTGGTCTGCCAGCGCGGAAGAATCACCTTCGCCGATCTCCAACTCCGGAATGAACGGCCCCAGCTTGTCTTCAAAGTGGTTGGTGAGGTTATACGTAACCTGGTTGGCGCTGAGGCTGAATTTGGCGTTGCCCGTCGGAAGCCCCATGATTGCGGTGCCGAGGTAAAGAAAACCGCCGCTCCTGGCTTCGTAGTGTCCAGCCATCTCCATATCCGCGGTCAGGTTCGTGCCGGATTCCAGCGGATAGGTTGTTGTCGTCTTTCCGTCGGTCTTCACCTTCACGGGAATGAACGACTTTACTGTCAGATACCATGGCACATTCATATCCACCAGAAAGTGGCTGTTGAACCGGTAGCTGAGCGATGGCGTCACGATGTTCGCCCAGCCGGTCGCAGAGTTGTGCTGTGCGGCATAATCGACTGAGCCGTTAAGGCCCATCACTTGAGAGATCTGCACTCCGTTGCTGTGCGAAACTGCCGCGGACTGGTTGCCGGATACCGGCGCAATCGCCTGTGCTGCCGCGGACTGGATGATCGCCATGGCCGACATCAGTCCCACCGCCAGCCATTCAGCAAAAATTCTCTCTCGCCGCTGTGCGCTCATAAGGGTCGATCGCTGCTGATTCCGGATTCCATTGCCGACGTTGATTTCCTTCCCTGACAGGCATGGACGCTGCGCATGGCCAGCTCGCATGGGCCGAGTGAAAGCAGTCCCCGGCCGAAGCCGGGGATCCAGTCTGCGTGGATTGAGAAGGGAAGGGTTTGCCAGGTGAGGAGAGGGATTGCTACTTGCGCCGTTCCGTGCGCCGTTCATCGCGAGTAATGCGGCGCGCCTCCTCGGTAAGTTGGTGGTTCAGATCCTTCTTGTCCCTGGCGGTGAGCTTGCCGTTGTCCTGGGCGCGCATCCCGGCGTCCTCCCTGTTGATGCCAGCCTCTTGCTTCTCCACCGCGGCTACCTGGCGATCCGTCAGATCGTCGCTCTTGATGCCCGCTGCAATGCGCTCCTGCTGGTTCTTCATGCGGCCGGTCAGCTCACCGCTGGCTGGGGGCTGGGTTTTGCCGTCATGCTTGTCGCTGTAGATGTCCTTCGATTCGGCAGCGAGCTGCTGGTTGAGCGTGGACCTGTCCTGCCTGGTCAGGCGTCCATTATCCTGTTCGCGCATGCCGGCTTCTTCCTGGTTAATGCCAGCCTCCTCGGTTTCAAGCTTTGAGGCTGAGGCGGAGGTCAGTTTGCCGCTATCGAGCCCTTGGGCGATGCGCTCCTGCTGGTTCTTCTTCCGTTTGCTGATGCCGGCGCCGGTAGCCTTTGGAGTTGAGGTGGATGCGTTGACAACCTGGGTGTTGCCGGCTGCAGACGTGGTGGCAGTCCCCGCCGTGCTCTGGGCGTAAGCCACTGTGGCTGTCGCTACGGCGGCAAACACAGTGAGGGCGTAGAGTTTCATCGTGGTTTCTCCTGTCAAAAAAAGTCCAGGTACAGCTTCTCGCCGTACCGCTGTGATTCATACACGGAGAAACCCACGTTGGTTCAGAATGTTTCGAAAGGCAACAGAATTATTTTCCATGGCAAACGGCACGATGCCTTGCGGAGACGCTGCGCGTCCCCCAAGGGAACAGGTTGTTCCATGATGAAAGGCGGAGCTTCGCATTGAAATCCTCAAGCCACAGAGCCTTTAGCGCGGCTGGCGGGTCTCGGCGTGGGGGACTGCTTTGAACGTAAGCTCCCATGCGGAAGCGGCGATTTCGGACCTGTCTGGCGGGTAGTTACCCCGCTCAGGAGCCACCCCAGCGCCAATCAACCTGCCAAGGGCAAGCAAGTCCGGCCGGAGGGATGCGGCGGACTAGGCGCAAGGATGACTGATTCCGCCGCCTGTGCCTGGCGTCAGGCCTACAAACGCGCCGGGGATGAACGCCGGGCAGCTTGCTGAGAATGAATTTGAGGATCCTTCCTGGCCGGTTCATAACCTTGGTGCAGAGCCAATGGGATCTGTCCCTTTCGGTACATAGCACAGATTCTGGAATGCAGGAAGCCGAAAAGTGTGGAATACTTTGGCAAGACTTCGAACATCGCCCGCGATTTACTTCTATCCCTGCCTGAGGTATACAAGGAATGAGGGTATTGTGCTCCAGCGCACAGACTTTCTTCGCGCATTATGTACTGAGCGGTTTTCGCCAGGCTCTGTGCTGCAGAGCCTCCTTTGGTTCCAGCAAAGCATCAGAGTCTAGTGGAGACAAATGTTTTTGAGTCAAACGTGGTGCGGGATCGCAACGATCATGTCGTCAGCCTCCGGCGCTGACCCAACCAATATCTTTGCTCCGGCCGGAACGCCGGCGAAATCGATCTTCAATCTCTCGATGTTGGTGTTGAGCGTTACGGCCGGCATTTTTCTGGTTGTCGCCGGTATTCTGGTCTATGTTCTTTTTCGCTACCGGATGCGGAAGGACTCTGCTGACGCGGATCAGGAGCCGCCCCAAATCTACGGAAGCAATCAGATTGAGCTCTCCTGGACGGTGATACCGATTTTGATTGTGGTGATGCTGTTTTTGGCCACCACGAGGGTGATTTACACCACCGAGCATGCGCCGCGGCCCAAGAATGTGCTGGAAGTGACGGTGGTGGCTCATCAGTTCTGGTGGGAATTCCGGTATCCGAAGCTGGGGATTGTAACGGCCAACGAACTGCATGTACCTATCAGCGATCCGAATCACCCTATGCCTACCTATCTGACGATGTCCTCGGCCGATGTGGACCACAGCTTCTGGGTGCCGCGGCTGGCGGGCAAGACGGATGTGATCCCCAACAAAGTAAATACGATGTGGATTGATCCGCAGACGCCGGGCGTGTATCTGGGCCAATGCGCTCAGTACTGCGGGGTGCAGCACGCGAAGATGCTGATTCGGGTCTATGCGGATACACCCAAGCAGTTTGCCGCGTGGGTGGCGCAGCAGCAAAAGCCGGCCGTGGAAGATCCGGCGGTGGCTGAAGGACGCAATGTCTTCATGCATAACGCCTGCATCAGTTGTCACACGATCAGCGGGACCGTGGCGACGGGAAGATTCGCGCCGGATCTTACCCATGTCGGCAGCCGCGACACGATCGCTTCGGGATCGGTGCCCAACACTCCGGCGAACCTTAAGAGATTTATCGAAGATCCTGCCAACTTCAAACCAGGGGCGCTGATGCCACCCATGCATTTGGACAGCCACGATCTGGATGCAGTGACGGCGTACCTGACCTCACTCAAATAGCTGGCCACGCTTTCATAGCGGTTTCAAGAGGGAACACAATGGCGACGCATATTCCGCTCGACGAAATACACGGCTCTCAGGAGATGGGAGAGCAGACGCAGCGAAAACTGTGGCTTGAAGTCCTCCACGATTGGGTCACCACGGTCGACCACAAGAAGATCGGGTTGATGTACATCTCCTATGCTCTGTTTTTCCTGTTGGTGGCAGGGTTTGAAGCGTTGCTGATGCGCATCCAACTAGCGGTTCCAAACAACCACTTTGTATCGCCAGAGGTTTTCAATGGGCTGTTTACGATGCATGGGACCACGATGGTCTTCTTCGTCGGCATGCCTATTCTTTTTGGCTTTGGCAACTATTTGATTCCGCTGATGATTGGCGCCCGGGATATGGCGTTTCCGCGGCTCAATGCCTTCAGCTTCTGGATCTCCGCCTTTGGCGGTCTTCTGCTGTACTACAGCTATATTGGCGGCAGCGGATTGTACGGCGCCGGCAGCGCTCCGGATGTTGGCTGGTTTGCCTATGCTCCTTTGACGGCGAAGGTCTTTTCCCCTGGGCACAGCACGGATTATTGGACGCTCTCGCTGTTGCTCACGGGAATTGGGACCATTGGCACAGCGCTGAACATTGTGGCGACGATCATCAGCATGCGGTGTCCGGGAATGAAGATGAGCCGACTGCCTCTGCTGCCCTGGTTATACCTGGTCACCTCCGGACTTGCATTCGTTGCGATTGGGCCGCTAACGGCGGCGCAGATCATGTTGATGCTGGACCGGTACCTGGGGTCCCACTTCTTTGATACACAGGCAGGCGGATCGGCGGTACTGTGGATGCACTTCTTCTGGATCTTCGGGCACCCCGAGGTCTATATTCTGGTGCTCCCGGCCTTCGCCTTCGCCAATGAGATTATTCCGGTCTTCTCTCGCAAGGCCATCTTCGGCTACCCGGCGATGGTGGCTGCCTCGGTAGGGATTGGCTTTGTCAGTCTGGGGGTGTGGGCCCACCATATGTTTACGGTGGGTCTGGGCGCCGCTGAAAATACATTCTTTGTTCTTTCGACCATGGTGATCGCCGTACCCACGGGGATCAAGATCTTCAACTGGCTGGCAACGCTCTGGGGCGGCAAGATTCAATTTACGGCTTCCATGTTGTTTGCGCTGGCCTTTCTGTTTCAGTTTCTGATTGCGGGCCTGACCGGCATCATGCTGTCGGTGGCTCCGTTCGACTGGCAGCTCGGCAACTCCTATTTTGTAGTGGCGCACTTCCACTATGTACTGGTGGGGGCGATTCTGTTCATGGTGTTCTCAGCGTTTTATTTCTGGTATCCCAAGATGACGGGGCGGATGCTGAGCGAGAAACTGGGAAAGTGGCACTTCTGGCTGTTCCTGATTGGCTTCCACCTGACCTTTGACTTTATGCATATCCCTGGATTGCTGGGGATGCCGCGCCGTGTCTACACCTATGAAGCAGACCGTGGCTGGATGATATGGAACATGATCATCTCCAGCGGCGCCGTGGTTCAAGCGGTTGCGACGCTGCTGTTCGTTTACAACATGGTCTGGTCCTACTTCAAAGGGCCCCTGGCCGGGCCCGATCCGTGGGATGCCTGGACGCTGGAGTGGACGACCACGTCGCCTCCGCCTTCGTATAACTTTGCGGAGACTCCTGAGGTTTCCAGCCGCCGCCCACTCTGGGACCTGAAGCACCCGGACGATCCGGACAGTGATTACGAGATAGGGCCAAGCCGTCGAAGCCGGGCAAAGAAGGAGAGCCAATGAGTGACATTGCGGTAGCGCCGGGCGGCACGGATGGGGCCTGGACTCTTCCATCGCGTGGGACGGTGGGCATTCTATGCCTGATCCTTGCCGAAGCATCGATCTTTGTGATCTTTGTCGTCGCGTATATCTTCTACATCGGAAAGAGTCTGACGGGGCCGACCCCAAAGGAAGTCCTGTCGCTGCCGATCTTCACCTCTATCTGCCTGTTGTCGAGCAGCTATACGGTGCATGCCGCGGTCTCCGCGCTGCGCCGGGGCCAGCAGCGTCTGTGTTCCCTTTGGCTGGCCGCGACCGTGCTGCTGGGCGGGATCTTTCTAGCCGGTACGGCTCACGAATGGTATGACCTTATCTACAACCACGGGCTTACCATCCAAACCAATCTGTTTGGGACGACGTTCTACTCCCTGGTTGGTTTGCATGCTTCGCACGTGGTAGTGGGCTTGATCATGCTCTCATTGGCGCTTTGGTTTTCTGTGAGCGGAAAGATGCACCATCATCACTGGGAAAAGCTTGAGGTGTTATCGCTTTACTGGCACTTTGTCGATGGAGTCTGGGTTGTGGTGTTTCTAGTGGTGTATGTGCTGGGCAGATAGAAGGGCAAACGTTCACTGCGGCGGGAAGAAACGCGGTCATCACCGGGCGATTGCAGCGCGGAGAAAGAGCGATCCGATAGCCCGATGAATTCTGAAGGAGTTGAATTTCAGGTGAGTCATCCAAACCAAGAACACGGTCTCCATCTTCCCTCGCCAACGGCATGGCCTGTTGTGTTGGCTTTGGGGCTCTCGCTGCTTCTGACCGGCATGGTTACCAATGTTGCGGTGAGCGTTTTGGGCGTGATCCTCGCGTTTTCCGCATGCGTGGGTTGGTTCCGGCAGGTGCTTCCCGAGGAGGCGCACCAAGCTGTGGAGGTACACGCGGAGCCGGTGCCTGTCTTCACCGCGCGAAGATTGGCGGAGAGGCGGCCGGAAGACGCAACGGCGAGAAAGATTCTCCCGGTGGAGACCTTTCTTATCACTTCAGGCATCCAGGGTGGAATCGCGGGCGGCGCAGCGATGACGGTGCCGGCGGCGATCTACGGTTGGGTGAAGTATCACAGCATCTGGTACGCGGTGAATCTGCTGGCCGCGGGCGGATTCGTCAGTTGGATTGGAGCGAGCAACGCCTTTCTGAGTGAATTTCATCTGCGCGGACTTCTTGCGGCGCTGGTGATTCACGGCATCACCTCCGTTCTTGTGGGGCTGCTCTACGGAGCGATGCTGCCGATGTTTCCCAGGTATCCGATTGTGACGGCGGGCGTGATGGCTCCGCTTTTGCTTACCGGGATCCTGCACTCCGCCGTTGCGGTGGTCAGCCCCATTCTGGATCATCGGATCGACTGGTTTTGGTTTGTAGCCTCACAGATCGCCTTCGGACTGGTATGCGGCTTTGTGGTGAATCTGCACGCCAAGGTGCGCACTCCGCAGTTCCAGGCGCTTCCGTTTTCGGTGCGAGCTGGTCTCCATAGCGACATTGACGACCGGTATCATGATGAGTCCAGCGACTCCGACGGTGAGGGCACTTCACGATGAATCTTCGCTTGTTGAATCTTCGTTGGTTGAATCTCTGCCTGGTCACCGTAGCGGTGGCGCTCTGCTGCGGAGGATGCGATGACGCTCCAGGAAGACCCGGAGCACCGGTGACGCGGCCGGACAAGATCACGGACTTCCATGTTCTCTATCAGCAGAACTGTGCAGCTTGCCATGGGGCCGAGGGAAGGTATGGAGACGCTATCTCCCTGGACAATCCGGTCTATCTGGCTATTGCCGGCGCTGGGAACATTGAGAAGATAACCGCCAACGGCGTTCCTGGAACCCTGATGCCGCCGTTTGCGACCAGCCAGGGAGGGATGCTGACCGATCAACAGGTGGCCGTCCTTGCGCAGGGGGTTGTGTCTCACTGGGGAAGTCCGAACGCGCTGGGCGGGCAAACTGCTCCGCCGTATGCCGCCAGTTCACCTGGGGATCCGGCCCAAGGGCAGAAGGCGTACGCCACGTTCTGCGCCAGTTGTCATGGCGCCGACGGCAAAGGCGTGGCGCAAGGGAAGCTGCACACCGGCTCGATCGTTGATCCGTCGTATCTGGCTCTTATCAGCAACCAGGGGCTGCGCAGTTTGATTCTTGCCGGTCAACCCCAGGAGGGGATGCCGGATTGGCGATATGACTTTAAGGGATCTGGCGCGCGCAGCATGACGGATCAAGAGGTTACGGACGTGGTGGCGTGGCTGGCTTCGCACCGGGTTGCGGCACCGGGTCAGTTTTATGCCCATCCCTAGCCGGCGCCAAGGTGCATTTGGAACGATGCTTTTTCTCATTCCAAACAGGATGCGGAGACCATAGGGTGACTCAAAGATGGAGAGATAGATGAGCGAACTACTGAAGTATCCCGGAGAGTCAAAGAACGATACCTTGTCGCCGGAGGGCAAGGCTGCGGCGCACACCCGCAGGGTGTTCTTGTTCAAACTGGCTGTGGGCCTGAATGCATTGGTTGGCGCAGTTCTGGCCGTGCCGCTGGTGGGTTATCTTCTGGGGCCGGCGGCAAAGAAACGGTCCAACATCGGCGCCTGGGTGAATCTGGGCAGCTTAGGCGATTTTCCGGTTGGCCAGACTCGCCTGGCGGATTTTCGTAGCCCCATGGCGGTCTTTGACGATGGTGAGACAGGAAAGACCTCCTGCTGGGTGCGGCGAATCTCGGAGCAGGCGGTCCAGGTGTTTGCGATCAACTGTGCTCATCTGGGGTGTCCGGTACGCTGGTTTGCGGAGTCCAAGCTGTTTCTGTGCCCCTGCCATGGTGGAGCGTACTACGAGGATGGGAGCAGGGCTTCAGGACCGCCGGAGCGCGGACTGTTTGAGTACAGAACCCGGATTTTGGGCGATTCCCTGATGATTTACGCTGGGAATCTTCCCACGCTCTCCACACGCGCCTCTTGCACAGAGAAGCCGCTGATCCAGATTGAGCCTGCAAGCGAGGTCCAAACCGCCAGCGCCAACACGGCAGAGCCGGCTACGAGGTCAACGACATGGCAGGGTTAAAGATCTACAAGTGGATCGAGCATCGTCTCGGCTTTGTTCCGACGCTGAAGGCGGCTGCTGAGCACCCCACCCCCTCCAATAACGCAAGCTGGTGGTATGTCTTCGGCAGCGCGGCGACGGTGTTGCTGATCCTTCAGGTGGTGACGGGCATTCTGCTTGCTTTGGTCTACAGTCCATCGGCCAATGAAGCCTGGACGAGCTTGAACTATCTGAACCACAACATTGCGCTGGGGTGGTACATTCGGGCGCTGCACGGCTGGGGATCCGATTTCATGATCGCCATCGTGCTGATTCACCTGGTGCAGGTGTTTTTATTTGGATCCTTCAAATATCCCCGAGAACTTACCTGGATGGTGGGCGTGGGCCTTCTGCTGCTGACGCTGGGCATGGCGTTTACGGGGCAGGTGATGCGGTTTGACCAGGATGCCTACTGGGGGTTGGGAATCGGCGCCTCCATCTGCAGCCGCGTGCCGTTTGTCGGCGCCAAGTTGGTTCACCTGTTGCTGGGAGGACCGATCATTGGCGGCGCGACGTTGTCGCGCTTTTTTACCCTGCATGTATTTGTGATTCCAGGTTTGTTGCTGGCCGGGGTGGCGGTGCATGTTCTGATGGTGCTGCAGCACGGAGTGAGCGACTGGCCGATGCCAGGGCGTTTGGTGCGGCGGTCTACCTATGAGCGCGAGTACCATGAGTTGGCCCAGAAGACGGGATTGCCGTTTGTGCCGGATGCGGCCTGGAAAGACGCCATCTTTGCAGCCGCCATCATCCTGGCTGTGATGGCCTGCGCGTTCTTCTTTGGACCCTTCGGTCCCAGTGGACAGCCGGACCCAACCATCATCCAGACTGCGCCCAAGCCAGACTTCGCGTTTCTTTGGATCTACGCTGTGTTGGCCTTCCTGCCTCCGGCGCTGGAGACGCCCGTGCTGCTGGTTGCGCCGGTCCTGGCCATTGCGGGAATGCTGCTTTTACCGCTGCTGGCTGGGGAAGGGGAGAGGCACTGGGCACGGCGTCCCGTAGCTGTGCTTTCCGTCTCTGTGATTGCGGTGACGATTGGAATCTGTACGCGCCTGGGAACGTACACACCATGGAGCCCGGTAATGGACGCCTGGTCTGGCGATGCAGTGCCGGTAAAATATATGCACGACCGCACTCCGTTGGAGCGGGAGGGGGCGATGGTGCTGCAGGACAAGCAGTGCCGTAACTGCCACTCTTTGGACGGCATCGGCGGCATGCGTGGTCCGGCGCTGGATGCGGTAGCCGCGCGGATGACGGAAGACCAGATTGTACGCCAGGTCTTGCAGGGGGGCGGAAATATGCCCGCCTATGGCAATGCGTTGAATCCTGCGGAGACCAAGGCTTTGGTGAGCTTCCTGATGACGCTGCGGGGCAAGGACCTTGAGCCGGCCGTGGATGCGTCACGGGAGTTATTGCTGGAACATCGGATGGGCGAAGCGGCCGAAACCGGTTCGTCAACGGCGATCACAACGGCGCCGCAGAATGGCTCCAATGCAGTAAAGGCTGGTGACCAGAAATAAGGGCCTATGTCAGACGCCGTCCGTCAAATCTTCGCTGAGTGGCAGTTGCCGATGGGCCTTACCGCCTCAGTGTTGCTGGCGGCGCTGGTTTACCTGCGTGGCTGGGTGGCGCTGCGCAGGACGCGCCGTGATCAGTTCACGGTGGAGCGGCTGGCGTCGTTTCTCTGTGGTCTGGCTTTGATGTGGACGGTGGTTGGGTCGCCCATGGACGGCTTCGCCGACGCGCTGCTGACCATGCACATGATCGAACATCTGTTGCTGATGTCCGCGATTCCCATGCTCATACTCTATGGGCTTCCCGTGGCTCCCATGCTGCGCGGGTTACCTAGGCCGGTGCTGCGCTGGGTTGTGGGTCCGATGCTGCGGAGCCGAGCGCTGCGCCGACTGGTGGAGTGGATGGTAGCGCCCGCGGTTGCGTGGCTGGCGATGAATGTGGCTTATCTCGCCTGGCACGTTCCGGCGGCTTACAACCTGGCGCTGGAAAACGAGACGGTGCATGATGTGGAGCATCTGTGCTTCCTGTTCACCTCGCTTCTGTTCTGGTGGTACATCATTCGGCCCTGGCCAGCCAAAGAGCGGCCCGACGACTGGGGGATGCTGGTGTATCTGGCGATGGGAGACGTGGTGATGACGATGCTCTCAGCGTTTTTGGCCTTCTGCGGCCAACCTGTCTATAGCTACTACGTAGAGCACCCCAACCCCTTTCACATTCCGGTGCTGGAGGATCAAGTGATGGGAGCGGTGGTGATGTGGGTGATTGGATCGTTCGCCTATCTGGTGCCTGCGATGGTGATTGCCTATCGTCTTACCGGAGGGACCGACCATGGGAGTCAACCTCGGGTGGCATTGCCGCGGGTCAGCGGGTAGAGAGGCTTTGCGGCAAGCGTAGCGCGAACGTTCGGCATATCAGCATCAAGCAGAGATCCGCCGCTGGTCCTACCGCTGGAGGTTGATCTGTGCAGCCGTAGCCGGTGTCGCTCGTTGCGTCAGGTTCAGAACGCGGCCGGGTAAGATTCCCAGGAAGAGCGTGGCAGCGGCTGTGGCGGTGAGAGCCAGAGCCGCTGGGAAGGTAAGGCGATGAGACGCGGGCGTGTCACCAACGGTGTCTGAAACTGGCCGGGCGTAGAGCGAGGTGAGCAGACGCAGATAGTAGAAGCAAGCCAATCCGGAGTTGGCCAGGCCGACGATGGCCAGCCATGTGTACCCGCTATGGACCGCGGCGGAGAAGACATAAAACTTGCCGAAGAAGCCGCCGGTGAAGGGAATTCCTATCAGGGAGACAAGGAAGAAGGCAAAGAATGCTGAAAGGACCGGCCGCCGCAGAGCCAGGCCCGTCAGATCGTCGATGGTGCGCAGCTTCTCGTCAAATCCGGAGAGCTGGGTGAGCACCACGAAGGCTCCGACGTTCATCGCAGCGTAGGCCGCAGTGTAGAAGCAAGCTGCGGAGACGGCGAGATGCTCTGTGGCCGTGAAGGCCACCAGCAGATAACCGGCGTGGGCGATGGAGGAGTAGGCCAGCAGGCGCTTGGCGTCGGATTGCACCAGAGCGCCCAGGTTGCCGATGGTCATGGAAGCCACCGCCATAATGGCGATCAAGGGCGCCCAGTGACTGCGATACATGGGCGCGGCATCGAACAGGAAGCGCAGAAGCACGGCAAAGGCCGCAGCCTTGGGCGCGGTGGACATCAGGCCAACCACCGGCGCCGGCGCTCCCTGGTAGACGTCTGGAGTCCAAACATGGAAGGGGGCGGCGGAGACCTTGAAGCCCAGGCCGATCAGGACCATGCCGACCGCCAGCCAGCCAAAGAGCGGAGTCTTGGTCACGACCAGGCCGGCGCTGATCGCGGCGATAGCGGTTGACCCGGTGGCTCCGAAGCAGAGGGCGATGCCATACAGAAAGAAGGCCGTAGCAAAGCTGCCCAGCAGAAAGTACTTGATGCCAGCCTCGGAGGCTGTGGCACGGCCCTTGCGGAAGCCGGCCAGGATGTAGGTGGAGATCGAGGAGATCTCGAGGCCGATGAAGACCATCAGCAGTTCGACGGAGCTGGTCATGAACATCATCCCAGCGGCTCCGAACAGAACCAGGGCAAAGTACTCGCCAGCGTGGCTCATCTGGCTGGGCTGAAAGTAGTCCAGTGAAGAAAGCAGCGTGGTTGCAACAATGCTGGCGATGAGAAGGTGGAAGAAGACCGAGAAGGCGTCCACCTGTATGGTTCCGTAGAAGCCGGTGATGGCGCCGATGGCATTGACCACATGGAGTTGGTAAAGCGCAGCGGCTCCAGAGCCGACCGAGCCGAGAATGGCGAGCCAGCCAAGCGGTTTGCGAGAAACGCCTGCAGCGAGTACGGGCTCCAGGAGCATGACCAGGACGGCCGCCACGGTGAGGATGAGCTCAGGCAGAAGCGTGAGGAGGTTAGAAGACATTAGCGGACCTCCTGGTGGGCGATGGTCAAAGGATCGGAGTTGCGGTTACTGGCCACGGCTGCGTTCGGACTGATCATGGCGGGTGGAATGTGTGGCAGGGTCAGCTCGCTGGAAGCAGCGCTAGATGGGGCAGACGCGCCTGCGGTAGCCGCTCCGTACAGATCGATGGCTCGCATCCACAGCGGGGAAGCGACGCCCATGATGAGGAAGAGCGCGGCCATGGGCCAGAGCTCAAGATGCTCCCGAGGGCAAAGATCCCAACCCTGGACCTCCTCGGTTCGAACCCCTGGCGAACCATAGAAGATGCGTTGAATCATCCACAGCATGTACCCTGCGCCAAAGATCACGCCCGTGGCTCCCATGGTGGTCCAGAGGATATGGTGCGCCACAATGGACTGCATGGTTCCAGAGAGGATGAGGAACTCACCGACGAATCCATTCAGCATAGGTAGCCCGACGGCAGCCAGCGAGGTGACCACGAACATGGTTGCCATCCATGGATGGCGCGCACCCAGGCCGCCGTAGTCGCGCATGTCATAGGTGCCGTAGCGTTCGTAGAGCAGCCCCAGAAGGATGAAGAAGGCGGCTCCGATCAGGCTCTCATTGAGGATCTGGAAGATGCCGCCATCCAAGCCCAGGACGGTGAAGGTGAAGATGCCCAGAACCACGAAGGAGACATGCGCCAGGGTGGCGAACGAGGCCAGCTTCTTCAAATCTGACTTGATGAGAGCGATCAGCGACCCATAGACGATGCCGATGGCTCCCAGAGCGATGAGCAGCGGCGCCACGTGGCGCGACTGGTCGGGGAAGATGCCGAAGCTGAAGCGCAGAATGGAGTAGAGCCCCAGCTTGCCTGCCAGCACCATCACCGCGGCGGTGGGGGCCTCGCTGACTGCGTCCTGCAGCCAGCCATGCAGCGGGAAGATGGGCACTTTTACCGCGAAGGCGACCAGGAAGGCGATGGAGCAGAGCAGCAGCGCGGCCGGCGAAGCCGCGATGTGGTGCGCGCCGGCCAAAGCTTGCAGGGTAGGCAGGTCAAAGGTGCCGGTGAGGTTGTAAAGCCACAGAATTGCCACCAGCAGGATGGCCGAAGGGATGAAGGCGTAAAGAAAGAACTTGATTGCGGCCCGGCGGCGGTTCTCGGTGCGGCCAAAGGTGGCGATCAGCAGCGTCATAGGAACCAGCGACAGCTCCCAGAAGCCGTAGTAGAGGAAGAGATCCAGGGCGACGAAGATGCCCAGCATAGCCACTTGCTGGAGCAGAAACAGGGTGTAGAAGAGCCGGGTGCGGCTTCGAATGACGTTCCAGGAGGCGAGCACGCCGATCGGCGCCAGCAAGCCGGCCAGGACGATCAGCCACATGCTCAGGCCGTCCACGCCCAGGTGGTAGTGGATGGCCGGGCTGCTGATCCAGGGCAGATTCTCTTGAAACTGGAAGGTGTGCCGGGCCGCGTGATAGTTGAACTGGGCCGGCAGATGCAGCGTCAGCAACAGCGTGAGCAGGGTGACTATCAGCGCGCCGATGGCGTGGCGTTTGCTGCCAGTTTGCTCCGTGCTGGTGCTGGGGTCCTGCCGCTCTGGAATGAGGGCGAGCAGGATGGCGCCGGCGAGCGGGGTGGCGAGGATAAGCGTCAGGATGATCGGGTCGAAGTTCATTGGATCCTGTGGTGTTTCTTGAAGCAGCTTCTGCGCCTGAGCGCAGCAGGACAAGCGTTACCGGATAAACAGCGCAAGGACGATGACGAAAGCGGCTCCGGCAGCCAGCCAGCCAGCGTAGGAGCGAATCTTTCCCGATTGCATGCGGCGAACCAGCCAACTGCCGCCGTGGGCGGATGCAGCCAATGCGGCGCCAGTGCCCTGGACAACGCCGCTGTCCACCAGTCCGCCGAGGAAGAGCCGAGAGAAGCCCAGCAGCGGCGCGACGAGAAGCCGCCCATAGATCTCGTCGATCCAGTACTTGTGGAAGACCAGCGAGTAGATGGGCTGGAACCTGCGGGCCAGCTCGGCGGCTGCGCCGGGCTTGCGGTGGTAGAAGAACCAGGCAACCAGGATGCCGAGACCGGCGGTAGCCAGTGAGAGGGCGGCCAGGGCGAGTTCAAGGCCATGGGACGCCGTCTCCGCAGCTTGCGCGGCAGCCGGAGCGGCCGCACTGGCAAAGACCGGATCGAGGAAGTGGCCAATTGCATTGTGGCCGCCCAGAGCGGCGGGAACTCCTACC
>DAHXNO010000113.1 GCA_027365345.1 Granulicella sp.
CACCGCCTCTACGCTGGCGCTGCTGGAGGCGATTCTGGCCGCCGGGGTGAAGAAGTTGGTCTTCTCTTCCACCGCCGCGGTGTACGGCGAACCCAAGTCGACTCCCATTGAAGAGACCGCCGACCTGGCTCCTACCAACGCCTACGGCGAATCCAAGCTGATGGTGGAGCAGATGCTACGCTGGTTCCATCAAATCCACGGACTGCGTTATGCCTCTCTGCGTTACTTCAACGTCGCCGGAGCCATCGCCAGCCGAGGCGAAGCTCATGAGCCCGAGACGCATCTGATCCCTCTGATCCTGGATGTCGCGCTGGGCCGTCGCGAGAAGATCTTCATCTTTGGTGACGACTATCCCACCCCGGACGGCACCTGCATCCGCGATTACATCCACGTCGCCGACCTGGCCGACGCGCACATTCTGGCGCTGCATGCGCTCTCCACTCAGGACCAGATGATCTACAACCTGGGCAACGGGAACGGATTCTCCGTCCGAGAGGTCATTGAATCAGCGCGGCGCGTCACCGGACACCCTATCCCCGTTGAAGTAAAAGCGCGCCGCGCGGGTGATCCCGCGCGCCTGGTAGCCAGTTCCGCACAAGCCAAGGCAAAGCTAGGCTGGCAGCCAAAGCACCCCCGGATCGACGACATCGTGGCCAGCGCCTGGGCCTGGCACCAGCGGCGCTACTCCGCCTCTTAAGACGTTGCTAAACAAGTCTTCGCGGCCATGCAAAGCCTCCGCACGGCCGCACAGTTCTGCCGCTGCCTATGCGTGCGGGAAGATGGGCGTAGCCTCGGCTGCGCTGGCGATCAGGGACTGCTCCTCTTCCGGAGAGATGGGCTGGAAGTTCTGCGCCACGTACATCGCCAGCGGGAAGTAACGTTCGTCTCCCGGCGGAATGGCCGCGGTGATGCGCTGCGAGAGCGTCCAGCGCAGAGCCAACGCAGCCTGCTCCGGTAGGGAGCAGGGCTGATACCACTCCTTCGGATTTGGCTTTTCCGCGTTCGTCATTCCGTCTGGCCACCTTGACTTGGCCATGGCCTTGATGGCCAGCATGCCTGCGCCCTTCTCATGCACCCGGGCGATCACTCGTGGCCCAAAGTTGTGCTTAGAGGCAAGAACAAAGTTGACGGGAAACAGCACGGTATCGAAGTCGAAGTGGTCCAGCATCGCCAGCGCAGCCTCTTCCGAGTGCGCGGAAAAACCCAGATAGCGGACCTTCCCTGCCTTGCGCGCGGCCTCAAATGCCTCCTGCGCGCCACCCGGAGCCATGATGCGGTTCACATCCTCCATGGTGGTGACGGCGTGATGCTGGTAGAGGTCGATGTGATCGGTCTCGAGCAGTTGCAAAGATTCGTCCAGCGCCGCCGCAGCCTCTGCCTTGTCTCGCTTGCCGGTCTTGCAGGCCAGAAAGAAGCTGTCGCGATAGGGCTTCAGCGCAGGGCCTAGCCGTTGTTGCGCGTCGCCGTAGCTGGGAGCCACGTCCACATAGTTGATTCCGGCGTCATGCGCCTGGGCCACGGTGTTGTTGGCCACTGCCTGCTCGGCATTCATGATCACGATCCCGCCCAGACCGATGATGGAGAGACTCTGGCCGGTTCTACCCAAAGGGCGTTTGGGGATTGGCTTGAAGCCGGGATCAGAGAGCGATGGCAACACCGTTGCCGCGGAGAGTCCGGGAGCAGCCGCTATTCCAGCCGCCAGCGCACCGGTCTTGAAGAAACTTCTACGATCCATAGCATCCTCCTGTGGGAAGGAAGTGGTTCCCGCTGCTCTGGAGCATACCAGCAAATGGCTTCCATCGAAAACCCCAGAAACGATAAAACGGCAATCTCAGCCTTCGCGCAGAGGCTGAATCCATAGCTTCAAATCAATCATGAGATCCTACCCGTTGGATTCTTCGTTTTCCGTGCTGGGGAGCCCGCATGCGCGTCTTGAGCGCAACGTCGCGCCACACCTTCCGCATCGCTTCCGACGAAGCCGAGCATTCCCAACCCCCATGCGAACTCAGTGCATGACCGTGCAGAGCGGGCTCTACACGATCAACGCCTCCGCTACCCTTTCCTCTCCTGTCAACAGCCGGGCTGAACAGAATCGAGCCATGAAGACTGGAAGATCCCGCGCCTGCTCGTGAAGGCAGTCTTTTCGTCCACTGGGCGAACTCACTCCGACGCAGCGCATCTCAGGGTTGTGCGATTCGGATGACCTGGCCTGCGCCTTGCAGCGAGTACTCTATGCCCTCTGACGGCAGCAACAGCACATGCCATGGCGCCAGAGGCGTGGAGCCTCGGCCGCTGGTGACCGTCAAGGACTCATCCAGGGCAAAGAGCATCTGCATCTTTCCGCTCAGCCCCAGGGGGCTGCCCGGCTCAGCCACCGTGAAACGATCGACAACAAAGTACTCTGACGCCACCAGCCGCTCGAATCCATCCATGGCCACCGGAGGGACCAGTCCCGCTCGGCTTGAGGTCCGCGTCACGGCCAGCCCGGCGTCTACATGCAGTTCTCGCGGGCGGCCAAAGTCATACAGGCGGTAGGTGATGTCGCTGTACTCCTGCGTCTCCAGGATCACCAGTCCGGGTCCAATCGAGTGCACTGTGCCTGCCTCCACAAAGACCATGTCGCCGGTCTTGACCGGCAGATAGTTCAACATCTTTTCCAGCGTACCGGCTGCAATGGCGGCGCGAATCTCAGCCTCTGGAAATGGCTCGCGGAGGCCCAGCGCCAGCTCCGCTCCGGGCTCTGCCGAAAGCACATACCAGCACTCGGTCTTGCCACGTCCCAGGCCAAGAGCCGCGGCCTGCGCGTCATTGGGATGCACCTGCACAGAGAGTTTCTCCCGAGGAAAGAGCGTCTTGATCAGCAGAGGAAACTCACCAGAGTCGGAGCCGGCAAACTGCCGGGGAAAGCGGCGGGTCATCTCCGCCAGCGATACGCCGGCGTACTCCCCTGCATCCACCACGCAACTCTCGGCCGTCAGCCACGCCTCTCCAACTGGCTTGCCGGGCTGGGGCTGCGGGTACCACTTGGGCAGCTCCTGCACTCCCCAGATTCGCTCGGAGAAGAACGGCCGCAACAAGACCGGGCCGATCTCTCTCTGCTCAGAACGCAACCCATCAAACGCCATCCGCCGTATCCCTCCCTGAACCTTGGCTGAGCGCCATTCGCAGCCCCGCCATGAGTAGGCTACTACGGCTTGCTACTTTTACGCAGTTTGCGCGGCAGGCGGCGACAGGGTTTGGGCGCTAGTCCTGGCTTTCGTAGTCGCGATCATTTTCTACCGGCAAAAAGCGGCCAGTATCTCCGTCATAGCGACGACAGAAGCGCGTCGTTCTGCGAAAGCCCGAGCCATCCTCGTAGTCGATCCGGCCCATAACGTAGAAGTTCTTGTGCGATGTCAGGATCTCCCCCAGATCAGAGTCGCCGGGCGCCGTGTCGACGGCGAACGAGTAGGTTTGAGACAAGCCAGGCCTCAGAGAGAACTCCACCTTCTTTCCCGCTTCTCCCTCCCAGGGGTGCCTCGCGGGCAAAGCGTCCAGCACCCTGCATATGCAGAGCACTTCTATCACCTTGGCTGTGGTTCCTCCCGTGTTGGTAATGGAAAACTGCCCAGAATGCCAACCACCAGTAATGCGCCTGAGGGGCGGAGCATCTCCAGCAGGAGATGAGAGGGAAAGGTCCCTGACCGAGATCTTTGGCCTTTGGCTCTGAATGAAGGCGTCCCGCTCAATAGCAGCCGCATCCTGGGTGGCCTGGGCGGCCCTCGCAGTCTGTCGCGCCTGATCCGCGACGGCGATGAGCGTCAGAAGAATCGCCCAGGCCGTCACGCCTTCGGGCCATGAGAAAGCTGCCTGGAACATGCGCCCATTTGGGCCGTCCCAAAAAGAATTCTCCGGACCTTTGGAGGGACGCTCTTCACGCGGCTTAGCGGGGGCGGGCTGGGGAGGGACGGCGCACTCCTGAACGGCTTCCGAGGCCGCTATCCCATTGTGACGAGCCACAACATACGCAAACACTAGAAGCAGAACGGCGGCAATTGCGTAATATCGCATAATTCCGAGATTGTAGCCCGAAATCCATCGACGAATCCCATTGGGTGAGCCGCATTTGCGACGCATCTCGGCATTGGCGGCCAGAGCGGCGGGAAAATGCCGGAATAACGAGGATTTGGCGTAGGCCGCGGCATCCCATTCGAGCAATTTTTGCGGATCTGACCCGAGGAGACCCAGACTATGGTGTCAGAACGCAGTGCCTGCAGGACTCGAACTTGCGTCCCCTATCGGAATTTAAGTGGGTACCCCCGCGGGGCTGGAAGCTCTACGGTTGCCGGCTCCTCAAAGGGTCTGACCGCAGCCAGCGAAAAGCAAAAGCGACTGCAACGGCGTGACTCTCGTTCGTCAATGAGCTCGAAAGAGCCAAAGCAATAGCCGGAGAGATACTCCCGGGATTCTCAGAGTTTTGCTGCCACCCCTGCGGAGCCGGACGTTCTCCGTTCGGGAATAGCCGCGCAATCGGGAGTTCCCCTCCCGCAGCCGCTTGGCTTCCTGCTCGTCGCTCGCTCCCGTGCCTCCGCGCTTCGACTTCCAGGCATAGACCGTCTGCGCTTCCCCAGTTTCGCGGACTACATCTTCATCTTCGGCCTTGACTCCTCTTCCAGGTTCTTCACCGCCGCGATCATCCCCAGCTCCGTGCGCCTGCTCCTCGACATCCCTCCGCAATCTCTTGAGGGTAAAAATCATACTCGGCCCCGAGCAGAAATCGGGACCAACCCAATGGATCCCGGCTACTGACAGTTCCCGATCCATACTCCATCGCCCTGCGCCTGCAGATGCAGCGTCTCGCCCGCAACGACTGCTGAAGACTGGCCCAGAAGAATCTCGGCCCTACCCAGCCGACAGCCTTCCATCCAGGTAAGACCCAGGTTCACGTCCAGCGTGGAAGGCTGCGACGGCTTAACCGTTCCCGTCGAAACCGGAGCGCGATGCAACGCCACCAGCACCCTCTCACCCGAACTCCCACAACTTCCCTTGGCGGCCTGACCCGCATCACGCAGATAGATCATCCAGTCCTGGTTGCTGGCCAACACCTGTTCATCTCCGCAAGCCGCCGCATCATGCGAATGCCGGAAGGCGTCCAGCGTCGCCACCCAGCGAAAGGTCTTCTGCTGTACCGGAGTTCGACCAGAGGCGACAAATGCATCATTCGCCTGGCCCGGAAATCCTCCCGGAAAATCCCGCCTTCACATCAAACTGTCCCCGGTCTGATATACCAACTATTTCCAC
>DAHXNO010000115.1 GCA_027365345.1 Granulicella sp.
CGCGCGTACACTGATCGTGCATGGCTAACGTGAACGGAACCACACTCAGCTCCTCGCCCGCGCCTGGCGCCTCTGCCTCTTCCGCCCGAACCACCACAATCGCTGCGATCGGGCAGCACGTGGACCAGCGGGTCATGCTGCGCGGCTGGCTTTACAACCTGCGCGCCTCTGGAAAGCTGCTGTTTCCCATCTTTCGCGACGGCACTGGGACGATTCAGGGAATCGTCCCCAAGGCGGAGGTCCCCGAGCCTGTCTTTGAGACCCTGAAGTCGCTCACCCTGGAGTCCTCACTCACCGTCACCGGACGGGTGCGGGCCGACCACCGTGCTCCCTCCGGCTTTGAACTGGACGTGGAAGACCTCAGCGTGATCCAGCGTGTCCCGGAAGAAACACCGTACCCGATTCAGCTCAAAGAAGCGGGAGTGGACTTTCTGATGGAGCATCGCCATCTCTGGATCCGCACGCCCCGCCAGTCGGCGATTCTGCGCGTCCGCGCCACCATTATGCGCGCCGCGGCAGAGTACTTTGACACCCACGGCTTCACCCGCACGGATCCACCCATTCTGACGCCCAACGCCTGCGAGGGAACCTCCGAGTTGTTTGAGATGGATTACTTCGACGATGGCAAGGCCTACCTGACCCAGTCCGGCCAGCTTTATATGGAGGCGACGGCCATGGCTCTGGGCCGTGTCTACTCCTTTGGTCCAACCTTCCGTGCGGAAAAATCCAAGACTCGCCGGCATCTGACCGAGTTCTGGATGATCGAGCCGGAGGTGACCTACATGGACTTGGACGGCCTGATGCATCTTGCCGAGTGCTTCCTCACCCACATCGTCCGCCGCGTTCTGGAGCTGCACACCCCGGATCTGAAGACCATCGGTAAGGACGTCACCAAGCTGGAGGCGGTGATTGCAGGCGCGGCCACAGAAGACAAGGGAGAGTGCAAAGGAGCAGGCAGCGGCTTTCCACGCCTGAGTTACGACCAGGCCCACGCCATGCTGATCGACGCCCACCAGCGCGGCCTGTTGGAGACAGTGCACCGCTACGGCGACGACTTCGGCTCTCCCGATGAGACCTACATCAGCTCCCAATTCGCCAAACCGGTGATGGTGCACCGCTACCCGGCCGAGGTCAAGGCGTTCTACATGCAGCCAGACCCGCTGGACCCCAGCAAGGCTCTGTGCGTGGATGTTCTGGCGCCGGAGGGCTACGGCGAGATTATCGGGGGTTCGCAGCGCGTGGACGACTACGACCTGCTCGAGCGCCGCATCCGTGCCCATAATCTGCCCATGGCGGCCTTCCAGTGGTATCTTGACCTGCGCCGCTACGGCAGCGTACCGCACTCCGGCTTTGGTATGGGGATCGAGCGCTGCGTGGCCTGGATCTGCGGACTGGAACATGTGCGCGAGACCATCCCCTTCGCCAGAACCTTGAACAGAATCTATCCTTGAAGCCGGAACCCCGCGGGGCGGATCAGGAAGCCAGCCGAGCCCGGCCTGGAGCCGCCCGGCTTGCATCCTGTGGACAACTCCGCCCTGATCATCCGATGATGGTGTATCGTCTTGGACCCTAAGGCGCTACCCCACTTCCAACCCAACGTCACCTTCGAGAGGACCCCATGAACATCGCCACCAACGCAATCGAACTGATCGGCCACACGCCCCTTGTCCAACTGAATCGCGTGACCGCCGGATGTAGCGCGCGCGTGGTCTTGAAGATGGAGAGCAACAATCCGGCCGCAAGCGTCAAAGATCGCATCGGTTTTGCCATGATCCAGGCCGCTGAGCGCGAGGGTAAGATCACCCCCGGCGTAACCACCCTGATCGAACCTACCTCCGGCAACACCGGCATCGCCCTGGCCTTTGCCGCCGCCGTCAAGGGCTACAAGATCATCCTGGTGATGCCTGAAACCATGTCTGTGGAGCGCCGCATCCTGCTGCTGGCCTTCGGAGCCCAGATCATCCTCACCCCCGGCCCGGCGGGCATGAAGGGAGCCATCCAGAAGGCGGAAGAGGTGCTCGCCGCCACCCCGGACGGATACATGCTGCAGCAGTTCAACAATCCGGCCAACCCCAGGATTCACTTCGACACCACCGGTCCGGAGATATGGAATGACACCGACGGCGCCGCCGATGTGCTGGTCTCCGGCGTCGGCACCGGGGGCACACTCACCGGGGTGAGCGAGTATATGAAGGCCCGCAATCCCCACTTTTACACGGTGGCCGTAGAGCCCACGGACAGCCCGGTGCTCTCCGGCGGCAAACCGGGGCCGCACAAGATCCAGGGGATCGGCGCGGGCTTTGTTCCCAGCATCCTGCGCACCGACCTGATCGATGAGATCGTCCAGGTAACCAACGAGGACGCTCTGGCCATGGCTCGCCGCCTGCCCAGAGAGGAGGGTCTGCTGGTTGGCATCTCCTCTGGCGCGGCGGTGTGGGCGGCGTTGAAGATCGCCCGGGAACCTCGCCACGCCGGCAAGCTGGTGGTTGCTATCATCCCCAGCTCCGGCGAACGCTACCTCTCCACAGTCCTCTTCGAGGACCTGCGCCAGCAGGCTCTCAACACGCCCACCACCGCCCTGACGCTTTAGTGGAAACAGCCGCTGTTCTTCAACCACAGCTTCTGTCAGAGGAGGCCGGGGGCACAGTCAGAGAGGGCTATTTGCGGCGCGCAGGGAACCGCTCCAGCTCGACGGGCCCGCGTTCGGGCAGGGATTTTGCTGAGCAACGCCGAGCAAGAGCAGGCGTCGAGCGTAGACAGATCCAAGCCAGGTCCAAGCCAGATTCAGGACGCGGGCTGGAGCCCTGGACTGGCTGGCCCGCACCAGTATCATGATTCTCACCCTATGAACCTCTTCGAATCCATCCGCGAAGACACCCGCATTGTTCTGGAGCGGGACCCGGCCGCCAGCTCTCGGCTGATGGTGTTGCTCTGCTATCCCGGTCTGCAGGCGGTATGGATCCACCGCATCAACCACTGGCTGTGGCGCCGCAACCTGAAGCTGCTGGCGCGCCTGCTGTCCCAGGTGGCGCGCTTCTGGACAGGCATTGAGATCCATCCCGGCGCAACCATCGGCCATCGCCTGTTTATCGACCACGGCATGGGCGTGGTTATCGGCGAGACCGCCACAGTGGGCGACGATGTGACCCTCTACCAGGGAGTGACTCTGGGCGGCACCGGCAAGAGTGGCGGCAAGCGCCACCCCACGCTGCGCAACAACGTCTTTGTGGGCAACAACGCCAACATCCTGGGCAACATTACCATTGGCGAGAACTCCCGGGTGGGCGCTGGCTCCGTGGTCCTGCGCGACGTCCCTCCAGACTCAACAGTGGTCGGCGTTCCGGCTCACATCGTCTACCAGGCCGGCAAGCGCGTCCTGATTACCGACCCGCGAGAGATCAATGACCCGCTCTCCGACGTGCTGATCGCGCTGGCCGACCAGGTACGCTCCCTGCAGTCGCGCCTGGACCGCATGGACGGTGAGCTGCACCCTTCGGCGCAGCTTGAGGCCGCCAGCGGCCTGATGGCGGAGCAAGAGGAGCGAGCCCAATACCGCTCAGAACAATTGGCCTGCGCCGACCTGGTGAACAACGGCGAAGGAATTTAGAGCAGCGCAGGAATTTACGGCAGCATGCAACGGCTGCTTCCCTGGCCAGACCACGGCGGCCTGTGGCCAGGAAAAACCGACCAGCCGCGCTGCTCCCGATAGCACCGCATCCTCTCCGCAGGGCGCTGCGCGGAAGACTTCGCGGATCAACAGAAATCGTGCGCTAATGACCGCCGGATGGGATCGCCAGCGCGGTATCCACGGTTCGTGGCAGCACGCTGCGCGGCATCGGCGGCGGCGTCACTACATATCGCACGTTGGACGCCGGCTCCGGCCGGGAGAGCGGCCAGACGTAAGGAGGCTGCGTCGTGTTGCCGTACCCCATTCTCGGGTAACGGCCTATCGCAGCCGTTGCTGTATCCAACCGCACATAGATATCCGCCTTCGCCTTGTTCTTGCGCCGGGAGAGCAGCGGCTTCGCATTGCTCAGCTCGAAGCTGTGCCCCTCCACCGCGAATGCCAGCCTGGTCCCATCGAAGCCATCCGAAACCTTGACCGAGCCCGCCAGCGGGCTCAGCGAGACCACAGCGGTCCCCACCCCCGGCTCGTAAAAGTACAGGAAGCCGCTGCGATCAATGTCATAGTTCAAATCAATCTTCCCCACCATGCCATCCACCGTCAGCACTCCGTCGCTGACCCGCGCCGAGATCCTCTGCTGGGGAAGAGTATCGTGCCATGCCTGCCGCCCGGAGGAAGCGGCGGATGCCTGGGCCAACGCCGGGGTCGATGTCAAGCCTGAAAGAGCTGCCAGCAAAACAAGGGTCATTCCGACCCGGGGAGCGAATCGGCACACGAAGATCTTCGTTTCAATCGGCTTTCGGCGCATCGTTCTCGGTTCCTCCAGAGAGGATGGAAGCAGCACTTGGATTGCCAACCCTTAGTGATCTGAAATGAGTCAGTTACGGAGGACCTGGGTTGGCAACTGTGCAACTTTTTGCAGTTTGTGTGTGAAATTTGTACAGTTTTTCCCCGAAAGGTGCCTTGTATGGCCATGGAAGAGCAAGCCGCGCGCGGCGCAGACAAGCATCTGCGCCGCCAGCCGCGGCATGATCCAATAGAGGAGAAAAGGAACTCTGCGAACGTATGCCCCTGAACTGTGGAATCGTCGGGCTGCCGAACGTCGGCAAGTCCACCATCTTCAACGCGCTCACGGCCGCCAAGGCTCAGGCGGCCAACTATCCGTTCTGCACCATCGATCCCAATGTCGGGATCGTGCCCGTGCCGGATGCTCGCCTGGATCGAATTGTGGGTCTGGTCAAGCCGAACTCCATCGTGCCCACCACCATGGAGTTTGTGGACATAGCCGGCATCGTGGAAGGAGCCAGCAAGGGGGAGGGATTAGGCAACCAGTTTCTCTCCCACATCCGGCAGACGGACGCGATTCTGCACGTGGTGCGCTGCTTTGAGGATCCTGAGGTGGTCCACGTGGCCGGAGCCGTAGATCCGCTGCACGATATCGAGATCATCCACACCGAATTGCTGCTGGCCGATCTGGAAACGGTGGAGAAGCGCCGCAGCAAGGCCGAAAAGGCCGCCAGGAGCCCAGCCGCCAGCGCCGCCCAGAAGAACGAACTGAGCGCTGTGCTCAAGCTGCAGGAGGCCTTAGGCGCAGGCAAGCCCGCGCGAACCGCCGATCTCTCGGACGACGAGAGACTGGCGGCGCGGGACCTGTTCCTCATCACCATGAAACCCCAACTCTACGTAGCCAATGTGGATGAGGCGGGCATCCTCCAAGGCAACCGCCTTACCCGGCTTGTGGAGCAGCGCGCGGCCGAAGAAGGTAGCGAGGTGGTAAGGATCTGCGGAGCCATGGAGGCCGAGATTGCCCAACTGGAGCCGGCCGAACGCAGCGAGTTCCTGGAGGCGGCCGGGTTGGAGGAGCCCGGCCTGAACCGGCTGATCCACGCCGCCTATCGTCTGCTGGGTTTGATCACCTACTTTACCGCCGGCGTGCAGGAGGTTCGGGCGTGGACCATCCGGCGCGGAACCAAGGCCCCGGGCGCGGCCGGCGTGATCCACTCCGACTTTGAACGCGGCTTTATCAAGGCCGACTGCTACGCCTGCGACGATCTGTTCCGGCTGGGCAGCGAACAGGCCGTCAAGGAGGCCGGTCTGCTGCGCTCGGAGGGCAAGGAGTACGTCGTCAAGGACGGCGACATCCTGTTCTTCAAGTTCAACGTATAGCGAATCTCCCCGAGGATCCCCGGCGCGGCTTGCCCCTACGCCGACGCCTCTTGGCCCCGTTCCTCTCTGGCTCCGCTCCTGCCACTCCGCCACCGTGTCTCTTTACTGCACCTGCAACGTGAGCGTGCCGCTGCCGATGTCATTGGCGCAGGAGCCGCCAGCCACGTCGTAGCTTACCGCGATCGTCTCTCCGTCGGAGGCGAGCGTGCCGTTAAGCTCGAACTGGCCTCCGTCCGCGCCGGTCATCGTCAGCCCGAAGTGGCTGCCCAGCATCCCGGAGTAGGAGGCGATCGGCGCTGGTACGGCCACCGAGGTCAGACAGAGATAGGCCGTCAAATCTCCCCTTCCGCTTACGGAAAGCAGACCGCGGGCGTTCAGAGCGGAACTCTGCTCCAGCGTGGTGGAGAACTTGTAGCTCTGCCCGGTGGTCTTGGAGGTCAGGGTTCCAGAGTACGTTCCGTTCAGCGGCGGAATCTCCACACCCGTGATGGAGCCGGAGGCTGGGCACCCTCCCGTGAGGTTGAACGTTCCGGCAGTGAGGGATTCGCCGCTGATCGAACCACTCATGCTGAACAGTGGACCATCATCGGGCACGACGGAGGTGAGGCTGAGGACGTCGGCGCTGGAGAGCGTTCCGGATAAGACGTCATTGAACTCATAGAAGGGACCGCCGCAGCACTGCGCCGCGCAGACCTGCGGGAAGGCCATCTGGACCCAGGCAGTCCCGGTCACTGCCGCCTCCGTGCCGATCAGATAGACGCCAATGGGTACAGCCTCGCCATGCCCTAAGCCGCTGCTGGTGATGTTCGCGGTGAACTCCCAGTTGCCGGGGATGGATTGGGAAGGAGATGGAGGAGTCAGCGGTGGACCTGGAGAGCTGCCGCAGCCGCCGAGGAACGCACCTCCACCAACCATCAGGCAGAGCATCAGAGCTAGGCGCAGCCGGAGAAAGCTGCTCGCGGTCTTGCGGATCCTGGAACTGGGATCGGTGCGCATCCGTAGGAAGAACGTCACGGGCGAACCCATGCAACGCTGCCTCTCGTGGATGTGAGTGTATACCCGGCGCCGACGCTCCGGCAAAGCGAGACGGCGGCCTTCTGGCACCGGCTCCGGGAACCAGTTGCCAAGGGTTCTCAGCCGGGTTCAGCCGCGTAGATTGCGTCCATGCACAGGGGAACCATGCTTCAGACTAAAGGAATATGGCAAGGAAGAAGCTTCGCGTAGGAGTGCTGTTTGGCGGCCGCAGCGGGGAACATGAGGTCTCGCTGCGCTCGGCGCGTTCCATCCTGCAGGCGATCGATCGCAGAAAGTATGAAGTCGTCGAGTTGGGAATTACCCAGCAGGGACGCTGGCTGGCCGGCCAGCCAGCCTTGGCCATGCTGGCGTCAGACGCGCCGACGGGCAAAACCGCAGGCATAGTCAGGGAAAGAACCACGGGGATCTCCATCACAGCCGCAGCCGCTGAGCCGCAGGCGGGAACCGGGCTGGATGTGGTGTTTCCCGTACTGCATGGAACCTTCGGCGAGGATGGCGCCGTGCAAGGGCTCTTTGAGCTGGCCGATGTGGCCTACGTCGGCTCTGGTGTGCTCGGCTCTGCGGCGGCCATGGACAAGGACGCCATGAAGCGGCTCTTTGCCGCTGCCGGGCTGCCCATCACGCCGCATGTTACCGTCCTGCGCACGGAATGGAGGTCGGATCCCAGACGAGCCACGCGAAGCATCGAGAAGAAGCTGCGCTATCCGGTGTTTGTCAAGCCGGCCAACCTGGGCAGCTCGGTGGGGATCAGCAAGGTGAAGACGCGTGCCGAGCTCGCCGCGGCGATGGACCTCGCCGCCGGCTTCGACCGCAAGATCGTGATTGAACAAGGCGTGGGCGGCCCCGGCGTGAAACCCCGCGAGTTGGAGGTCGCCGTTCTGGGCAACGACGATCCCCAGGTCAGCGTAGTGGGTGAGATCGTGCCGGCCAAGGAGTTCTATGACTACCAGGCCAAGTATGAGCTTAGTGGACCCGACGAGAGCGTATGCATCATCCCAGCCCGTCTTACCGCAGCGCAGGCCCGGAAGATCCGGGCCATGGCGGTGGCGGCCTTCAAGGCCTGCGACTGCGCAGGGCTGGCGCGCGTGGACTTCCTGATGGCCCCGGCCGGAAAGGGCAGCCCGGCCGAGATCCTGCTCAATGAGGTGAACACTCTGCCCGGCTTTACCTCCATCAGCATGTATCCCAAGCTGTGGCTAGCCAGCGGGCTCTCCTATCCAAAGCTGATCGACCGCCTGATCGAGCTGGCGGTGGAGCGCCACAAGGAAAGAACCGAGACGCGCTTCTCGCTCTGAGGCCCGGCTCTTGAGCTGCTGAAGCCCTCGGGACTGCGCGGACGGCTGCATGCGGCAGGGCTTCACGAGCCTCGCACCGCGCCAGGGCTTACGATAAACAAGATGAGCGGTACGACCCCCTCCGTCACTTTCACTGACATTCTGGCTGCGCGAGAGAGGCTGGCAGCCGCAGTCTACTGTACGCCCTGCGCGCGTTCGGAGATGCTCTCCCGAACCACCGGGCTGAACCTCCATCTCAAGCTCGAAAATCTCCAGATGACCGGCAGCTTCAAGGAGCGCGGAGCGCTGAACAAGATCGCCACGCTGACCCCGGAGCAGGCCCGGCGCGGGGTGGTAGCGGCCAGCGCCGGCAACCATGCCCAGGGTGTGGCGTACCACGCCACGCGGCGCGGCATCCGGGCCGTAATCGTGATGCCCTTGACCACGCCGCTGGTGAAGGTGACCGCCACCCGCGGCTTTGGAGCTGAAGTGCTGCTGCACGGCGGAAACTACGACGAGGCCTGCGCAGAGGCCACGCGGCTATGCGCGGTTGAGGGCATGACCTTCATCCATCCCTTCGATGATCCGCTGGTGATCGCCGGACAGGGAACCATCGGCCTGGAGCTGCTGGAGCAGGTGGAGGGCCTGGAGGCTGTGGTCGTCCCGGTGGGAGGGGGCGGGTTGATCGCCGGAATAGGCTGCGCGGTGAAGCAGACTTGCGTGCGGAACGGGCGGGCGCCGGTGCGCGTGGTGGGCGTCCAGACCTCCCGGCTGCCCTCCATGCGGCAGGCGGTTGCGGAACATCATCCAGTGACGCTGGAGCCGGCCACCACCATCGCCGACGGCATTGCCGTGCGGCGCGCCGGCGAGATCACCCTTCCCCTGGTGGAGCAGTATGTGGATGAGATCGTCACCGTGGATGAGGATGAGATTGCCAGCGCCATCCTGACCCTGCTGGAGCGCGAAAAGACGCTGGCCGAGGGCGCCGGCGCAGCCGCTCTGGCCGCGCTGCTGCAGCGCCGCACAACCTTGCCCGCCGGAGCGCGAACCGCGGTGCTGGTGGGCGGCGGCAATATCGACGTGACCCTGTTGAGCCGCATCATTGAGCGCGGCCTGGTGCAGGATGGCCGCTTGATTCGCCTGCGCATTCATCTGCTGGATAAGCCCGGCGCGCTGAAGGAGCTGACTACCCTGATCGCCGCTCACCGCGCCAACATCGTCGATACGCTCTACAACCGCGCCTACTATGGAGTGAACCTGGGAGATACAGCGATCGATATCACCATGGAGACGCGCGGCCCCGAGCAGGTGGAGGAGTTGCTGCTTGCCCTGGGCGAGGCCGGCTATCACTACAGCCGCGTGTTGTAAGCGGCTGCACGCAGTAGGTTAGGTTCTGCCCACGCGCTCGGTTGCCGACCCAGATACCCGGACGCCCAGATCCCCGGATACTCAGATTTTGGCTGCGATCCCCGCCGGGGAACCTTCCTTGCTATTCTCCACCGTGGCTCGTACACGCTATGCTCGTCGCAGAGGTGTTGTCTTGCTGAGACTTTGGGCCACGTTTCTGGTTTTGGGTTGTGCGTTGGGGTTGGGGTGTCGGAGCGCGAGGGCGCAGACAGGAATCTACGCGTTGGCCAGCGGCGGCTTTGTGGGCTCGTCGGTAACCCCCAGCGGTTCGCAGAATAGCTACTCTCAGTTTGGCGGTGCGTTCGGGCTTTATACCACCTTGCTCCCGCTGGGGCCGCTGCGGCTGGGCGCCGACGGGCGTTACATCATCGAGTCCTCCAGCGGAAGCACGCCGTATGGCAACCAGCTCCGCAGTGGTCTTATCGGTCCCAGGCTGGCCTTCTTCAGCCATGCCGTTCCGTTCAGCCCCTATGTGCAGCTCGAGATCGGCGGGGCCAGCACCAACTATGGACGGTTTTCCTCCCGCTCCAGCAGCTTCGCCTACCAGGCGCAGTTCGGACTGGACTACACGCTCTTCCCGCATATCGATACGCGGTTTGAGTACGGCACGGGCGACATCGGATCCGACGTCGGCGGTCGCGAGGGAATGCAGCAGATCAGCCTTGGCATCGTCGTTCGCTTGTTTTGAATCACTCACCCTTTAGACCAGCTTGGTCGGCCCCGTCGCTTCGTTTGGCTCTTGTATCCCACTGCGCGCGGAGATCTCGCGGAAGAGCTCGGGCTTATCGGTCAAGTGGTTACCGACAGCTGGCCGGGTCGCTGGGTGATCCGGACCAAGGCAACCTGTCTCGCCCTGATGCCGCCGTTATGACGCGCAGCAATGCATCCACGCGAACGGAAAAGCTCTGTACTCGGACGGAAGAACAGCCTGTTCATGGGCGCCGGCCGCAAGACTCCAGACAGCCGCTCCTTCCGGAGCGGCCTCCGTCCATCCTTGTCCGTTTCTTCTTTCCGCCTTGCTTGCTCAGATCGAGTGAGTGAGAACCCGGTTCAGCCGCTGCACAAAGGCGGCTGGGTCAGGCAGAGGAACTCCCTCGAGCAGCAGCGCCTGATCGAAGAGCATGAAGGCCGCGTCCTGCGTCAGGCTGTCGTCGCTGCGGGCCAGCAACTTCTGCACGATCTCGTGGTGAGGGTTGATCTCCAGCGTTGGCCGTGGCGCCGGAATGTCTTTCTGCCCCATCGCTCGCAGCATCTGCTGCATCTGCAGAGAAGGCTCCTCTTCGTCAAAGACGATGCAGGAGGGGCTGTCCGCAAGCCGCACCGAAGGACGGATATCCTTCACCCGGTCGCCGAGCGCCGCCTTCAGATGCTCCAGCAAAGGCTTCAGCCGCTCAGTCTCGTCGGCCTCCGTGGCGCTCTCATCCTTCAGGTCGTCGCTGGTGGAGGCCTTGTTGACGGCCTTCAGATCGATGCCGTCGTACTTGTCCACACCGGAGAAGACGATCTCATCCACCTCATCGTCCAGGATCAGAACTTCGATCTCCTTCTTCTTGTAAATCTCCAGCAGAGGCGAGGTGCGCAGCAGGCTCTCCGCCCCGCCGGTGATGTAGTAAATGCTCTTCTGCCCCGCCGCCATGCGGGTTTTCACATCGGCCAGGCTGGTGAGCCCCTCTACCTTGGTGCTCTTGAAGCGGATCAGCTCCAGCAGAGCCTCACGGTTGGCGAAGTCGCTGTACAGACCCTCCTTCAGCAGGCGGTTGTACTGCGTGACAAACTCCACATACTTCTCCGGCTGGTTCGCCGCAACCGACTTCAGCTCCGAGAGAATCTTCTTGACGCTTGCGGTGCGAATGCTCGCCAGCACGCGATTCTGCTGCAGGATCTCGCGGCTCACGTTCAGGGGAAGGTCTTCACTGTCAATAATGCCGCGCACGAAGCGCAGATACTGGGGCAGCAACTCCCGAGCGTCGTCCATGATAAAGACGCGCTTCACGTAGAGCTTCACCCCAACCTTGTAGTCGGAGTGGAACAGATCCAGCGGAGCCTTGGCCGGAATAAAGAACAGCGTGGTGTAGTCCAGGTTGCCTTCGGCGCGGGTGTGGAACCAGAAGAGCGGATCCTGAAAATCGCCGGAGATGGACTTGTACATCTCTTTGTAGTCGTCGTCGCTGAGCTCCGATTTGGGACGCCGCCAGAGAGCACTGGCCGCATTCACCTGCTCGGTGGTGCGCACCGTGGTGGACTTCTTCTCTTCAGCGTTCCACTCGCTCTTGTCATAGGTGAGGAAGATGGGGAAGGCGATGTGGTTGGAGTACTTCTTCACCAGGTCGCGCAGCCGCCATCCGCTGGCGTACTCCTTGCCTTCCTGGTTGAGGTGCAGAAGGATGGTGGCGCCACAGGTATCACGCTGGCTGGGTTCAATCTCAAAGCCGGTCTTGCCGTCGCTGGACCAGCGCCAGGCCTGCTCTTCGCCTGCCTTGCGGGAGATCACCTCAATGCGGTCCGCGACCATGAACGCGCTGTAAAAGCCCACCCCGAACTGGCCAATCAGGTTGGAGTCCTTCTTCGCGTCGCCAGAGAGCTGGGACAAGAAGTTTTTGGTGCCGGAGCGGGCGATGGTCCCGAGGTTCTCAATAAGGTCTTGCTCGTTCATGCCGATGCCGGTGTCAGAGAAGGTGAGCGTGCCCTTGGCCTCATCGATCTCAATATCGATGCGCGGCTGAAAGGGAAAGTCTTTGAAGGCCTCATCGGTCAGCGCCAGGTGGCGAAGCTTATCCAGCGCATCGGAGGCGTTGGAGATCAATTCGCGCAGAAAGATCTCCGGATGCGAGTAAAGCGAGTGGACGATGAGATGCAATAGTTGGCTGACTTCCGTCTGGAACTCTCGTTTCGACATGATTCCATTATAAAAACTCTGTCCGGTGGGAGTGCAATTACCGTTCCCCAACGGCTGATAACTTGCGCGCGGTTCTGCTCCGTAACGCGACAGGATCTGCTCAGCCGCCGGGGCCGGGCCTGATGGAGACAATGCGAGTAAATGTTAGTCGTTGCGGGGGGTTTTGACTTGCCCGCTGCGGACGCTGGCCGCTCAAAAACGAGTCGCAAACGGACTGCTGCGATGGACGCAATTCATGGAAATCATCCTGCAGACGATTAACCGATTAGCAACAGGGGCCAGGTGAGAAGCGATGCGCGTGTCGAAGCGACGGGTTGGAGTGCTTGTGGCGGCTACTCTGATCGCAGGTTTGGGGGGAGCTGCCGCCGGGTGGGCGTTGGGCCGGAACATAGTGCTCCGGGTTGCGGAGGGGCGGCTGGAGAACGCGGCCAGCAACAATCTGGCGGAGGCGAACAGCCATGCGGCAGACGCCCGCAAGGCGCTGGCCGATATGAACGCTTCGCGCTATCCCTATTGCTCTGATCAGGAGCTGACGTACTTTCGCCTGATCCTGGACCAATCGCGGTACCCGAGGGTGGGTGGCCGGATCACCAATGGTCGCATTGGCTGCTCAACGACGCTTGGACAGCAGGGCCTGCCGCAGCAACAGTTCATGCCCCGCTACTCCCGGCCGGGGGGATGGCGGGCCTACTGGAATCCGGCTCCGCTGCGCATGGGCCATGAGCCGAAACTGGTGCTGCAGCAGGGTACGGCGTTTGTGGTGCTTCCCACCCAGATGAAGGATGAAAACCTGCTCGCAGGCGCTCATCTGCGGCTGACGTTACTCGATCCTGGAGGCCACGCGCTGAATCCGACAGCCCCCGCGGACGCCGCGATCGAGACCTCCGGCGGTTCCTGGCGCGGAGGCGGGATGCTCTACAGCACGCGCTGCTCCGCGCGCTTTCTCCAGTGCGTTACGGCCGAGGTTTCTATCGGGAAGGCGCTGCCCCTGGGCCGGTCGCTCTTTATCACCTCCTCCGCGTTGCTGGGCCTGTGCGGCGGGTTGCTGGGATTCTTTGTTGCTTTCAATTGCTGCCGTGGCGGGACGTGCGAGTCCGAGCTGCGCAAGGCTATTCGGAGAGATGTGCTCTGCATGGTGTACCAGCCAATCGTGAATCTCACGGATGGGCGCATCGTCGCCGCGGAGGCGTTGGCGCGCTGGACGGACCGGAATGGCGTCGCCATTCCTCCGGATGTCTTCGTTCCCATCGCCGAGAAGGAAGGATTCGTGGGAGAGATGACGCGGCTTGCCCTGCGCCATATCGTGCGCGAGATGGGCAGCCTGCTGCGCGCCAACCCCGGCTTTTCCGTGAGTCTGAATGTATCCGCCTCGGACTTGGCGGATGCGGAGTTTGTGCCCATGGTAGAGACCACGCTGGCGCAGGCCGGGATACTCCCGGAAAGCTTAATGTTGGAGATTACCGAGAGCTCCACAGCAGACCACGCAAGAACCGTCGAGTCCATTCATCGTCTGCGCGCTTGCGGACACCAGATATACATCGACGACTTCGGGACCGGATACTCCAGCCTTGCGTACCTGCGCGACCTCGCCATCGATGGGATCAAGATCGACAAGGTATTTACAAAGTCTGTCGGAACCGGGTCGCTCGCTGTGAATCTGCTGCCCCAGATCCTGGCGATCGCCAAGGTCCTCAGCCTCAAGGTCGTGGTGGAGGGGATCGAGACCGAGGAGCAGGAAGAGTACTTCACCACCCACGACCAGAGAATGCGCGCCCAGGGTTGGCTCTATGGCAAGCCTGTACCGTCTGGTGAACTGATACGTATGCTGGCCTCACAGCGGCAGGGGCGTCAGAGTGTGGACGCTATCTCTCCAATCCCGGCGCGGCATGCTGGACAAGGAAGGCGCCGCATACCGGAACCGAGCTAGGATCCAGCCTCATCGGAAAATACAGCAGAGACAGGCGTAGGGGCCAATGGGAAGGAGGCTCTTCCTTAGGTTGCCTCCCTCTACAGTTCGCTAGCTGGCCACGTTTCACCGCCCACGCAATCCAACCTTGACTCGCCTGTTGCAGTGCCACACAAGGCCACTCTCTGCCTGCGCAGGACTGCGCAAATTCAGATTCTCATGGGCATCAGGATGTAACGGTAGCGGTACTCCTCACCGCCATCCTCAGGACGCATCTGCCCGGCGGACTGAGCATCTTTGAACTCCAATCGCACCTCTCCCTGTACCCCGATGGCGCGCAGAAACTCCACCAGATAGGAGCTGTTGAAGCCAACCACCAGCGGGTCGTAGTTGTAGGGAGTCTCGATGATGTCTTCGCTCTCTCCAGAGTCCGTGGACTGCGCGCTGAGCTTCAGCTCATTCTGCTCCAACCGGATCTTGATAGCCCCGGAGCGCTCGTCTGCGAACTGGGCGACGCGCTGAATGCTGGCCATCAACTCCTCGCTGCGCACAATCACAAACTTGTTGTTGTCCCGCGGCAGCACGGCTTCAAAGTTAGGGAACTGCCCAGTGAGCTTGCGGCTGGTCAGCACCCGTCCGCCTACCCGAAAGAAAAGCGTCTGCTCTTCGTCGGCGAACTCCAGCGTGGTGGCGTCGGAGGAGGACAGCAGGCTGGCGAGTTCTCCCAGAGCCTTGCGTGGAATGAGCGTGCGCTTCTCCCCAGAGATGCCCTCCAGCGCCTCTCCCACCCTTTCGATATGCGCCAGACGGTGACCATCGGTGGCCACCATGGCCATGGACTCCGCTTTCAGCACCAGGAGAGCTCCGTTGAGCGTATAGCGCGACTCTTCATTGGAGATGGCGAAGATCGTCTTGGAGATCATGTTGGCCAGCACCGGCGCGGAGATGTGGAAGCTGCCGGCCGCGGGAAACTCAGGCACCTGAGGGTAGTTGGCGCGGGCCATGCCGACCATCTTCGTGTTGGACCGGCCAGAACGGATTTGGACCCAGTGATTATCCATCAGCTTGATGGAGATGTCGCCGTCAGCGAGCAGCTTGATGTAGTCGAAGAGTTTGCGCGCCGGTATCGTGCAGGCGCCCGGCTTCTTCACCCGCGCTGCGCAGGAGGTCTGGACAGACTGGTCCAGATCCGTCGCCGTAATGCTCAGCCGGCCCGCGCCCAGCTCATCTACCGTGGCCTCAAACAGAAAGTTGGAAAGGATGGGTATGGTCGTCTTACGTTCCACCACCGACTGCGCGGCGGTCAGCTCACGCAGCAACTCAGCGCGTGAGACGGTGATCTCGAGATTACCCGTGGGCACAGCTTCTGGGGTGACGGCGGCGGTAGACACGATAGCGGATCTCCCTTGCTCTTGCTCAACCATGGCCATAAGGCTAGCGCTGGAGACCGCCTGGTCTCCTCCCTCAGGTTTGCTGGGAGCAACACCCTGATTCTAGGTGGTACAGGGGGTTTCATGCGAGAGGCTCGGCCTGTGAATTTCCTGGGCCTCTTGTGGTGATTGCCTCAAGAGGGTGTGGCCGTCTCGCGTCCTGTACAGTCTTCCGGGGTGCTTCCGCAGCCGTCATGCGCTTGAAGGCCGGATTCAGAGGATTGGCCTGGCCCTCTCTGGCGCGGGCGAGTTTGGGAAGGCAGGATCCATACTGAGAGCGTTTGACTGCCTGGCGAGGGTTGGTGATGTGCCTGCTGTTGGCTGGGTAAGAGTGCTTCTAAAAAGAGAGTGAAAGGATAGATAGTTCCCGTAGTAGCCGTCGTTTGAAGTGGAAGAGTGGATAACAGAGGCAAAACCGCTTGGAGATTGGGCCAGAGTAAGGTACATGGTTTCTAAAACTAGTCAGGCAAGATGACTGGAACCCGGAAACCATGGTGCGTGCAAGAGTTTCTGATAGGGCTTTTCCCTTCTACCCACAGAACGCTGTGCCCCTGCCTGAGTGAAAGTGAGAACCTGTGTGCGGAGCGCGCACAAAACCGCTTGATGACAGGGTTTTGAGAGGGTATGGTTTTCGACAGGCTGGAGAAGACATGAGGAAATGCCGGATCAGACCATCTCGGCGGGAATGGCGGGGTGAGTCGGCCGGAGAAGTCTCTCGTCGAACGCTTGCCAGGTCGTCATACCGGAGAACCGGCTGCAAACTCACCCAGCATGGCTCCGGTCCTGGACCATCCGAAGGCGGTTTCTCATCCTGCTGCGGAAGCACAGTGTTGGCGCACCCAGGCCATTCTCCGGTAGAAGGCGCGCGGCGCCTCCGCTCCCGAAGAACGTTGAACGTTGTACTGGGAACTGTTTAGCAGCGGCTGGAGGGGATGCGTCGGCGTGGCCGATCGCGGCGTTCCCGACCGGGATAGGGCCGCTCTGGCGGGATGCGATAGCCTGCCGGATAGAGCACCACAGAGCGCCGCGCTCCTTCACCGGAGCTTGCCGTCTGGAGACCGGAGTCGTGCAAAAACAGATGCAACATGCGGCGCTCGCGCGAGTTCATAGGAGGGAACCGATAGGGCTCACCAGTCTCTTCCACGGCATCGATGCCGTCTAGCGCAGCTGCGCGGAGCGCCCGGGCGCGAGAGGCTTTGAAGCCATTGGCGTCAAAGGAGACTCGATCATGCTCCTCGGGCTCCAGACGAAGCATCTTTGCGGCTACATGCTCCAGTGAGCGAAGAAGCTCTCCATCGTTCTGTAGCAGCAGGTCGGCATCGGGCCCTTTGCACTCCACGTAGATATCGCGGCGCTCAAATCCGTCCGGATCCAGGGCTCCGGCGCCGGCAGTGATACGGAACTTCAGCCGAAGCCCGCCAGTGGTGGTGATCAGCCGCATCAACGTGGCTACCTTTTCTGCAGCTTGTGCTAAATCTTCCATGACAAAGTTAAGTCCTTATCAAGTGTGGGCGTGGAAGGGAGACAGACGGGAGACAGACGACGAAACCACGACAAGCCTTCCAGGAACAGACGATAGGCCCAGCCGCCATTATGACACTGATGACACTTTGGGAAAGGTCTACCATCACGCAAGCAATAGAACCTCCCTATTTTGATTGACACCCTCATAGCATCAAGCTCCGTGATTTGAGCGGAAACGCAATTTCCGCAGAGTTTCCGTCAGCGCCGTCCCTGGATGGTTCGAAGCCCTGGTTTGGGAGCAGCGGCCTTGCGTCGAGCACGCTTGGCGGCGATCTCTCGCATCTCTCGCCCCATTGAGGTTTGGTTCATCACCAATTGCGTCACGATCATCACGATGTTCCCAACGTTCCAGTAAAGGGCAAGACCCGAGCTGTAGTTCCAGGTCAGATACCCGGAGAAGGCAGGCATGATGAAGGCCATCATCTTCTGTTGTTGCGGATCAACCCCCGGCGAAGGCGTGTAGAACTGCGCCAGAAAGGAGGTGACCACCATCAGGATGGGAAGGACGTGATAAGGGTCAGCGGCGGAGAGATCCGGGAGCCAGAAAAAGTGCGCCTGCCGAAGCTCCACCACCTTGGTCATCATGGTGAAGAAGGCGAACAGCAGCGGAAGTTGAATCAGCGAAGGGATGCAGCCTCCCAGCATGCTCACTCCGTTGGCCTTCTGCATGGCCATGATCTCAGCATTCATCTCCCCGGCTTTCGGATCAGTGGGCTTGGGGTTTTTGTACTTGGCCTTGATCGCGTCGATCTGGGGCTGGATGCGCTGCATCTTCAGAGCGGACTTCATGCCTTGCACGCGCAGCGGCAGCAGCACGATGTAGATCAGCATGGTGAAGATGATGATCGCCCATCCCCAGGAGTAGTTGTTCACCGTGGAGTCGTGGGGCGCGATCCAGGAGTGCACCATGCGCAGCCCCAGGAACAGATACTTGCCGATGGGGCCGAAGAAGCCAAAATCAAGCAGCGGCTCCAGGTTGTTTCCATTGGCGGTGTGAATGTTCTTGAGGACATTGATGGCCTTCGGTCCGACGAAGAGGTTGATCTGGTCGTGAGCGCTGAGCGATCCCACTGCGGTGCCCAGCACCGGCAGGACTTTGGTGGGGGGCGTCGGTTCCCCGCTGCGGTCGCTCGGCTTCACCTGAGCGATGTCTACCGTGTGCTCGAAGGTGACCAAGGTTGCCTGCTCCGGATGGTCGGGCAGGAAGACGGCCCCGAAGTACTGATCACTGACTCCGGCAAAGTCGAAGGGACCGCTCAGAGTGTTTCCTCCGGAGATTTTCTTGAAGGCGAGGTGCTGGGTCTTGCCGTCTCCGTTGGTATCAATCTGTTCGCCGGCGTAGCCCATCGCGGTCACTGTGTCGCCGAGTCCAGCCGGCCAGGCCAGCAGAGCGCGAACCGGAACCCCGTCGCGCAGCACCTCCGTGTCGGCATGGATCACGTAGGTGTCGCCGAAGGTGAAGGTCTTGGTGACCGACAGACCACCCTCGGCGTACTTGAAGGTGAGGGTGGCGGGAGCGTCCAGATTCCCGGTCGCCGATGCCACGTAGAGTGCGCTCGCAAGCTGATCGTTCAGGCCGGCGTCATAGGTGTAGAGAGAGAGTGGAAAGCCAAACCGCCGCGCCGCGCCCTGGTGCACTAGATCCAGCGGATGACCGGCGGTGTCCTTGTACTTCCTCAGGATCCAGGAGATCACCTGACCACCCTGATTGGAGAAGGTGATGCGATAGAGCTCGTTCTGGACCACCGTGGTGGTGGCCTGCGTGGCGGCCACCGTGGGCGTAACGCTTACTTTGCCGACCACAGAGGTAGGATTTGCCGCAGGCGCCTCCGTGCTCGCCGCCGCGGCTGGCTGCGAGGCGTGGGTTGGGGGCACGATCTGCGGGTTGCGTTGCGCACGCCAATACTGCAGGCCAAAGATGACGCCGAGCATCACGATCATCATGACCAGGAAGGCGTGATTATCCTGGCTTCCGCCCTGATTGGGATTCCGAATCTCTGGCAAAAGAACTCCTGCTCTTTCCTCTGTGGCCGGTCTGCACCCACAGCCACAGTCTTTCTCATGGTAAATGGTGAGGGCCGCGATTGCGCAGCAAGAGCAGAATGCGCCAAGTTAAACGGGTTGGTCCCTGCGAGAGCCTTCTCGCGGCGCGGCACAATCGCAGATCGTCCCTCCAAGGCGGCCCGAGGGTCGCCGCAGAGCCGCTCCCGGCGACGCAACCACGGGCATCGGGCTTACGGGACGGCGAACGCGGACGATCACCGCGGAGGATCAACTCAAGGCACCGGGTCGTGACCGCCAGGAGCAAAGGGATGGCAACGTACCAGGCGCCGCAGCGCCAGCCACAGTCCACGCACCCAACCGTAGCGCGCCACGGCGATGTAAGCGTACTCACTGCAGGTGGGAAGGTACTTGCATTGGGTGGGGAGAAGCACATTCCAGGCCGGTGAAAGCACGCGCTTGTAGAAGCGGAGCATGGCATAGGCGATGCGTTCGCGGCGCGTGCTGGCATCGGCTGGGCTCATCAGCTTGAACTCCGGCCCGCAGCCCGCGGGGCGTCCGGGCCCACAGCCGCTGGCGTAGCGCAAACGCGTACGGCCGCCGTGCCCTGGGCGGTTGGAGCCCTGCCCGCTGGGCCCGTCTGTGCCTCTCTGCGCTCCGCTCTCTCGCAGGCAGCCTGAATGCTGCTGAACAGCGTGGCGACTTCTTGCCGCAACTGGACGAACTCCAGATCGATCACCGCGCGCCGCGGATGCAAGACCACATCCACGGCTGCAGTCAGGCGAGGGAGCGCGCTGCGAACGGCCTCCCGCATGCGGCGCTTGATCCGGTTGCGATCAACAGCTTTGCCCAGCGCCTTGGGAACCGTAAGCCCGATGCGTGGGCCCACCCCCACTGGCCCCCGCCGGCCTGTTCGCAGGAGATAGAAGTACCCCATCTGCTTGCCAAACTGTTTACGGCCGGCCTTGTAGACCTGCTGATAGTCGGCGTGTTTAGCCAGGCGGTGCGGGTTGTGCGCGATCGGCATCGTGACATGCTCCACTTCCGCGGAACCAGAGTGAGGTTGCAGCCGGAGAACCTGGGATCGGGCGCAAGGTTGAAATCCGAGCATCGCTCTCCGCGATCTTGCTCGCTTCCTGGATTCGCAGAGGATCAACGGAGTCGAGCATCAACACGGGCTCGGCTGCATCCGTGCAGCCGCTTGTGAACTGCCAAAGCCAACAACCTTCCGCCTATCTATCCCAATCGTACAAGCCGGCTGCGGGGCCCGGCCGGAGCTTCGCGTCCTCTTCCCCACGTTCCAGGGATGGTTGCAAGCGGCTTGGTTTGCGAAGGCATCTTCGATCGCGAAGGCTGCGGGTGGGCGAGCCGACGCGGCTTCCGCGTCGAAGGCGTTCTCGGAAGCCGACGATTCAGGATGCGCCCAGGCTCAAGACCCTCCATGGAATCATGAGGAGCGAACCGGAAAAACAGGGTCCGGGGTGAATGCGTGCCCTGTGCGTTGCGCGGGCCGATTGGGTCTGTCGGGAGTTTTCGATTCCAGATCACTTGGTCAGCGCCTCACGCGAAGCTACAACGCTCAGCGGGAACCAACGTCAAAAGCGCGCGCCTAATCGCGAAAGCCGGCGGAGACGGCTATCTTGTGGCGGCCCTTGGCGCGGCGGCGGCTGAGCACAGCAGCGCCGGCCTTGGAGGCCATGCGGGAGAGGAAGCCGTGGACCTTGCTACGGCGGCGGCGGTTGGGCTGGAAGGTGCGCTTGGGCATCGTATTCGTCCTGTCTCAAAAGATGTGTGCTGGGCCTGTATCCAGGCGCCGCAGGCCAGAGGCCACGGAGGTCGTTTTGCGAATCCCCTTGGGGTTGGCTCCGGAGTCCGTCCCCGAAGTCCTGACACCCCCCTGAACAGCCTTCGAGCGGCTTGCAAACGGTTTTCAGAACGCCCCAGGTTTTTAGAACGCCCCAGGTTTTCACTGCACCCCAGAGAGATCGCCCAGAAGTGGCCAAAGAACCGTCTCGACAGCAGTTTCTTAGTATACCCGAGCTGAGGAAAACGGGCAATGAAATTGAGTTGGGAAAGGCTAGCCGAAGCGGACAACGCGGGTCCCCGGAGGCGATTTACAGATTCTTCACAATAGATGGTGCAACTCGAACGAAGTTTCTCGATTTCACGAATTTCACTTGCCGGCGATGGCCGGTCGGCATGCTAGTATCGAATCCGTTCCGTGATGTTGGAAGTGACTCGCGGTCGATGTTTTGCCCGGCGAGCCGGCGCCTGTAACACTCTTCCGGCGCAAAGCAAGGCGCCGGACTTCAAGAGCATTTCCAGTGGTACCGGATTCGCGAGCGTTTCGCGGAGAGGGGTCCCTTTTTGTCTGCTGGATCTTCAGTTTGGTTTTTTTCAGGTCAGGTTGTTCAAGAACACTGTACGGTTTGCCGAATTGCTGTTTAGGTCTCTCTGTCACCCCTGCCTCGCCAGTAAGGCAGAGTTGTCAGAGAATACGGCTTCACGAAAGCAAGAAAGAGTTTAGACAATGTCCTTTGTTCCAGTGCCGGCGGCTGTCCTGAACCAGTGGGTTCGGATTCTGAGCGCGCTTGAGAAGAAGATCAATCGCCAGAGTTTCGAGACCTGGCTGAAGCCAACCCGCTTCTCTCATATCAACGGGCGCACCCTGTATGTCAGGATTCCATCTGAGGAGTTCCAGCACGTGGCGGACCGCTACGCCGATCTGATCAGTGAGGCCATCGACAACCTTGGTCTGGAGATCGATCAGGTGGTCTTTCAAGTGCCCCCGCAGGAGACGCCCGTGCGGGTGCGAGAGGATGGCGGCTTTGCTCCCCAGCCCAGCCACAGCCAGAATGCGCCCCGCCGCGGCAACGCCGGCGCTATGCCCGCCGGGCCGGAGCAGGCGCGGTTTGACTGGAACTCCGCCGCCCAACTCAATCCACGCTATCAGTTCGACTCTTTCGTGGTGGGCAGCGGCAATCAGTTTGCTCAGGCGGCCGCGCAGGCCGTGGCGGAACGTCCCTCCAAGGCCTATAACCCGCTGTTTCTCTATGGCGGCGTGGGCTTGGGCAAAACTCACCTGATGCAGGCCATCGGCCATATGATCAAAGCCCGCAACCCGATCGCGTCGGTGAGCTACGTTTCCGGTGAGAAGTTCACCAACGAGATGATCAATTCGGTCCGCTATGACAAGATGACCGGCTTCCGCGACCGCTACCGTTCGGTCGACGTGCTGCTGATCGATGACATTCAGTTTCTAGCCGGCAAGGAGCGTACCCAGGAGGAGTTCTTCCATACCTTCAACGCGCTGCATGAGCAGAGCAAGCAGATCGTGGTGGCCAGTGACCGTTCTCCCAAAGAGTTGAATGACTTTGAAGACCGGCTGCGCTCGCGCTTTGAGTGGGGCCTGGTCGTGGACATTCAACCCCCCGACCTGGAGACCAAGGTCGCCATTCTGCAGCGCAAGGCGGAGCTGGAACAGACGGCGTTGCCCACCGACGTAGCGCTGTTTATCGCAGGCAATGTGCGCACCAACGTGCGTGAGTTGGAAGGAGCGCTGGTGCGCTTGATCGCCTGGTGCTCGCTGCATGGGGTTGAGATTACGCTGCCCACAGCTCAGCAATGCCTCAAGCAGTTCATCGACACCCAGGTGCGCAAGATCACCATTGAGGCCATCCAGCGCGCTGTAGCAGAGTGCTTCGGCATGCGCGTGGCCGAGTTGAAACAGAAGAACAACTCGCGGCAGATCGTGGTGCCGCGGCAGATCGCCATGTATCTGGCCAAACAGTTGACGGAGGCTAGCCTGCCGGAGATCGGGCGCCAGTTCGGCGGCAAGCACCACACCACCGTGATGCACTCCATCGCCAAGATCGATGGCCAGCGCCGCACCGACAAAGACCTGAACCGCACCGTCAACAAGCTGATGGAGACGCTGGGGTAAAGGCGCGTTTGAGCGCTGTCTATGCAAAGGCCGCCCGCTCGGGCGGCCTTTGCCATTGGGTCTGCTCCAGGAGATCCCCCGCCAGCGGCGGTCAAGGGCGGCTTGGCCTGAACACTTCTGACCAGGATTGGCCTGGCCTGTTGGCCCGCATGACGTTACGGCGTCAGCACGATCTTTCCTTCGCCGCCGCGCTCCCCGCGAATGTGGGCCTCGGCGGCCCGGGCCAGCGGCAAGACCATGCCGATGGGAAATTTCAGCCTGCCTTCGCCAATCGCTGTGGCGAGCCGCACCATGGCCTCTGGGTCAGGCTGCGAGCCGATGGCCTGGATGCGCACCGAGGGATACTGATCGGCACGCCGCGGCGGTCCCACGATGCTGCCGTAAACACCCCCTGGCTTGACCAGGGGCAGCAGCCGCGGACCAAGATCCCCTCCCACGCAATCGGCGATGGCATCCAGCGGCCCCAGGCTGGCGAGATCATCCTGGTTGCCAAGATCGACCGCCCGCGTGGCGCCCAACTCCAGTGCTTCGCTGATCTGGCTGGAACGCACCCCGGCGATCACCTGAACGCCCAACTCCAGAGCGCAGAACAACGCCACCCGGCCGACGCTACCCAGAGCGCCGGTCAGGAGAATGGTCTGGCCCTTCTGCGCCTGGATGGCCCTGCGGATCAACTGGTCGGCTGTGGTGACTACCACCGGAAGCGCAGCCGCCGTAGTGGAATCGACGCCTGCGGGGATCCTGGCCAGGCCTGAGATGTCGCCCGCCACCCACTCCGCGTAGGCGGCCGGCGCTCGTCCAAAGACGCGATCCCCCACCGCGAAGCTGCTCACGCCGGATCCGCACGAGCTCACCACCCCGGCCACGTCAAAGCCAAGGATGATCGGAAACTTCAGAGGAAACAGATCGCGAGTCTGGCCGGAGCGCATCTTCCAGTCGATGGGATTCACGCCGGCGGCGCGCACCTCGATGAGCACCTGGTTGGAACCCGCCGCAGGTGTCGGAACCTCCTGGTAATGCAGGTTGGAAGGTGGACCGTACTCGTCCAGGACGACGGCTTTCATAGTGAGGCGCCTCTAGTGGGTTGAGATGCCGGAAGATCGGTAGCCGTTCCCGGGCGGCCCGAAAGAATCTTCACAGCAACTCCATGGCGTACTCGCTTATCAGGCGAGTGGCGCGTTGCTGAAACTCCGCAACCGTCAGACTGCCCTGATCGCCCTTGGCGCGGACGCGCACGCTCACCGAGTCGCTGGCCGCCTCTTTGTCGCCCACGACCAGGATGAAGGGAACCTTCTGCAAGCCGAAGTCGCGGATCTTGGCGTTCATCTTCTGGTTGCTGAGGTCTGTCTCGACGCGAAGTCCGGCGGCCTCCAGGCGTTGCTGGACGCTGTGCGCGTAGGCATGGTGCTTCTCGCTGATGGGCACCAGACCCACCTGCAGCGGAGCCAGCCACAGCGGGAAGGAGCCGGCGTAGTGCTCAATCAGTACTCCAAAGAACCGCTCCACGGAGCCGAACAGGGCGCGGTGAACCATCACCGGCTGGTGGGCGGAGCCATCTTCTCCGATGTACTCCAGTTCAAACCGCTTGGGCAGATTGAAGTCAAATTGGACGGTGCTGAGCTGCCAGGGGCGGCCCAGCACATCCACCAGCTTCACGTCGATCTTGGGTCCGTAGAAGGCGGCCTCGCCCGGAAATGTCTGGAAGCTGAGGCCCCGGCCGGAGAGGACGCTCTTCAGAGCGCCCTCGGCGTGGTTCCAGTCCGCCTCGCTGCCCACAAACTCGCCCGCCTTGTTGGGATCGCGCGTGGAGAGCTCGACCCGGTACTCCTGGAAGCCGAAGGTCTTCAAGACCGCCTCCGCAAAGTCCAGGCAGGCCTCGATCTCGCCACAGATCTGTTCCGGGGTGCAGAAGACGTGAGCGTCGTCCTGGGTGAAGCCTCGCACCCGCAGCAGCCCGTGCATGGTGCCGCTGCGCTCGTAACGGTAGACGTTACCTAGCTCGGCGTAGCGCTGCGGCAGGTCGCGGTAGCTCTTCGGTGAGTTCTTGTAGATCAGGATGTGGCCCGGGCAGTTCATCGGCTTCAGCCGGTACTCGGCGTCGTCCAGTTCCATGGGAGGGTACATGTTGTCGGCGTAGTAGCCCTCGTGGCCGCTGATCTTCCACAGCTCGCGGCGCATGATGTGCGGGGTAAAGACCATGTGGTAACCGCGGCGGATGCACTCCTGGCGCATCCAGTCTTCCATGGTCTTGCGGATCAGCCCTCCCTTGGGATGCCAGAAGATGAGACCGGCGCCGGCCACCTCCTGAATGCTGAACAGATCCAGTTGCTTGCCCAGCACGCGATGGTCGCGCGCCTTCACCTCCTCCAGACGCTTGAAGTGCGCCTCCAGGTCTTTGGCGTTGAAGAAGGCGGTCCCGTAGATGCGCTGCAGTTGCTGGTTCTTCTCATCGCCCAGCCAGTAGGCGCCTGCGATGGACGTGATCCGGAACGCCTTCACCCGGCCGGTGGAGGGAACGTGGGGGCCGCGGCAGAAGTCCGTGAAGCCGCCGTTCCGATACAGCGAGATCGCTTCGCCGGGTGCGGTGAAGCGCTCGATGAAGTGCACCTTCATGAACTCTCCGCGCGCGGCGTACTCGGAGAGCACCTGCTCGCGCGGCTGGAAGATCTGGACGAACGGTTCATCGCGCTGGACCACCTCCGCCATGCGCTGCTCGACGGCCGCCAGATCAGCTTCCGTCAGCGGAGTCTCGCGGTAGACGTCATAGAAGAAGCCGTTCTCCGTGGCCGGGCCGTGGCCCAGCTTGGTCTCAGGAAACAGTTCCAGCAGCGCCGTGGCCATAATGTGGGCCGCCGAGTGGCGCGCAACCTGTAACGCGTCCGCGTCGCTCTCCTTCAGTAGCTCCAGGGCAAGGTCTTCCTGTAGCGGCGTGTTCAACCCGATAATACGTTCCGAGGCGGAGTGATGGCCGGAGTACATCTCCTCTTCGGAGTGCTCCAGGGCTGCCTGGTTGGCGCTGGAGGCCACCAAGGCGATCGGCCGCACCCGGGCTGCCACCACCGCTGCGGCCAGGCGCGGCGAGATGCTGTTCGCGATCTCCAGAGGCGTCGCCCCCTGCGGAACCTCACGCAGAGAGCCGTCAGGAAGTTGAATCTTGATTTGGTTGCTCACCGTACAAGGATAGTGCATGAGACGCGCCGGGCGTGCGACTTCGATACAATGACAGACGTCCCTGGCGTCCCGCGGCCAGCGGCAGGAAGCGAGCTTCGGCGATGACCTGGTTTAAACGCGATACCCATGAGATCTCTCCGACCCATGGTCACGAGGTGCGGACCCAGGGCCTATGGACCAAGTGCGACCAGTGCCGCAAAACCCTGTGGAAGGCTGATCTGGACGCCAACCAGCAGGTCTGCCCCAACTGCGGCAAACACTTCAAGCTGAGCGCACGCCAGCGCATTGAAAGCCTGCTGGAGCCGGGCTATGAGCTGGTGGACCTGGAACTCCGCTCGGTCGACCCGCTGGAGTTTACCGACCTGAAGCCCTATAAGGCGCGCCTGGCCGCGGCGCAGAAGAGCACCGGACTGAATGACGCCATCGTCAACGCGCTGGGCAGGCTGGGCGGACTGGACGTGGTGCTCTCGGTAATCGAATACGGATTCATCGGCGGCAGCATGGGGCCAGTGATGGGAGAGACGCTGGCCCGGGCCGTGGACCGGGCGCTGGAGCGGAGGATCCCGCTGATCATCATCTCCGCCAGCGGCGGAGCGCGCATGATGGAAGGCATCGCCAGCCTGATGCAGATGGCCAAGGTCTCTGCCGCGCTGGCCCGGCTGGACTCCGAACGGATTCCCTTTATCAGCGTGCTGACGGACCCGACCACCGGCGGCGTCACCGCCAGCTTTGCCATGCTGGGCGACCTGAACATCGCCGAGCCCGGCGCTCTGATTGGCTTTGCCGGCCCGCGCGTGATCGAACAGACCACCCGGCAGAAGCTCCCGGAGGGCTTCCAGCGCTCCGAGTTCGTGCTCGAGCACGGCTTCCTGGACGCTATAGTCGAGCGCAAGGATCTGAAGGCCCACCTCGCCGAGTGCTTGCGATGGATGACGGAGGACTGGCGCGGCGGCCAGACGAGGACGCCCGCGGCGAGCGATCCAGAACGCCAGCCAGCCAGCGTTGCATGAGATTCTTCCATCACGGACCGCGTTGCACGTAGCCCTGCGCCGCGCGGCGCACCAGATACACGATGCCCGGCCGCTGGTCTTTGACGACCCGCTGGCGGTCAGCATCCTGGGCAGCGAGTATCAGCAGGAGTTGCGCCGCACGCCCGATGGCCACAGACGGCCCTTCTCCGCCGCCCTTCGTGCCTGGATCGTGGTTCGCTCCCGGCTGGCCGAAGATACGTTGCAGGACTGCGTGCGCCGGTTGGGAGCCTGCCAGTACCTGGTGCTGGGCGCAGGTCTGGATACCTTTGCGTGCCGGAATCCGTATCCGAGCGTGCGCGTCTTTGAGGTGGATCACCCTTCCACCCAGGCATGGAAGTTGCAGAAGCTGGAGCAAGCCGGAGTGGTTCCACCCCCCAGCGCTCGATTCGTCGCCGTGGACTTTGAGCAGGACAGCCTGCGCGAGCGGCTGCTGGCGGCGGGCTTCGACGAGCGGAGCCCTACGGTGACCGCGTGGCTGGGCGTGGCGCCTTACCTTACCTCCGCCGCGTTCCGGTCCACGCTGCAAGTCCTGGCTGGCTTTACGATCGGCAGCATGCTGGTCTTCGACTACTCGCAACCCCGCTCCGCCCTGCCCGCAGTGGAGCAGTGGATGCAAGACTCGTTGGGTGCGCGGGTGGCCGCCGCGGGAGAGCCCTTTCAGCTCTTCTTTACCCCGCTCGACCTGGCCCAGGAGCTGGAGAGCCTGAGCCTGCGCGTGGTGGAAGACCTGGATGCCGCGGCGCTTGCCCAGCGCTTTCTCTCCGCACGCAGCGACGCCCTGAAGCTCAAAGGCAAGGCGGGGCGAATCTGCGTGGTCGCGGTGGACGGGAAGCAGCCGACAGACGGAGACTCATCCAGAGGGACGAAAGAAGCAGGAGTGGGAGACGGATGGACGGCATGACCTACGAAGATGTGCTCGAACGCTTGAAGCTACTAGGGCCGGAGTTGCGAACCGGACGAGCGGGTGAACCTTCCTCGGCCAGCCCGGCGACGGGTGCGCGCCGCAAGTTCTCCCTGGATCACATCCGCTCCATGCTGCGGGCTCTTGGCAATCCCCAGCAGAGTTTCCAGTCTGTGTTGATTGCCGGCACCAACGGTAAGGGCTCCACGGCTTCCTCCCTGGCGTCAATCACCCACGCTGCCGGGCTCAGAACCGGGCTCTACACCTCACCGCACCTGCTGCGGGTCAATGAGCGGATCAGGGTCTCCGGCCCGGCGCCTGGCCAGTCCGGCCCGGGAGGCAACGAGAGAGGCGGGCTGGAGGAGATCCCCGACGCCGACTTCGCTCGCCTTTACCAGAGGGTGGATAGCGTAACCGCCCGCCTGATTGCCGCAGCGGAGCTGCCCCACTACCCCAGCTACTTTGAGCTGATGACGGCGATCGGCTTGACGTGGTTCGCCGAGCAGGGGGTGGAGCTGGCGGTGTTGGAAGTTGGGCTGGGCGGCCGCTTGGATGCGACCAACTCCGTGGAACCCATCGTCAGCGTGATCACCGACATCGGCATTGACCACACCGAGTATCTGGGCGATACCATCGGGCAGATTGCGCGCGAAAAGGCGGGAATCCTTCGCCCCCACGGAGTTCTGGTCACGCTCGCGCAGCATCCGGAGGCCAACGCCGCCATCGGGGAAGCGGCCACGCGGTTGGAGGTCCGGGGCGTGGATGCGGCGCGGTGTCTTCCCCCATCCCGGCTGGCGCCGGGCGCAGAAGAGAACGCGGAACCACGTTCGCGCCTAGCCTCTCCGCTGGGCCGCAACACCTATGACCTGGTGCTGGAGGGCGCGCTGGTGCATGTCGATTCCCCGCTCTCCGGGCAGCATCAGCAGCGCAACATCGCCCTGGCGATCGCTACGGCGCTGGAGCTGCGCGGCAATCACCAGCTTCTGGATGGCCGGCCCGTGCTGATTCCCAATGCAGCCGTCGAAGAGGGTCTGCGGCAGACGCAGTGGCCCGGCCGGTTGGAGTGGATCGGGGCTGACGCGGCGAGCCTGCGCGCCCCGCTCCTTTTGGATGTGGCGCACAATCCGGCGGGAGCCTGGACGCTGCGAGCGGCCCTGAGTCATCTGCCCGAAGAGCTGCCGCGCACGCTGATCTTCGCTTGCCTGGCCGATAAGAAGGTGGACGAGATCGAGCAGGTGCTGCTGCCGCTCTTCGACTCCGCATCAAGCGATCCGGCGCGCCGCGGCGATCACGTCATCCTTGCTCCCATCGCGCATCCTCGCGCCTCCACCGTGGCCGAGCTAGCCGCCGCCGCCGAGCGGCTCAATGTATCGACGTACAAGGCTGGCAGCGTAGCCGAGGCATTGCAGCATGCCTGGACGGTGACGCCGCCACAGGGTGTCATCGTCGCAACCGGTTCTGTCTTCCTGGTGGGGGAGATCCGCTCCCTGGCGCTGGCGAAGCGGGCATGAGCAGAGGCCACGGCCACCGCGAACCCTCTTCGGCGCAACCGCGTTAGCATGGGGTGAGATGAACGCAGCCGATCCAAGCCTGAAGACCGAAGAGGCGGCCAACTTCGCCGTAGACCCAGAACCGCCCCCGCCGCCACCGGTCTCCTGGCGCCGGCGCTGGGCCAACAATCTGGTCTTCATTCCCCTGCTCGCTCTGGCCACGGTTGGATTCGGCTCCATCTCGTTGATCTGCGGGCTGTGGGACAAGAATGGACGCCAACAGCATGCCATCGCCAACCTCTGGGCGGGGACGTTGCTGCGGATCGCGCTCTCGCCGGTAACGGTGGAGCACGCCGAGCGGCTGCCAGCCGGAGCCGCCGTCTATGCCTCCAATCACCTCAGCTACTACGACACGCCCGTGCTCTTCGCCAAACTCCCCTTTCAGTTTCGGATCCTGGCCAAAGCCTCGCTCTGGAAGATTCCCTTCATCGGCTGGTACCTGAACCGCTCGGCCCAGGTGCCGATCGACCAGAGTTCGGCGCGTGCGGGGGTAGCGAGCCTGGCGCGGGGCGCGCGAACCTTGGCGGCAGGCATGCCGCTGGTGGTCTTCCCAGAGGGTGGCCGCGCCGCGAACGGAGCGCTGCAACCGATGGTTGCCGGGGCGGCGTGGATGGCCATCAAGGCGCAAGTACCGCTGGTGCCGCTGACCCTGGTAGGCACCTATGAGCTGCTTCCCATCCACGTCTATGCTCTTAAGCCGCGGCCGTTGAAGTTGATCGTCGGGGAGCCGATTTCGACCCAGGGCATGAGCACCCGCCAGGCGGAAGCGCTCACCGAACGGCTCTATGCGGTGATCCACCAGACCTACGTGGCCGAACAGGGCTAAGAGTACACTCACTCTTGTGATTGCGCATCTTCGTGGACAGATTCTCAGCAAGACGCCGAACACGGTGGTGATCGAGTGCGGCGGTGTGGGCTATGAGCTGGCGATTTCCGTAACCACCTACACCGAACTCGCCGAACCCGGCGCCCCGGCCAGCCTGCACGTCTACACCCACGTCCGGGAGGACGCTCTTCTGCTCTTTGGCTTTGCGGAGCTCACCGAGAAGCGCCTCTTCGAGAAGCTGCTGGCCGTCTCCGGCATCGGACCCAAGCTGGCCATCACGGTGTTGAGCGGCATCTCCGCCGAGCGCCTGGCAGGGGCCATCCGCAGTGGCGATCACGCAACCCTGACGCGAATCCCCGGAATCGGCAAGAAGACGGCGGAGCGGGTGGTGCTGGAGTTGAAGGACAAACTCGACGATGTGGCGTCCTCTGTTCCGGGCGGAGCGGTGGTTGCGCCGTCCCTGAGCGCGTTGGCGGAGGATGTGCTGAGCGCCTTGATCAACCTGGGGTATCCGCGCCCGGTGGCGCAGAAGGCGGTGCAGGCCGCAGGCAGCGATCCATCGGTCGCCGGCGACTTCGAACATCTCTTCCGCGCCGCGATGTCCGCCGTGCGTTAAAACCATCGCTGGCGAAGGCCGACGGCGAGGCCCGATCTTTTCTGGACGAGGTTGCGTGTTTTCACCTGCATCCCTGGAGCGCGTAGCCTGACAGTTGCCAAAGGATGAACTCGGCAGCAGGGCCATGCAGGACCACGGCGTTGCAAAGCTTAGCAGACGCTGCCTGAAAGTCGGCAACCTACGCGCAACGCTGGAGCTGCCCGGACGAAGATTTCAGGCAATGACCGTCGGGTGAGGAACCCAAGGGTCAATTTGCGATTGCATGGGGAATTTGAGATGTCGTCAGTCTGAAGGCAGCATTCCCGGCCCGATCGACAGTGATAACCTATATGTTATTAGTTGAGTGAAGATGATTGAGATTCGTGAGTACCTGGACGCTCGTGGCCGCAACGAATACAGGACATGGTTTGACGGCCTGGATGCCGCAGCGGCAACCAAAGTCGCCGTCGCGTTGGAACGGATTGCCGCAGGCAATACGTCCTCGATGAAGCCGGTTGGTGAGGGCGTATCGGAATACAAGATGGATTTCGGCCCCGGCTATCGGATCTATTTCGGCAAGGACGGAAAACGGCTTGTCATCTTACTTGGTGGGGGAACAAAGAAGCGACAGAATCAAGATATCGAGGAGGCCAAAGCAGCCTGGCGCGAGTACAAGCGGCTGAAGAAGGACGCTCTGAAGCAGGCCGAGGCAAAGACCGAGGCAAAACGGAAGAAAGTGATACGCAAGCAGGAGGATTAACCATGGCGCTCACACGAGATTTCCGCGAAACGATCCGTGAACGCGCGCAGCGCGAACCCGCTTTTCGCCAAAGCCTTCTTCGTGAAGGACTCCAACTCATCAACAGCGGCGACTTTGCTACAGGCCGTGCTGTCCTGCGCAATTACATCAATGCAACGATTGGTTTCACTGAACTCGCCCGTGAAACAAAGATTCCCTCGCCCAGCCTGCAACGGATGTTTGGGCCAACTGGGAATCCGAGCGCTCAAAACCTTTTTGGCGTCATCGCTGCGCTGCAAAGAAGGGAAGGCGTCAGTATCGAGTTGCGGGTGCACACCGCCTAACACGAAGCTCCGCAAGAAATGCTACTGCCCACTCATCGCCTCCTCCGGAAGGAATCCAGCATGAACTCCTGGGCTGCGATGAGAGAGACGTCGTCGAGGTGACGCCGCAGCCCGCTCGGGGTATGCCGGAAATCGATGCCCTTGAAGGTCCGGCGGCCCAGAACATCGGTGATGCGAGTCAAGCCACATCCAACCCTGACGCCCCGGCCGTGCAAAATATGCGATGGAATCGTATATTTTGCATATGTGGATCTCACGCGCTGTCGAACCCCGGCTGGAACGCTCCGCAAGGACGCGGCCCGTTATTGTGCTCACAGGAGCGAGGCAGACCGGCAAGACCTCGACCTTTCTGCGCCTGTTCCCGAACCATTCCTTCGTCTCCCTCGACCTGCCCACCGAAGCCGAGCAAGCAGAGAAGGAGCCACGCAGCTTCCTGCAACGCCATCCCCCACCCGTCATCATCGACGAGGTGCAATACGCCCCTGGCCTATTCCGACACCTTAAGGTGGAGGTAGACGCCAAGCGCACGCGCAACGGCCAATTTCTGCTGACCGGCTCCCAGAAGTTCGCGCTGATGAAGAACGTCTCCGAATCCTTGGCGGGTCGGGTTGACGTCGTGGAGCTTGAAACCCTTTCCTACGCCGAAATTCTCGCGGCGCTGCCGCAAACTTCTGTTGAAACCGCCATCGTGCGCGGAGGTTTCCCAGAGCTGTATGCCAATCCGAACATAGATCTGGCGGCTTTCTATAACTCGTATCTCGCGACATACCTGGAACGCGATGTACGGGCCCTCGCCAACGTCGGCAGTCTCCGCGATTTTGAGAGATTCCTGCGTGCTTGCGCCCTCCGCTCGGCAAACCTATTAAACAAGGCCGACTTGGCGCGGGACGTGGGCATCTCGCCTTCGACGTCGAACCAATGGCTCTCCATGCTAGAGGCTTCTGGGCAGGCAGTTCTGCTCGAACCGTGGTTCTCGAATCGAACCAAATCCATTGTCAAAAGCCCCAAGCTTTACCTCTCGGATACGGGCCTGCTCTGTGCTCTCCTGAATATCCGCACCGTGGACGACCTCCGCCAATCGCCAGCGGCTGGAGCGGTCTGGGAGACATTTGTTTTTGCCCAACTACGGGCGCGGGAGCGCAACGCTGGCCGAACCGGAAGCCTCTTCTTCTGGCGCGACCGCACCCGCGAAGTGGATTTCGTCGTCGATGCCGGCGGACGCCTGGAGCTGTTGGAAGCGAAGTGGACGGAGTTGCCGGACATCGGCGACACGGTCAATCTGGACTTCGTGCGGAATGTAGTCGGCAATTCGAAGGTAACCGGCGGAGCAGTCGCATCCCGTACACCGAACAGCTTTCCATTCTCGAACGGATTCCGTGCGATCCCCGTAACCGACCTCGCTTAGCCGCCATCGCCGGGTCGGAACTCACCGCCGTTTGGCCCGCGACCTGTCAGATGCGTAAGGCAACTTGTTCTGGCCCACCTCGGCCGTTTGTCTTGGCCCACCCTTGGAACTTTGAATTTTAGAGGGTAGCGTTCGGTCCTGCTGGAGCGTAGCTCGTAGGGCGCAGCGAAAGCAAAACGGACGGCGGGGTTGCTCGGACGACGGGCGAGGGGACGCCATCCCGCAGGCCCCGAGGGTGCCCCGCGGCACCGTGGACCTTCCGCCCTCTGACGCAAAAATCCGGCCTGTCCTCCAAGAAGCCAGGCTAGAGGATTTCTTCACCTTCCCGATTCGTAGACTTTCGCCACCCGATCGGCAATGCCTTTCAGACTGGCCTGTCCGCTGGCCGCAGTCTGCATATCTGCGCTGATTGCCGCGTCAACTTGGGGAATGATGCTTCTATAGCTTGCGATCAAAGGATTGTCGAGAAAGCCCTCCGGGGGAAGGGAGGCCAGCTTTTGCAGTTCACCCTCGCATCCGTGGAGGTGGTACACGAAGTCCCAGTCTTGCCTCTCGTGGACCGCCCTTGGCTCGAATCTACCAGCGTCGCTGAACCCTGTATAGGCGTCTGGCAGGACGTTAAGCGCAGCAGTGTCGTAGTTGAGGTTGTATACGCCGATATCGAAGTTCGCTCGTAAAACGCGGAACAGGTCGTTATATTTCCCCCTCTCTAACGTCTTGGCTGAGCCGGGTGCCTTTGACTCTTTCCGCAGGTGTTGAGCGAGCTTCTCCAGGAGGAAGCGGTACTCGTTTGTCAATTCGATGTAGGCGCTAAACCTCCCCCTCGAATCGTCCTGAGGGTGGTTCGCGGTGAGATCGAAATCCGACGGAGAGTTCGCTTCGACGGGCACCGCACCGACCGCTTCGCACTCATCGCTTCGTATGCCACCCTCGTTGCAGATCAAACGAGCGGGTAAGAGGGGTGCGTCGGCAACTTCTTCCTCCGGCTCCTTGTGCTGGCGGAACTTCATGGTCGGGGGTGGTGCGCCGTTGCACGCCGCCTGCCTAAGGGCATCGCCCCACGGCGGTGGCTCCATCCAATGTGCCATGGCGATCATGTCGCCCAGGACTTTCTCGAAATTCAATGCAGGGCGGGTCCCGGTGGGACCCCGCTCATAGTAGGCTTTGGCCGATTGCCAAAGCTCGATGAAATGGTGTGTCGGTGAGGACTTGGCCCACTGGCCCATGTGACGGTCGAGGCGCCTTGCCGAAGGTAAGCCAATTGCGGAGGAACTACCTGCCCCCAAAATGATGAGAAGTCTCTTTTTTATTCCGGGCCTAACTTTGCAGAGGATTGTTCTGTTGACAAGATTAGATTATATGCAGCCTTCGGGTGGGCCGATGCGGCGTAGCGCGCACGCAGTCGCAGGCCAAGAATCTCTCCATCACCATAAGGAGAACCCCGGTTGCGCCACGGTGGCAGTAGGCCTTCGAGAATTCTGGGAGCATGTCCCCGGTTATTGGCTCGCCTTCGTCGAGATTCATGGTCGAGCGAGATGCACGCCTTTGCAGGGGCGGATTCGTTTGCCCAACTGCTGCACGACGGCTCGCGCGTGGCGCGTCTCACGGCTCAACTCCGCCAGAACAGCCCATCGATCCGCCGCAGCAAGCCCAAATTCAGCTTCACTCCAACGGAAGAGTTCCCGGGGTCGCCTTCGGCAAGCGCCTGCTCCGGGAGAACCTCGCTCTGGCGATCGCACTTCCACTTACCGGCCTCGGATCGCGCGGGCTACTGATGTTCTGTGTTGGGAAGCAGCCCAACCCAACCAAACCGCCGGATTCGGACCCGCATGTTCAGTGGTGGCGTGGGGATCGGCGGATCACCGCCGTCCCTATGCCGGTTTATCTGCTTTCGCTTCGAACTCAGCCAGGCGCTTGCGCAGGCTCCGCTCCTCCTGGAAGCGTTCCGTCTCGTCGCGGATCACGGCGGCAATCCCTGTCACCTCATGTTGCTCAGAGAACAGCAGGGCCACCGTGAATGCGATCGATAGCGCGCGGCCGTCCTTATGCACTGCAGGCACGCGCAGCAGGTCGTGGCCATAGCGGGTCGTTCCCGTCTCCATTGTCTTCTGATACCCATCCCAATGGCGCTGCTGCAAACGCTGCGGAATGATCAGGTCCAGCGATTGACCCATGGCCTCGTCGCGGGTGAAGCCAAACATCCGTTCGGCCGCTGGATTCCAAAGCGTGATCGCGCCCTTCACATCGGCGACGACGACCGCATCGCCAATCGCTTCAATCAACTGCGCGTATTCAAAAGTTGCTGCCATACGACGAACTCCTGACGACCGCTAGAAGCAGATGCTGATGGCTCGGATAAGTAGCTCAAGATGATTCCTACTCTCCCGCAGAGTTCCTGCTGGCTATTCCGACCTCGTTCGCTGCGTAGCGTAAGAGGACGCGTCGCGGAAAGCCGCCCTCAGTTTGCCAGGTGCGGAGCTACCACGAGCGGGAGTTTACTGAAGAGCGGCAAAAAGATGGGAGCCGCGGCCAGCAGGGGCATAGCGAATCGCAGGGGAAGCCGATTAGGCAGCGGGGCTCTCTTTCTTCCTTGGGCAGAACGCCAGCTTACGCCATGGGTCCACGTTCCACTTGCCGACGGAGACTCTTATCGCGGTGCCCCCGTCGAATGGCTGCTTCAACCTCTGCGCCGGTAGCGCACTGCGAATTCGTAGCCGGGATTGGGCGGAAACAATTCGGAGACCAGGCGCAGCCGCGCCGCCAGCGCGGACGGGTGCAGCAGCGGATACTCGCGCTCCCGCAACTCGCTGTAATCGAAGTCGAGCGCCAGGGAAAGCAGATAGATCGCCACGGCGTCAGAGAAAGCAGCTTCCAGGTATATTTGGCGCTCTTTCTGGAGAGGGCCGCTGGAACTCTGCTCCCTGGAATCAGGGGATCTGCCTGGCTCCTGGGAGCCGGCCGCTGGTACGCCGCTGGGCTGCGCCAGGCCCTCCGCAGAAGCCAGGTGCGAAGATTCATCCTCTGCACTCGCAAAGGCGCGGTCCCGCGCCAGCATGCCGGCGCGGGCACCCACAGAGCCGCGATTGCGCCGGGAGGTCGGCGGGATGGGTTCGGGTACAGCGTTGGCCGGCCGTCCAAAGGCAAGGTTGCGGGTCTCCCACGCATCCATGCTGGTCTCGCCGCGCACCTCACGCACTGCCTGCTGCCACACCAGATCAGCGAAGGACTCCGGCACTCCTGTCTGATCCACAAAGGCGTGAGCCACATTGATGAAGAACTCAAAGCTCAGGGCAAACCGGTCGCCCATTAACCGCGTGGAGATGAAGACCCCGCACAGGCCCTGCTCCAGATCGACGTTGCGATGGCAGATGGCGGCGTCAGAGAACTCTTCGCTGTAGGCGCTGGCAACCATGGCGGGCTGCACCCCGGCAAACGGCATGCCAGCAGCCTGCGGGTTCGCCACTTTCAACTCTGGCGCCTGGTTCAGCCCGTCCGGGATCTCAGCGCCTTCTCCCTCCTCGCCGGCTTCCCGCATGGCCAGGGGTACAAAGTAGTAGGTATTCGACTTCAGCGCCGCGGTGATCGCCGTGGGAACGGCTTGCAGCATGCGGTCCAGATCAAGATCCGCAAGCCCGGTCTCGCCGAAGGTGGCAAAGCGGACCCCGTTGGGTGATTGACGGACCTCGGTGTCGTGCGCAACCTGCGCGGCGTTGACCAGACGCGCCGGGCGAACCAACTGGGGCGCGAGGCCGTTATGGAAACTTTCCGTCACAGGCTTATTCTAAATGAGTATGGCTACCGCTAACGATGTCGAACGCGCGCGCCGGGAGGGCCAGGTGCTGGGCATCCCCCTGGGTGACCTGGGTTGGTTCCAATCCCTGTTGATGGGTGTTGCTGCTGGAATGGGGGCCTTCTTCCTCTCCACCTTTGCCGCCATCATGGCGATGCTCGCCTACCGTATGGCGACAGGAAGGCATCCCGACTTCAGCCAGACCTATCGTCTGGCGGGCCTGCCGATCGGGGCTGCGGTGATGCTGGTCTCGCTGGGCTTTCTGGGCGTGCAGTGGGTGCGGCGCATGGCCCGCAAGCGGCGCAGTTCCTAACGTTCAGTCTTCGCGTTGATTCCTGACGCTCAGCCCCGCTCTCCTCGAATACCATCAGAGCATGGCGACCCACTTTTCTCCCCAGGCCATCACCTTCCTGCGCGGTCTGGCTCGCAACAACCAGCGCGACTGGTTTGAGGCGCGGCGCAGCGTCTACGAGCAGGCCGTCAAGGCTCCCATGCTGGCTCTGGTCGATGAGATCAACGCGGCCATGCGAGAGTTCGCTCCGCAGCACGTGCGCCCTGCGCATAAGATCATGATGCGGATCTACCGCGACACCCGCTTCAGCAAAGACAAGCGGCCGTATAAGACGCATCTGGCGGCGTGGTGGTCGCGCACTGCAATGGAGAAGACCTCCGGAGGCGGATTCTATCTGCAGATCTCACCCCAGCAGGTGATGGTCGCTGCCGGCGTCTACATGCCGGATCGCGAGCAGTTGCTCATCCTGCGCCGCTGGATGAGCGCTCACCACCTGCTCTATCGCAGAACCTTGCAGCGGTTGCTCAAGACCCGCGTCGCGGGCTTTGAGCCGGTGGACCCCGCGCCCCTTACCCGCATGCCCAAGGGCTTTGCCGGCGACGACCCGGCCGGTGAACTGGTTCGCGCCAACAACTGGGGCGTGCATGCCTACCTGCCCGCGGAACTGGCGCTCAGCCCCCAACTTGGCAAACAGATTGTGCGGCGGATGCGCAGCAGCGCGCCCCTGGTGGAGATGCTGAACAGCGCCATCCTGCAACCCGAGGCCGAGCAGCCAAAGACAGCCCTGGATGCCGCTTCGATGCCGCCCGCAGCGGGGCCCCGGACCATCCCGCGGAGGTCCTTCTTTTGAGCCGAGATGACCCCAAAACCGGGAAAAACGGGCCTGAAGAGGCACATTTAAGGGAAAAACCGGCAAATATCTGTGGAAATAGGAGAATTGTCGTTGACAAAGCGCTCCGGAAGGTTGAAGGTGAACATCGGCGCAGTTCTCCGCACCCTTATAAATACTGGCGATTTCCCGCCCCGCAAAACCTCCCGGCCGGACTGTAAGGAGGGCGAGAATGGGACGCAGCCAGTGACAGGGGACGGAGAGGAGCCCGAAGCTCATACGCAGTCGGTTTCAACCGAATCTTTAATCTGATCGAACGAAGGAGACACAACATGGCAAAGGGAATGACCAAGACGCAGTTGGTTCGCAATCTCGCGGAGAAAATGGAACTCACCAATAAGCAGACGGCGGCCTTTCTTGACCTGCTGGCCGAGACCGCAGTCAAGGAGACCAAGAAGAACGGCGAGTTCACCATCCCCGGCATCGGCAAGCTGGTGAAGGCAGAGCGCAAGGCACGCATCGGCCGCAATCCGCAGACCGGCGAAGCCATCAAGATCAAGGCCAAGACCGTGGTCAAGTTCCGCGTCGCCAAGGTCGCCAAGGATACCATCGCTCCGCCCAAGAAGTAACTCCGCCTGTTTCTGTCCGGAGTCTCATCCCAAGCCTCCGACGGGGCCCAAAACGGGGCCCTGAACGGGGCGCTCTAAAGGCCATCGACGAGGTCAGCGAGCAGCCGGTCTTCCGGCTCTCCTGACCTCGTCGACCTTGTCGCTCCGGCTGACCTCGTTGGTCTCTGCGGTCGCCGCAGCCGCAACGTTTGCTCTTCCGCTGCTGGCGGAACAAACACGATCCGCGCCAGCGTCTCTTTGCAGCCGCAGCGGTCGGTCGTGTTGTCTTTTAGGTTGCGCTCTCCGGCAGTTGTTTTTGGCGTGGAAGGAACGCTCGCATCACCAGCCACAGGCCGACCGAGATCAGTACACCCTGGCGCAGCGGTTGTGCGTTGAAGTCCCATCCAAAGACGGCCAGCACCAGAAAGACGCCCAGGAAGTAGACCTCACCCACCATGGCCTGCAACCACCGCGGCTGACGGCCAGCGGCCGGCAGCGTAGTCGGCCTGGGCAGGAAGCGCGGAACCTCGGCCTTGTACGCTCGATATGGCTCTCCGAATCGCTGGGCGAGAAAGACCTCTTCGGCCAGCGCCAGCCTCACCTGGAAGACCCACATCAACAGCACGGTCAAGACGGCCCCGCTGGGCGGCATCAGCAGAGTCACGCCAAGAGTGTGCAACAGCGTGCCCAGGTAGAGCGGATTGCGCGTGCGCCGGTAGGGTCCATCGGCCAGCAGCGCTTGGCCGTGCATCTCCGGTGACTTGACTACGCCGGCGCCCACATACGCCGTGCCCCAGATGCGCATCCATGCGCCCAGCCCGGTGAACAACAGCGCCAGCACCAGCAGCAGGATGGTGGCCGCGCCAAAGTCCAGCCACCCCTGCCGCGCCAGCAGAGAGGCCAGCGTCAGCCAGGTGGAGCTGGTGGTGAACCCGGGAACTCCAGCCAGAGAGCGTACAAACAGCCACGGCGATGTGAATCCCAGAAGGAAGAGCAATACCTGGATCGGCATGCGGTAGTGGTACTCGAATCGACTGGCCTGCATACCGGCAGAGTATAGAGCAAACTCGCCAGGCCGCGCTTGCGTTGCCCGGCCGCATTCCCCGCGCTACTCTCCGCTCGGATCCCCAAGCGCAGCCAGAATGGCGTCGAAGTCCTCGACGCCAGAGTACTCGATGATCACCTTGCCCTTGCCCTTCTTGTCCTCGATCGTCACCTTCAATCCCAGCCTGCGCCGCAGCGAGTCCTGCGCCTCGCGCACATTTGGATCGACAGGCACGGTCGTCTTTGCCGGCTTGGCCTTCGACTCCGGATGCAGTAAACCCTGGATGTAGTTCTCCGTGGCGCGCACCGAGAGATGCAAGGCGAGAATCTTTTGCGTGGCGGCGAGGATTGCCTCCGGCGACTCCAGCGCCAGCAAGGCCCGGGCGTGCCCAAAACTCAAGGCGCCAGACTCCACCTGACGCTGGACCTGTTCAGGTAACTTCAACAAACGAAGGAAGTTAGACACGCTAGCGCGATCTTTTCCCGTACGTTCCGCCATCTGCTCCTGGGTCATGTGGAAGTCGCGGGTCAGGCGTGCGTAGGCGTGAGCCTGCTCCATGGGATTCAGATCAGCGCGCTGCAGGTTCTCGACGATGGTCATCTCCATAGCCTGCAGATTGGAGACCTCACGGACAATCGCCGGAATCGTCTCTTTGCCCGCCTTCCGGCTGGCCAGCAACCGGCGCTCCCCGGTGATCAGGGTGTAGCGCCCGTCCTGACGAAAGTTCACTCCGTGCCGCACCACGATGGGCTGCACCACGCCGGAGGCGAGGATCGATGTCGCCAGCTCAGCCAGCTTTTCCTCGTCAAAGTGGGTGCGCGTCTGGAAGGGGTTGGGATCGATCAGCTCTAAAGGAATCTCCAGCGGCTTGCCGGCCGCTTCCGCAGGGGGATGCGCTGCAGCCGGGGCAAGAGACGTTTGGGGGGCGGGCCGGGACGGCAGTAAGGACTCCAACCCTTTGCCCAGCGCCCTTGGCCGGTTGGATGCAGGAGCTGTGGTTGTCTGGGAGTCGCTCTTATTCGGTGTAGGCATTCGGGGTTCCTATCGGGGGATCTCGGCTGGGAGTCTGGGCTGCAATGGCAGGACGATGCAACGGGAGAACGGTGGAGAGAGGATGGGAGCGCGATGCGTCGGAGCCTATCGACGCGCTATCTTCGGAATGGCCAGATGCCGCGCCTGGCTTCGCCCATGCTCTCCAGCACGGAGAGGTTTGGGGCGGGCATCGGTTTTTTAGAGGTTTGGACGCCATTGCGCTCCAACAACTCCGCTGCAAGCTGGGAGTAGGCTTCCGCGCCGCGGGAGCGGGGATCATAGAGCGCGACGGGCTTGCCGTGGCTGGGAGCTTCAGCCAGGCGTACGTTGCGCGGAATCGTGGTCTTGTAGAGCTTGTTCTCAAAGAACCCCTTCAGGTTGTCCCTCACCTGCTGGGAGAGGTTGGTGCGGTCATCAAACATGGTCAACAGCACGCCCTCAATGGCCAGCTCGGGGTTGAAGCTGGCGGCGACGCGGTCTAGGGTCGCCATCAGCTCAGAGATCCCCTCCAGCGCAAAGTACTCGGCCTGCATGGGTACCAGCAGGGTATCTGCGGCCACCAGGGAGTTAAGGGTCAGCAGATCCAGCGCCGGGGGACAATCCAGAAAGATGAAAGGATAGTCGTTGCGTGCCAGCTCCAGAGCCTCGCGCAACCGTTGCTCGCGATGCTCCACGCCCACCAGCTCCACATTCGCGCCAATCATGTTCTTGGTGCCGGGGATCAGGAATAGGTTGGGTACTTCCGTGGCAACGATCACCTCCGTGGCCGTGGCGTTGCCTAAAAGCAGGTCATAGACGGAGAGCCTGGCCTCGTCGCGAGCGAATCCCAGGCCGCCGGTGGTGTTGGCCTGCGGATCAACGTCCAGGAGCAGCGTGCGGATACCCTCCAGGGCCACGGCTGCGGCAAGATTGATGGCCGTGGTGGTCTTACCCACTCCACCCTTCTGGTTGACGATCGCGATCACTTTGCTTCGCGGCCTCTCGCTGCCGGACTCCTCCCAGATGGAAGCACGCACGGAGGCATCGGCGCCGGCTGGGCTGGCGGTCTGGAGCGGATCGGCTTGGGCGGGGTCTACAGGCATGGTTCGGGGCGAGACGGTCTTTGGCGACATGACGGGCGATCCCCAGCCTAGCAGAATCGGAGGGCGAATGTTCCACGTGGAATCAGGCTAGAACGATGTTCCACGTGGAACGTTGGCGGAAAAGCTGTGCATCCCCGGTAGGGTGCCGGCGAATCGCACGCCAGGCGGACACCAAACGCACACCCGTGCAGCGGCGCAAGCCATCCAGATTTAGCCCAGCCCGTCGAAATCGAAGCGAGCTCACCGAGGTCTATAGCCAGATCTGCGAGCCTGAGGAGATCTCCCGTAGAGATCCAGCGCCAGGCCGACGAGAATCAGCCTGACGCGACGCTGGCGCTGACGGGAGGAGCCCGAGAGTCAACTGCTCGCCGCCGCCTATCGCCCCACCTGCTCCAACGTCAGCCATCCCGGAGCGTCACCCGGAAGCCGGACGCCCTCCCCCACTTCCTTGACCTGGGTTGTAAAGCTCACCAACCAGCCTCCAGGCCGTACTCGCCGTCGAGCCTCCTCCGTAGCGCTCTCCATCTTATCCACAGCGCGCAGAGCTACGGCATCAAACTGCCGGACAAGGCCGGCCACGGGCGCCAGAGCCTCTACCCGTTCTGGCCAGACCTCCGCCTTCAGCTTCAGCGTGCGTACGGCTTCGTGCAGAAACGACGCCTTCTTCCCTTGCGACTCAGCCAAAGTCACCCTCCACTCGGGATGCAGAAGCTGCATGGGAAGGCCTGGAAATCCCGCTCCGGAGCCAAAGTCCAGCACCGTCGTGAGGGCCATCGCCTCATCGCCGCCGATCTGGCTGTTGCCTCCCGGCCCGGCTTTCAACCTTGCCGCCAGTTGGACTCCGGTGAACAGGCTCTCGCCAAAGTGGCGGCGTACCATCTCCTCCGGGGAGCGTAGGGCGGTCAGATTCGTGCGGGCGTTCCACTTGAGTAGCAGATCCAGGTAAATCGATAGCCGGTCGTAGAGCTCTGGAGGCGGCGCAGTGTCGCGCAGATACGGCTCCAACAGCGTGGCGATGCGATCCGCAGGAAGCGTCGCGATCGGTGTCTTTGAGGAGATTCTGCGTGGCTCGTGGGGCATGGGACGGCTATCGGGAGCTGGTTTCGGTGGATTGGCCGGGTGAAACTTCCCTGCGGTCCAGGGCTGCTGGCTCTTGCTGGCTCTCGCGGCTGCCGTGGGCAAAGCGCTGCGCCTCTTCCACCAGACGCGCGAAGATCGCGCGGCTGGCCGCGCTCATCGAGTAGCTGCGCTCCGGATGCCACTGAACGCCGAGCACAAACTGTCCCCGCTGCGGCCTCTCGCCGGAGTGTTCCACGTGGAACATCGCATCCCTCGCACCCTCGATCTCCCCTGAGTCCTCTAAGTCCCCTGGATTCTTCGCTTTCCCTGCCACTCGCTCGACGGCCTCAACCACGCCGTCCTCCGCGCTGTGCGCCACCACCCGCAGACCCACGCCGGGCGCAGCCACCGCCTGGTGATGGCTTGAGTTCACTGGCAGCCGCAGCCATCCGTCCACCAGCGGAGCCTCCTCAGGCTCAAGCAAGCGGGCCAGCAGGCTCCCCGGCAAAACCCGCGCCGTATGCGCCACAGCTATCTTGGAGCCAGCAGAGTGGTTTACCGGCATAGGCATCAGATCCTGCACCAGCGTTCCACCGCTCCACACGTTCAACGACTGAATCCCATAGCAGATCGCCACCACCGGCTTCCCGCGCCTCTCGGCGTCCTCCAGCAGAAGGTAGTCCACAGTCTCGCGCGCTGGGTCCGCCGCCGCGCAGGCCGGATCCCGCTCCGCTCCGTAGAGCGCTGGATCCACGTCGGCTGGGCTGCCCGGCAGCAGCACGCCATCGCAGCCAGCCGCCAGCCTGCGCAGTTCCTCTGGCGATGCGCCCAGGTCGATCCTCACCGGCTCCCCTCCGGCCTGGCTCACCGCCTCCGCATAGCTGGGCCACGACCGCTGGTTATACCCAGCATCGTTCGTGGTCGGCACGGGAATGGCAATGCGTGGCTTCATCTCTTCCTGCGATCCGCAGAACCCAGACTTCTATACCCAGCGGCGCATCCTCCGCATGGCTCCTTATCCGCAAAGGATAGGGCCTCGGAGAGATCTTCTTCGCCCAACAGGCATCATGGCTCTGCTCTAAGAAGGTTACCAAGTTTCGTGTGTGGTTGCGATCGACAGCTTTGCGCTGCGCACCGGATAGACCGCATAGACCAGCCTGTTGGAGAGTCCCGATCCAATTCGCCCGACGCAAGGCGGCAGGTGAGGCGCCCATCCCCCGCCGTTACAGCCACGCTATCGATCTCTTGAAATCGCTATGCGCGATCAATTCGGGAGCAGGTCTGCGATCTGCTACCTGAATCAAGATAGTTTGCAGCCCTGCCTTCCGAGCGAACTTCATCGCGGGTACGCAATCGGTGTCGTTGGTGACCAGAATGATCCTACTAGCGAGATGCTCAGCAGAGTACGCCGCGATGTCTAAGCCAATCCGCATATCGACACCTTTTTGCTCGAATTGAGGCTTGAAATCGGCATCCGTGAGGGTCGCGCCTGGCGCCGTCTTAGGATTTCTTTCAAACCCTCGGAACTTCAGCACGCCACGACGGACCGCAAAAAGATCGAGCGCTGCTATCTGATGCAGCCAATGGTCAGACCCTTCGAACGGTCTCTGGGTTCCAGATATGGGGTTCTTGACGCTTCCGGAAAAGGGCGCGCAATCGTAATAGAGAATCCGGAGACATTCTTCGTCATCTCGAATGCAGGCGTGAGCGAACCTCTCAATCAGAGCCGGGTCGTAATGTTTGTTCGCCTTCTTCGCCATAATGCGAAGGAATCCGCCGTCAATGAGAACTATTGTAGATTTCTTCATGTTGTCTCACATAGGAAAAGCCCCCTTGCGGGGGCTTCCCTGAATACATGCTCGCCTACGAGCGTAGCGGATATGGATTTAGACGAAGAGTCTGTTTACGATCTTCTGAGTCGCAGGACGAGGAAGGCGAGGCGGGCGAACTGCAAGCTGGTATTGAGCTTCCGTTCACAGTTCTTCCACAGCCGGCGGCACTTCTCCAGCCACGCGAAAGACCGTTCGACGACCCAGCGTTTGGGCAGCACGACGAAGGTGTGCAGTTCATTGCGTTTGACGACCTGGACGGTGGCCTGCAGCCGGTCCATGATGCCGTCGGCGAAGGGCTGGCCGCTGTAGCCGCCGTCCACCAGCACGCTTTCCACGCGCCCGAGATTCGGTTTGCAGCGGTCGATGGCCGCCAAAGCTCCGTTAGGATCGGTCACCTCGGCCGTGGTGACGGCTACGGCATGAGGCAGTCCCTGCGTGTCCACCGCAATGTGACGCTTGATGCCCGACACCTTTTTGCCCGCGTCATATCCCTGCTGCTCGGCACTGTCGGTGCTCTTCACGCTTTGTGCGTCCAGGATCAAGAAGCTGGTCGAGGCGTTGCGCCCCTGTTTCTCGCGGGCCACGCCAACGGATTTTTTAAGGCCCTTTCGAGGGCGCTCACTCCGTCCTGGTCGGGCGCGCTCCACTTGGCGAAGTACGAATACACGGTGACCCAGTTGGGAAACCCCTCGGGGAGCATGAGCCACTGACAGCCACTTTTGAGCAGATAGAGCACGGCGTTGAAGACTTCATGCAGATCCACCGTGCCGCGGCTTGGTGCGCTTGCGTACGCGTTCCAGCAAGGGCTGAATCTGCTCAAGCTGCTCCAGGGTGACGTCGCTCGGGTAGGATTTTCTCTGCACCATCCTTCTTGATTACCGCCCCGATCAGTCGGCTGCATAGAACTGCCTGCTGTCTCCCTCCATCAAGGTGCAAAGATCGTAAACAGGCTCTCAGAAGATCGTAAACAGGTCCTTACAGGCTCTCACTAGCGCCTGCTATCTACCAGAACTGCTTACCCCTTCCCGCACGGTATGTCTCTGAATTTGAGCAACATCCCGGACCGCGCCACGGGCGGCGCTGGTAGCCATGGCAGCATAGGCCTGCAGCGCCTTGGAGACCTTGCGATCGCGCGCCCTTGGCTTCCATGCTTCCGCTCCTCTTTCCTCCATCCGTTCCCGCCGTCTCGCCAATTGCCCGTCGGAGACGCTCACCCGCAGCACACGCTCCGGAATGTTAATCTCAATGGTGTCCCCTTCTTCCACCAGCGCCAGGAATCCACCCTCCGCCGCCTCCGGAGAGATGTGGCCAATCGCCAGACCCGCAGTGCCTCCAGAGAAACGTCCATCCGTGATCAGCGCGCAGGTCTTGCCCAGCCCTTTTGACTTCAGATAGCTGGTGGGATAGAGCATCTCCTGCATGCCCGGGCCGCCCTTGGGCCCTTCGTACCGAATCACGACCACGTCGCCAGGAACGATCTCGTCACCCAGAATAGCCGCAACCGCCGTGTCCTGACTCTCGAAGATCCGTGCGCGTCCAGAAAAGATCAGAAGTTCGGGATCGACCCCTGCGGTCTTCACAATACAACCGTCCTCGGCAATGTTGCCGAAGAGCACAGCCAATCCGCCATCGGTGCTGAAGGCGTGCTCAATATCGCGAATCACTCCGCTGGCGCGGTTCAGGTCGAGCTCGGCATAGCGTGCGCCCTGGCTGAAGGCCACGGTCGTGCGGATTCCGCCCGGAGCCGCGCGGTAGAGCAACTTGGCGGCGTCGCTGGGCGTTCGCTTCACATCGAACTGCTCAATGGCTTCGCCCAGCGTGCGTGCATGCACGCTGGGCGCTCCGCGATGGATCAGGCCGCCGCGATCCAACTCGCCCAGAATGCCGAGGACGCCGCCGGCGCGATGCACATCCTCCAGATGAACCGAAGACAAAGATGGCGCCACCTTGCAAAGATTCGGAACCCGCCGCGAGAGGCGGTCGATGTCCTCCATCGTGAACGCCACGCCACCCTCCTCCGCCGCCGCTAGCAGGTGCAGAACGGTGTTCGTAGAGCCGCCCATGGCAATGTCAAGCGTCATCGCATTCTCAAAGGCATCGAAGGTTGCAATGCCGCGGGGCAGAACAGAGGCATCGTCCTGCTCGTAATAGCGCCGGGCCAGATCCACAATCGTTCTTCCAGCCTGGAGAAACAGCTCCTTCCGGTCAGCATGGGTCGCCACCAGGGTGCCATTGCCCGGCAGCGCCAGCCCCAGAGCTTCGGTAAGACAGTTCATCGAGTTCGCGGTAAACATCCCTGAACAGGAGCCACAGGTCGGGCACGCTGAACGCTCATACTCATCCACATCGGCATCGCTCACTCTCGGATCGGCTGCAACCACCATGGCGTCCACCAGATCAACCGCCTTCACTATCTTGATCTTGCCGAGTTCTACTTTGCCCGCCTCCATCGGACCACCTGATACAAACACCGCCGGAATATTCAGCCGCATGGCAGCCATCAGCATGCCGGGCGTGATCTTGTCGCAGTTGGAGATGCAGACCAACGCATCCGCGCAGTGCGCGTTAACCATATATTCCACAGAATCGGCGATCAGCTCACGAGACGGCAGGCTATAGAGCATGCCGTCGTGGCCCATCGCGATGCCGTCGTCGATGGCGATGGTATTGAACTCCTTGGCCACTCCACCGGCCTTCGCAATCTCCTCGGCCACCAGTTGTCCCAAATCCTTCAGGTGAACGTGCCCCGGAACAAACTGGGTGAAAGAGTTGGCGACGGCAATGATGGGCTTGCCAAAATCGCCGTCCTTCATACCGGTCGCGCGCCAAAGGCTGCGCGCTCCGGCCATATTCCGTCCATGCGTCGAGGTTCGTGACCGATAGGCTGGCATGTTGAGTATCTTACCGCAGCTCATCGCGCGTCACGATGCAGCGATAGGCTCAGTCAGGGCCTGATGGTTTCTGCACTGCCGGCGGTACACTGTGTTGGCATGGCAAGCCACCGTCGGCGGTCTCCACGATGAAAGATCCTGTTACCTGGCTCTATCCTCCCATCGAGCCCTATCACGCTGGCCGGCTGCAGGTTTCACCCCTGCACCAGCTCTACTTTGAGCAAAGCGGCAACCCATCCGGCAAGCCAGTGGTCTTTCTCCACGGCGGTCCCGGTGGCGGCTCCGATCCGAAACAGCGCCGCTTCTTCCATCCAGAAAGATACCGCATCATCTGCTTCGACCAGCGTGGCTGTGGCAAGAGCACTCCCTATGCATCGCTGGAAGCCAACACCACATGGGACCTGGTAGCGGACATGGAAAGACTGCGCACGCATCTGGGCATTGAGCGCTGGCAGGTCTTTGGTGGCTCCTGGGGCTCCACGCTGGCGCTGGCCTATGCCGAGACCTACCCGGAACGTATCACCGAGCTGATTCTCCGGGGCGTCTTCCTGTTACGCCGACAGGAGATCCAATGGTTCTACCAGCGCGGCGCTTCCATTCTTTACCCGGACGCCTGGGAGCCCTATCAGGAGCACATCCCTGAGTCTGAGCGCGGCGATATGCTCACCGCATATTACCGTCGCTTGACTGATAAGGATGCGGAGGTACGGCTGGCTGCGGCGAAGGTCTGGAGCAGATGGGAGGGCGCCACGTCCAGGCTTCTGCCTGACGCTGCCTTCACCAGCCACTACGAAGAGGATGAGTTCGCCCTGGCCTTTGCGCGCATCGAGGCTCACTATTTCATCAACAGGGGCTTTCTCGAAAGCGATGACCAGTTGTTACGCAACGCTGAGCGGATTCGTTCGATACCCGGCGTGATCGTGCAAGGTCGATACGACGTAGTCTGCCCCATGGAAGGCGCATGGGCGCTGCACCGCGCGTGGCCTGAGGCCGATCTGGTCATTTCGCCGGATGCCGGCCACAGCGCATTCGACCCTCCCAACACCCGGGCGCTGGTCGCGGCCGCCGACAAATTCTCCGCCTGCTGACAAACGAACCGCAACGTCCCGCAGACGAACCGGCTACGTTCCGATCCTTCGGATCGCACGCAGATGGCTCCATGCCATCCCGCAGTCAGCAACGTGAAGAGTAGAAGCCAGCAACGCTCGGACTTCGTAGGCCAGACAGGCTGTCGCCGTAACGCAGCGACGCATCATCCAACTTCATCCGCCCTCAAAGCCACTTGCCAGCCAAATCTTCACGCGGGAGTGGAGCGGCGACGACGCCAAGCCGTTCAATCTCGAATGGAACGTTGAAATTGGTGCGATGTGATGCGCGCATCACGCTTCAAACCGCCTGCTCCCGCAACGTCAACAAGCTGCCGACGGTCTGAGCCGCGCTGCCCTGCTAAAAATGACTGCGCACCCCTCGGCGCGCCCACCAGGGCCTCCAAGCTGTCTTGCGCCCACTCGACCGGAAAGCTGTATCCTGCTCATTCTAATCGCTATACACCGGCAGACCCATAGGGTGGAAGGATAAAGGTAAATGTTTCCTTGACAACATAGACAATAATGGATACAACTTCCCATACATCAACTTTCAGGTCGCTGCTGCACTCGTTGTGTTTACCGCCGCGACGGAAGAGTTCAACTTCTCAGGGAGAGCCCGGAGGAAACCATTATGGAAAACAGAGACCATGCATCTCGACGCGACGCTTTGTGCAACATCCTTTCCCGTGGTTTGACCACATTCTCAGTAGCGCTCTGTTGCCTATTCGTCCTTGCTACCCGCTGCGGCGCACAGGATATGTCAACCGGCTCGTTGAACGTAACCGTATTGGACCCTGCGGGCGCTTTCATACCAGGAGCCACCCTTGTCCTGAAGGATCTTGGAACCAACGGCATCCATAGAGCGACCACCAAGGATGCCGGGACAGCCGTCATTCCATATCTCAATCCCGCAAACTACAGTCTGACCGTCTCTAAAAGCGGGTTCTCTTCGAAGCAATACTCAAAGGTGACGATCCAAACTAACCAGGTGACGAGTCTTACCGTCACGCTCCAGGTTGGGTCCACCCATGAGGTGGTCACCGTCTCGTCCGAGACCAGTCCGATCTTGGACACGACCAGCAACACGCTCTCCACGACGATCGATTTAAAACAAGTTGAAGATCTGCCGACGCTCGGACGCGATGTTTCCACGCTTGCCTTCCTGGTTCCGGGCGCAGTGGATGACGACTTCGATAACCTCCCCGGTGGTGCAGTCAACATGAGCGCGAATGGCTTTTCAACCATGATCAATCGCAACAAGAGCGGCGGCTTCGATACGGACTATTCCAGCACTACCCAGCGCCTGGAAGCAACCCAGGAGATGACCGTAGAGACGAGTGAACTAGATGCGTCCAAGGGCGGTACGTCCGCAATGGACATCGGCTTTCTCACCAAGAGCGGCAGCAATCATTTTCACGGAGAGTTGTTTGAGGACTACAGAAGTGAAGCCATGAATGCCAATAGCTGGGAATCCAATGCGGTCGGCCTGCCGCGCAATCTCATTATCATCAATGACTTTGGAGGCGACATTGGCGGACCCATCATCAAGAACAAGCTCTTCTTTTTTGCCAGCATGGGCAACTATCGTCAACCTCAGCAAGCCCTCGTAACCACAGTGGTAGGCACTCCGCTCGCGCTGAGCGGCGTCTACACTTACAACAATGCGACAACTAACCCAACTTCCGCAGCTTGAGCGGCAAGTCTTTTCTTTTCAGCGCGGACATGTCGAAGTCTTCACTACAACTCTGCAAATTCGATGGGGGCAGGAATTTGCAGGCCGAGCCGCTGAAGCAAGATGGCCTGGTGGCCGGTGGGTCGGCTGACGCAGCGCTTGCGGATCGAGACGCCGGTGCGCGTGGGCAGCACGACATCGACCAATGAGATTTGTTGGAGTTCGGCGAAGATCTTGCGCGGTTCGTCGCCGAGGCCGGCGCGTTGGCACCACTGGCCCAGGGTTTTCCAGAGCACATAAGCGAGGAAGCAAACCAGGATGTGTGCTTGCACGCGGTGTTCTTTCTGATGCCAGATGGGCCTCATGACCAGATCGCTCTTGTGGAGTCGAAACGCTTCCTCGGCCTCTGTGAGCTGGATATAGGCATGCCAGAGATCTTCTCCGCTCCAGTCGGTGACGTTGCTGCGGAGCATATAACACCCCTCGCTCAACTTCATCCAATTGCGTCGCTCGTCAAGTTTGCTCCAGCGCAGATGAGCCCATCCTCGGGTGTCGGTTTCCACTTCCACCTGGAACAAGCCTGCAGCACGGCTGTTTTTTCCCAGCAGCCTGCCTACTTGTTGGGCTACTTTTAGCGGATCCCGTTTGCGCTTGCCGCATCCTTCCGCCATGGCCTCCAACTTCTCTTCTATGCGCTGCTCGAACCGCTGGTGCATGGCTTGTTCCTTCAACTGGCGCTGGGCGCTGCGGCAAAGAATGAATACTTCCTCCCCGCCCGGGGCCGGACAGAGCTTGACCTCAAGCCCTGGGTGCACTTCACGCCAGTTGCTCGCCAGCAGTTGCTGCTCAAAGCTGCGCAACATGCTCTTGGGCGTGCCCAGGATGTAGCGCCGCCCGCCCTGCTGCAGAAACTCCAGGTTACCGGCCGAAACCATCCCCCGGTCCATCACCCAGATGCGGTTGGCATGTCCATACTTGCTCTCCATTGCCTCGACGATCTCTTTGACCGTGGTCACATCACTACGGTTGCCGGCAAACACCTCGTAGCCGAGAGGCAGGCCACTGCGGCTGACCACCAAAGCGATGTTGACCTGCTTGCAATCCGGACGGTGATCGCGCGAATAGCCGCGCTGAGCCTGTGGATTGGCTGCGGCAATGCCTTCAAAATAGGTGCTGGTCACGTCATAGAGCAGCAGGTCGTAGTCCAGGTTGAATCACTCCCCCAACCGCTGTTTCAGATGCTTCTCTAAGGCCGTCTTGTGCGGTAACAATCGATCCAGGGTACGGTAAAGCCGGTCGTCGTTGACCTTCGCGGCCGGCACGCCCAGCAACTCTGCCAGTGCGCTGGCCTCATACCCGTGCTCGGCCAGATGCAACTCACTGCTGGGATCGAATAGTCTTCCCAGCACCAGCACCAGCGTCATCGCGCTCCACGGAACCTCTTCCCGCCCCGACGGCAAAAGCTCTTCTAAAAGCTCGCTCAAGCCCAGTTGACGCAGTAGCATCAAACCCAGCCAACCACCGCCGAAGGGGCGGCTGTGTTCCACGCGCACTCCGCGCAGGTCCACCTCGACCCAGTCCGGACTGGCCTGCCGGTCAAAAAGGCCTGCTTGCGGTGCAAACTCAGGCTGCGCTGCCCGCTGGACGCCAAGCCGACCTTGCTCATCTAACTCCCCAAGATAGGCGACCACGCGCTGACGCGGTCCACGCGCGGTCCGATAGGACTCCACCAAAGCCCAATAGGCATGCCGTTTCCCTTCTTTCCGCCGATAACAGCGTCGCAGATACACAACGCCATCCTACGCATCCCGAGGGGTTTTGCAAGGGGCCTGGTCTTCACTACACGCCGCTTCTCAGCGACCGGAAATCAGATCGGAAATGCCAGGCTCGGAAACAAGCCGTTTCCTCATAGCAATCCCCCCTTCCACCCCAGAAATCCACTCAAAATATTTTTTCAAGGGCCCTAGCTGCGGAAGTTGGGCTA
>DAHXNO010000123.1 GCA_027365345.1 Granulicella sp.
TTCCAACCCAAACAACCTCCGTACCTGCTTGTCTGTGACCAACTCGATCCCTCTCCATGGTCTGGAATCTCATTGGCTCAATTGTCGTTGCCTCGGGAATTTTGTTTGTCGTCGCTCGGGAGATTTGATTGTCGCCGATCAAGTGTTTGTGGTGAATCCCTTTCGCTTGTGGCAAACGCTGTCTGTGGCGTATCCGGGCATCATGATCCCATGCAGAGCCACAAAGACGAGAGCCACGGGAGTTCTGAATCCGTCGGCAAACCCGCCTTCGCGAAGCAGTGCGTGGGGCATTGCGCAGAGACCCGGTGTTCACGAGGCAGCCCGTGAACACCGGAGCGACATGCGGAGGCCCAGCGATAACGCCTTCCAAGGGGAGCGGTTACGATGCTGGGTAAAACGCAGCATACGTCTGAACCCCGCCAGAGAGATTGCGCACCTGGAATCCATGCTGGGTGAGAATCCGGCAGGCGAAGTAGGCGCGCTGACCGATTCCACAGTTGACCCATATCTCTTTGGATTTCGGGAGTTCCTGCATCCGCGAGCGCAGTTTACCCAGGGGAATATTGTAGGCTCCAGCGATTGGGTCCACGGCGTACTCGTGGGGTTCACGAACATCCAGCAGCAGCGCGTTGGTCGATGGCACCTCATCCCAGGGAGCAAGCCGCACATCGTTGCGCAGCGCGTTGGCGGCAATCATGCCGGCCATGTTGGCCGGATCTCTTGCCGCGCCGTACTGAGGCGCATAGCAAAGGTCGATATCCTCAAGATTGAAGACGGTGGCCTTCATCTGGATGGCTGTGGCAATCACGTCGATGCGGCGTTCGGGTCCGGAGGACCCTCCGACTGCCTGCGCGCCGAGTACGAGGCCGTCTGATTTTCGAAAGAGCAGCTTGATATGAATGGGATGAGCGCCGGGGTAGTACGCGACGTGCTGATTGGGGTGCAAGTAGATGGCTTGAAAGTCTGCGATCCCGGCGCGGGAGAGGGATCTCTCGGTTGCTCCGGTAAGGGCCACGGTCATACCAAAGAAACCGCAAACGGCGGTTCCGAGTACGCCATCGAATTTGACATCGCGTCCGCAGATGGCTCCGGCGGCAACGCGCGCCTGGCGGTTCGCGGGTCCGGCGAGAGGGACCAATTCCCACTGGCCGGTGACGAGATTTCTGGTTTCCACCGCGTCTCCGATGGCCCAGATTTTGGGATCACTGGTGCGCATGGCGCTATCCACGCGAATGCCGCCCCGTTCCCCGATCTCCAGGCCGGCATCGCGAGCTAACCTGGTCTCTGGACGGACACCCATGGCGAGCACGACAAGATCAGCGTCCAAGGCGGCTCCTGCCTGGGTGTGCACGATCAAGGCTCCGCGATCCGACTGTTCGAAGGATGCGACGGCATCGCCCATGGCGAGTTGGACTCCGTGGGCGATGAGGTGGACACGCGCATATTCGGCCATCTCCGGATCCAGCGGCGGCATAAGCTGCTTGGCCATTTCGACGATGGTGACCTTGATACCGCGGTGAGCGAGATTCTCCGCCATTTCGAGACCGATGAAGCCGCCTCCGATAACCACGGCCCTTTGCGGACGCCTTGAATCGATCCATTCGCGAATCTCACGGCTATCTGGAATATTGCGCAAGGTAAAGATGCCGGGAAGATTGATTCCCGTGAGCCGAGGACGGATGGGTGCCGCGCCGGGCGACAGGACGAGATTGTCGTAGTGCTCGGTGAATTTGCGGCCTGCGACGTGATCGTGAATTGAGACGGTTTGCGCTTCGCGGTTGATCTCGGTGACCTCGTGGCGGGTGCGAACCTCGATGTTGAATCGGTCTTTGAAGAGGGCAGGGGTGGCCACAAGAAGTTTGGCTTCGTCGTGGATCACATTGCCCACGTAGTAAGGCAAGCCGCAGTTCGCAAACGAGACATACGGCCCTCGATCGATGAGCAAGATCTCCGCCTGTTCATCCAGCCGCCTTAACCGGGCGGCGCAGGTTGCTCCGCCAGCCACACCTCCTACGATCACTACACGTTTGTTTGCCATGTTTCTCCGTATTTCCATGCATGTTTTCCAGCGTTCAGGTTTTGCACTTGAAAGCCGGTCTTTGGGTGAAAGGCCGGCGATCAGGTTCGATTCACTCTCAACACTCTCGCTCGTCAGTCGCAGCGGGCATCTGATGTAATTTGTACCAAACCAGTCCTATATCCGCTGCGCTGCCGGGTTTGCCGTACTCAATCACTGTCTTTTCCCGGAGTTGCGCTTCGGTTACCGCCCGGTCATAGCGAACTCGTCCGGCCAACGCCATTCCGCGGTGAAGGGCATTTGCCTCGATGAGGCTGGTCATCCGGGGGTTGAGATCCCACTTATTGATGCAGACTGCGGTCGGAATGCCAAAGTGCCTGGTGAGATCGGCGACGCGCTCCATGTCATGGAGGCCGCTGGGGGTTGGTTCGGTGACGACCAAGGCTACATCCGCACCGGTTATGGAGGCGATGACGGGACAGCCGATGCCGGGCGAGCCATCGACAATGACGAGACCGATGCCGCGCTGTTCTGCGATCTGCCTGGCTGTTGTGCGGACCAGGCTGACAAACTTGCCGGAGTTTTCCGCAGCGGCTGCGAGCCGGGCATGGACCATGGGGCCAAAGCGGGTGTCAGAGACGAACCATTCGCCATTGACGACGGGCTTCAACTCAATCGCATGTGCGGGACAGACCCAAGCGCAGACGCCACATCCCTCGCAGGCTAAGGGCTCGATTTGGTAAGCCGCTGCCCAGACAGCGTCTTGAGGAGCGCAAGAACGAACAGCATCGAAGCGGCAGAAATGCTCGCACTCGCCGCACCCGATACAGAGGTGAGCGTCGATGCCGGCGCGCTTGCCGCCGGTGAATGGCTCACGTTGGATGATGCGTGGAGCGGCGAGCAGGTGCAGGTCGGCGGCATCCACATCGCAGTCAGCGAGAACTGCGTTCTTTGCCAGTGCGGCGAATGAGGCCACCAGGGAGGTTTTCCCTGTACCGCCTTTGCCGCTGATGACGACCAGTTCCTTTACCGGCCGGGAGGGATGAGAGAGGATGGTGACGAGCGAATTCATAGGTGGGCCAACGCGCGTTCTGGTAACGGATCGTTCTGGCCGAGATGAGAGAGATGATCCAGGATCTGTTCCATGGCGGCGCGGAACTCAGGCACGGAGTCACGGGCCAACTCGCCACGCGAGTAGGCTTGGGCCACGCGACGGTCGTCGGGAATCTGAGCCCAGATCGGAATCCCCTGGTGGTGACAAAATGCCTGTGTTTTCTGATCGCTGGTCCCAGCGCGGTTGATGACGACAGCCAGAGGCAGATTCAGCGACGCAAGCATCTCGACGGCCAGGCGCAGGTCATTCAACCCGAACGGCGTAGGTTCGGTAACGAGCAGGACGAGGTCGGCTCCGCGCACGCTTTCCATCACGGGGCAGGAGGTTCCAGGCGGGCAATCGAGGATCACGAGGTCATTGTGTCCAGCCTGTGCCTTGAGCTGGCGAATCAACGGTGTGCTCAAGGCCTGGCCCACATGAAGCCGGCCCTGGATGAAACGGATGGCTCCGGCCATTCCGGACTCTATCTTGCCGGTCTTGTGCATGGTTTCGGTGATGGCGTCGGCAGGACAGACCAGGGCGCAACCGCCGCAAGCGTGGCAGAGTTCGGGATAGACGAGGACTTTTTCTCCGATGCAGACGATGGCGCTATATTGGCAGAATTCGCCGCACAGGCCGCAGTGCGTACACATCTCCTGATCGACCTCCGGATGGAACTGGCCGATGGTTCGGGACGATGTGATGAATGGCTTGAGAAAGAGGTGTCCGTTTGGCTCCTCCACATCGCAGTCGAGATAGGTGACACGAAGGCTACGCTGTGCCGCAGCCAGGGCCAGGTTGGTGCTGACAATCGTTTTACCGGTTCCGCCCTTGCCGCTGGCGATTGCAATTCTCATGATTGCGTGAACGATCTCCTTTTTTGATTGCTTGCAGATGAATGAGCTCGCGCGATGCGCCGTTCCGTTCTCCGCTCGGCTACTCCGTCCCGGGGGCAGGGGTCTTGGCCTCAACCTGTCTGCGAAGTTGGTCCAGCGAACGCCGCAGCTCGTTGATCATGCCCCGCAGGGCTGCAACTTCTCGCGTGTGCTCCGCAGGCGCGGAGCAAGCGGTGGCTGGCGTCTCCCAGGCGTTGCCGGGTGCGCTACGGAATGGGCTGCGCTGGCCTCGTTGCTGACCTCGTTGCTGGCCCCAGTGCTGGCAGCCGGATCCTTTGTCGAAAGCCGGGCCACGACCTGGATGCAAGCCTCCGGGTACGGCAGGTCTGGCGCAGAGTCCACGGCCACGGCCGGTCATCGGACCTTGTTGCAAGGGACCTGTTCTGTCTTCGAATGGCATTGCTCTACCTCCTTGTTGTTGTTGCGGATGGTGACTTTCTTTCGGAGAGATTGCGATCTTAGAACGGCGTCATGCGCGCTCCGCATCGCGGGCACAGCCTCTGGGCGTGTCTCTGTCCGGGCGGGGGGCGCAGGACTTCGCCACATTTCGGGCAGATCAGGGAGTGATCCAACGCGGTGGCCCTGGGGTTGGCGCTGCCAGTTCCGAGCGCGGCGATACGGCGCCGGGAAAATCCGCCGCTGCGGCCGCGTCCTAACTCGAATTCCACGGGCAGAGCATCTTCTCCGCCTCTCCAGCGCCAGCGATGACAACCTGGCATGGCGAATGCGGGGTTGGCCAGAGAGCCTTGGAGATAGGCGGCCAGAACGTCATCGACCGGTCCGCAGACGAAGGCAATGACCTTGAGGCCAGAGGCGAGGAGTTTTAGCTGCAAGGGGGCCGAGATGGCTCCGCAGAGAAGCGCATTGGGTCCGTAGCTGAGCAGTTCCGCGGCGCGGTCAGAGAAGGATGTTTTGAACAAAATCCTCTGCTGGCGGAAGATTTCGCGGCCGCTCTCCACATCGATGAGCAACAGGCGACCTGCCACGTCAAAGACGGGTGCGATACGTCCTTGCCAGTGTGGAATGGCGATCCTCATGGCCATAGGGGGTTGCATGTAGCGGGCCAAACCGTAACTGGCTCTGAAGACGGAGATACGCGGTAGAGGAACGGTAGCTGGGTGAGGCAAAATGCAATCCTTGTGCGCGCCGTCACTGCAAATTGCAGCGCGGAACTCCTACAGTGGTTTCTATGGCTCATCCAGGTAGCGATCCGATTCTTGATTCGATCAACGAGGGCGTCTTCAGCGTTGATCACCAGTGGCGCATCACAGCGTTCAATCGCGCGGCGGAGCGAATCACCGGGGTGCGGCGGGAAGACGCTGTGGGCCGGCGATGTTCGGATGTGTTCCGGGCGAACATTTGCGAAGACGCCTGCCCGCTGCGGCGCACGTTGACCAGCGGCAAGCCGGTGGTGGGGGCCACGGCAAACATCATCGGCATCAACGGGAGTCCGATACCGATTCGCATTTCGACGGCATTACTGCGGAATCAGGAGGGTGAGGTTGCCGGCGGGGTTGAAACCTTCCAGGATCTGAGCTATGTGGAGCAACTGCGCAAAGAGATCGAAGGCCGGTATACGTTTGAGGACATTGTAGGACGCAGTCCCGCGATGCGGAGTCTGTTCGATCTGGCTCCCCAGATTGCCGAGAGTTCGAGCACGGTGTTGATCGAAGGGGAGAGTGGTACGGGCAAAGAGTTGTTCGCGCACGCGCTTCATCACCTCTCCTTTCGTGCCAAGAGACGTTTTGTGGCGGTAAACTGCGCGGCACTTCCTGACGCTCTGCTGGAGTCTGAGTTGTTTGGCTACAAAGCCGGAGCGTTTACCGATGCAAAGAAGGACAAACCCGGACGATTTGCTCTGGCCGACGGCGGCACGATCTTTCTGGATGAGATTGGCGATATTTCGCCGGCGATGCAGGTGAGGCTGCTGCGCGTGCTGCAGGAACACTGCATTGAGCCGCTGGGTGGGACCGAATCGGTGAGGGTGAAGGTCCGTGTGGTGGCGGCAACCAATAAGAGTTTGCAGCAGTTGGTCCGCGAAGGCCGATTCCGCGAGGATCTGTACTACCGGATTCGGGTGATTCATTTGAAGATTCCGCCACTGCGGGAGCGGAGGGAAGACCTGCCGCTTCTGCTGGATCATCTAGTGGCGAAGTACAACCGGTTGCAGGAGAAGGACATCGGCGGAGTATCTCCGGAGGTGATGGCGCGGCTGATGGAGCACAGCTATCCGGGGAATGTGCGCGAACTGGAAAATATCATCGAACAGGCCTTTGTTCTTTGCCGTGGGGGAAGGATTGAAGTGGAGCATCTGCCGGTAGAGATGCGGCCAGCATCTGCGATAGAAGCGGCCTCGGCGGCGGTGATGGACATGCGAGCGGCCCAGTTGCGGATGATCGAAGGGGCGCTGGTGCGCAATGGCGGCAAGCGGAGACAGGCGGCGCGGGAGTTGGGAATCAATCCCAGCACGCTCTATCGGATCCTCAAGCGGAGCGCAGAGAAAGGAGAAGGCGTTTCCTGAGGTTGGCGAAAGACGGCTGGGAGAGGGTAGAGCGCCGATGCCGGCCAGCGTGCTGCGCAGGGCCGCGGGCCTGGGCGCGAAGCGCCGGAGTGAACGCGGCAGGCCAGGCGGCAATGCATTTTGCAACGCGGCATAGGGTGCTGCTGGAGCCTTTGCTACCAGGTGACCAGTAACTCCTTGTTATTGAAGAGATAAGCGCTTTGCGACGGGATAGAAAAAGACTGGCACGCGACGTGCTCTTACTCTTCCCGGGAGCGCGCTATGAAACTCGCGATCACATCCACGGGAGAAAGCCAGGAGTCATCCCTGGATCCGCATTTTGGCAGAGCCGCGTATTTTATCGTTGTTGACGCTGAGACAAACGCAGCGGAGACGGTGAGTAACGCTGTGAACCTGAATTCGGTTCAGGGCGCCGGGGTTCAGGCTGCAAAGAAGATCATGGATCTGGGGGTGCAGACGCTGATCACGGGGCAGGTAGGTCCCAAGGCGTTTGCGGCGCTTCAGGCAGGCGGTGTGGCGATCTACACTGCGGCGGGCCGGACCGTTGCCGACGCTCTGGAAGCGTTCCGGTCGGGCTCACTCCATGCCATGACGGCGGCCGGCGTTGGGGGTAAACGGTAATGGCCGCGATGACGGTGCTAGAGCAAAGTCAGGATAGGATGCGGGCGTTGGTTGCGCGGCGCCACCTGGACCACGCCGCTGTGGCCGTGACGGCCAGGCCACTGACGCCGGAGGAAGCCATTGGGGCGCCAACGCGGCGCGACTATCCCATCCTTGAAGGCAAAGAACGGGTCATCCAAGCCACAGTGCTGAATGCGCGAGGGCAAGCGTTCACGGATTCGCCTTCGGATATCTCCTGCCAGCTCGGTGAGGTGCTGGCGCTGCCGCTCGACCGAACTCGCAATCGAGCCATCTTTCTCGCGACCATGAATGCGGTTCTGTGCTCGCTGAACATGGTGGAGGGTGTACTGCATTGCAAAGATGAAGCTCCAGAACGCTGTGCCGCCAAGATTGCGAAGAAAGCTCGTGGTCAGGGAGCGCGCACCGTCGGACTGATTGGCTTGAACCCAGCGATTGCCGAAGCGCTGGCGCGCGAGTTTGGCCCAGATGCTGTTTGCATTACGGACCTCAATCCTCGGAACATCGGTCAATGCCGCTTTGGGGTTGCCATCTGGGATGGAAGAACAGAAACTCACCGGCTGATTTCAGCTTGCGACCTGATCCTCGTCACAGGTACGGCGCTGGCCAACGGAACCTTCGACGCCATTCTGCAATGGACTGGTACGCAGGCTAAGCCGCTGGTGGTCTTTGGTATTACCGGGGCAGGAGTTTGCCAACTCCTGGGAATGGAGCGCTGGTGTTTTGAGGCGCAGACAGAGATCAGAAACAACCGAGGCTCGCCATGTTCAGTCTGAGCTGACCAGGATTGGTGTTCCTGCGCGCGTAGAGCAAGCCGCGTCAAACGGTCAGTGCGAAAGATGGCGCGAATCGTAGCAGAAGCAGGACAAAAGCGAAGATCCAACAAGAGGATCCAACAAAAAGTCGAGGAGAGAACGAAGATGAGAGTTGCCATTCCACTAGCAAGCGGGAAACTAGCCATACACTTTGGGCATTGCGAACGCTTCGCCCTGATCGATGTTGATGAGGCGAAGAAGAAGATCGTGGGCCGGGAAGACATTGAGGCTCCTCCCCATCAACCGGGGCTGTTGCCGCCATGGCTGGCAGAAAGAGGCGTGAACATGATCATCGCCGGAGGCATGGGCCAGAGCGCGCACGGCCTGTTTGCCGAGCGGGGCATAGAGGTGATTGTGGGCGCGCCGGTCGAGACGCCTGAAAAGCTGGTGGCGGATTACTTTGGAGAAACCCTGATGACTGGGAAGAACGCCTGTGACCATTGAAGGATTCCAAGGGCTTGGAGGATTCCAGGGGCTCCAAGGATTCTGAGGATTCTGAGGATTCCTGAGCCACGGCCAGCGGAAGATGCGCGATTGCCGCGCGGGTTCACGGCGGCACGATGCAGCAGGGGATAAAGCATGGGCTTGCTCAGCTTCGTCAAGCTGCAAGTGAATCCTCCGGCTGGATGCAGAAGCTTCCTTATCCAGGGCCATCCGTGACCGGAGGCGGTAGGTGACGCAGGTCACTCTGCAGCGTGCCTCCGGACACAGCGGAGTTTGCCCTGCGAGGGGACACTGCGTGTTGGGGGATATTGCGATGGACGACCAAATGGTTCCGCATGAGGCTTGTCGTTCCTTTGTCGCACCCGAAGTGATTCTGTTAGCGACAGATCTCGAGGATGACATGGAAGATCTTCTTCCGTATGCGGCGGCTCAGGCTCGCGTGAGCAACGCTGTCTTGAAGCTGGTCCATGTGATTCCGCCTGCGGATGGGACCATGTTGGACGCGAGAGCAATTTTCCCGGCGGACGCGGCGGAAGCAGAACATCAGGCGAAGCAAAAGCTGGCTGAGATCGCGGCGAAGATACGCGCGAGCGGCATTCCGTGTGATGTGCTGATCCGGGGGGGATTGCCGGCGACGGTTGTACCGGAACTGGTTGAGGCAACAGGCGCAGACCGTCTGATACTGGGAACCCACGGACGACGCCACTTGAAGAAGTTGATCCTGGGCTCCGTGGCAAACGAGATCCTGCGTAAAGTGAATATTCCGGTGTGCACGGTGGGCCCACAGGCTCGCGGCACGGCGGGGGCGGCTCCGCGAAAGCTGTTGCATCCCGTATCGTTGGCCCCCGGCTATGAGCCATCAGCGCGGATGGCGCTCGCCATTGGGCAGTTTTACAAAGCCGCGGTTACGCTACTGCATGTTCTGCCCGGCGACGGGAAGGGTGGCGATGAGAGCAGCCGTGCTATGGACCGGACGCGCGCCCAGCTTGAGCGACTGGTTCGCGAAGAGGCTCCGCTATGGATACACCCCACGCTTCAGATCGAAGCCGGCCCGGTTGTGGAAGAGATTCTGCGGGTGGCCGAGGAGATGCAAGCCGACCTGATTGTGCTGGGAGTGGATCCAAGCGAGCACGGTTGGCCCATGGATCGAGACGACACGGCCTATGAGATCATCTCGCGGGCGAAGAGCCCGGTGCTGACACTCCGGCGGCATGGCTCCGAGCAGGATTCGGGGAAAGAACGCGAGCGAGGCGCTCGATCCGCGTCAAGTTGACTCGAAACGGCTCCCGCAGTGGCCTGCGAGGAGGGAAAGGTACTTTCCATGACTCTTTCTATCAGTAAAGTACGGAAATGGAATGCGCGGCGCGGGCCACATGACTGCGGCGTATTTGGTATGCTCGCAACCGGCGCGCTCGAGGATTTCAAAGGCATAACCCGGCAGGCGACTTACCCTGGCAAAGCCGTGATCTTTCAGGAAGGCCAGTCGGCAGATGAGGTGTACTTTCTTTGCGAGGGGCAGGTAAAACTTTTCTCCAAGTCTCCCTGCGGTCACACAATGATTGTGAGGGTCGTCCGGCCAGGCGACGTGCTTGGCTTGAGCGCGATTCTGAATGATGCGCCGCACGAGGTGACCGCAGAGACGCTTGGCCCGTGCAGCTTGAAGCATGTGGACCGGAGGCTCTTTCTGCACTTTGTTCAAAGCTATGCAGAGGCGGGTTATCTTGCCGCGCTGATGCTTGCCAGAGAGTATCGCGAGGTGTTTCTCAGTACGCGGCGTTTAGGGCTTGGGTCGTCCGCCGTGGCTCGCATAGCACAGGTGCTGATTGAATTCGCAGACGCGGATGCTGCTGTGGGTTCCTCCAGGTCTTTCCATCTGATGTTGAGCCATGCAGAGCTGGCAAGCCTTGGCGGTGTGTCTCGGGAGACGGTGACACGCATTCTGAACCAACTTGAACGCGACGGCGTGATCTCCCGAGATGAGGGCCGGCTTACGATTCTCCGGCGATCGCCACTGGAGAAACTTGCACTTTGAGCGATGGCAGAGCGGGCCGGACGGGTCTGATAGAGCTGAGAAGCTGTGTGCGATCTGCTGAGGAGCAGGACAAGGAAAGCAAGGCGGACCGGTTGCAAGCTGGCATGGAGCTTCTGGGGCGGTGAAGGTTTGTCCAGCCAGGGTGAGTGGAAGAACGACTGGAAGATAGCCGGCGGATGGGCGAAGCGGCCGGAGTTTTGCGGTGAAGGCTTTGGCGGCGACGCTGGGAGCTAAGACCGTGCTCTGGGTGGATGGGCAAAAGCGGAATCGCATTCCCGGGATTGCGCGCCAGTAGGCATAAGCCGAAGAGAGAGGCTAGGAGATATACGTATAGCCGTAACCTCCCTTGGACTGTAGAAATGCCATTGCGCCAACGGCTGCCGGGACCATGAGGGTGTCAGGAAGCAGATGAGCAACGAAATCCTGATAAACCTGCTCTTGGGTTTCTTTCAGATGGTTTTGCTCGATGATGTGGTTAATGGAACCTAAAACACTGTTGTGGCAGCAGAGAAACTGGACGCCGCGCTGCTGGAGCGTCTGCATACTCTTATCGTTATTGAAGATAGAGCCAGGGTCATTGACGTCATTCGAAGAGTGGGTAGAGTTTGCTGCTGCTGGGCTGCCGGCGTAGAAGATATTGCGTTCGGCAGGTTTTCCGGTTGTGGGGTCGTCAATTTTGAATAGCGTCCCAAGGTTATAGGTTTTCCAGAGGTAGTCGTCGAAATCAATTAAGGTGGACGGACCGCGGGACACGGCGACGAGTTGAATTTGATCTGGAGGGAGGCCAAAGCCGAATTGCAGGCTATTCAATGAATTCAGCATATGAACCATCAACCAGACGCTTGCTGACACGGAGTCGAAGAGTTGTTTTACCTGGGCAGGACGATGCACGATGGCATTGAATTGAGCGAAGTTCCATTCTGATTTGAGTTCGGTGTGATCTGGTTGAGCGGCGGAAGGGGTGCTTCCGGCGGATGCGAAGGTGGCTATGCCCGCGGCCGCTGTGGCGACAAAGGAACGACGACTGAAAACTTCCATGCTTGACTCCTGGTTCTGTGTGACCCGCTTTTGACCTAGGAATGCGTGCGCCTTGGCGAGTTGGTTGAGACGAGATTAGCTTATCTGGTTGTAGCCGCCGTGCGGCGGGCGTGTGGAAATTGATGGCATCGACTTGAGTATGCTTGCGGCCTTGACTTTGCTGATGGTTGCCAAGCGCGGTGCGCGGCGCCACGCAACTTGACAGGTTGCGAACAGCGTTTCCGAGCAGGTGTTGACGCCCGATACAGGAACAAGGATACCTGAAGAGTTGCTTCTGGCGGCGGCATCCGTGGCGCCGCCGCAGGCAGCGTGTTTCGAACAGGTATTTGCTTACGGGGACTCGTGGTATTTCGTGTGCCGGGCTCCAGCCAGAAGGAGGCGGGACGGAGTAAGATTTTGTGCATGGTGAATAAGAACCGCCGTGATCTTTGTGTTGGGTTGTCGTTGCTGGCGGCTGGGGCTGCCGCCTTACCGTTTGCAAGCGAGGCAGAAGCATCTTCTACGGGCCGAATCTCTGCCCCGGCGGCTCCGGGAGAGACGGTCCTTTCCGTGCAACGGGCCTATGTTTTCGACCAACTTCCGGTGAAGAAGAATGCCAACGGAGAGTCGCGGGCCGTGATGCGTGGGGTGTTGCCAACGGGCGAGGCTGTGGAGGTGCATGAGACGACGTTGCTGCCGGGGCATATGCCGCACCCTCCCCATAAACACAGGCATTCCGAGCTGATGCTGATTCGCGAGGGGACGGTGGAATTCGACAATGATGGAGCGTTCGAGCGGGTGGGGCCGGGCGGAGTGATCTTTGCCGCGTCGAACGTGATGCATGGACTGAAGAATGTAGGTGAGAGGGACGCGGTTTATTTTGTGGTTGCGATTGGGACGGAGGGCGCAGTCCGGGAGCGCCTAAGTTGAGATTTTTGCCGACAGGCTCTGGCCGGATCGCGCGTGGTGCTTGAGTTTGATTTTCCTGATGGAGCTAATAGAGCAGATAGTGGCTGCGGGCCGCGAGGTAGGCGTGGAGGCCAGGCTGCCACGAGTTTGCGATAGCGCGTGGATCTTCGCCGCGCTCGATGGCGTCCAGCGTGCCTCGGCTGCCCAACAGGAGCAGTGTCTTTTGTAACTTGAACTGCTGCGGATAAAGCCGATGCAGGAGGGTTAGGATTTCTATGCCCATTTCCGGGGCGTTGAATGCTCGCCGGTCGATGAGGGCGATCCGCACGGCGGGGATGGTCTGGCCGTGGAAGGGATAGTGATTGGCGGTTTCGGCGACTGTGGCAGTCGTTGCCGTGAAGCTGACCCCAGGGATGTGCCGCGCGTTCAGCGCCTGAGCGACTGTGGCGGCGTTGATCCATGCGGCTCCGAAGAGATCAAACGGCGTAGCTGTGCCGCGTCCTGCCGAGACGCCGCTGAAGTCCAGGAACCCGAGCCCGGGGTAGAGCGTGGACGGCGTGACGGAGAGCAGATTGGGGCTGGGATTGACCCAGGGCAGGCCGGTCTGGTCAAAGTACTCCTGACGCGACCAGTGCCGGAGGGGGACGATGGTGAGATCGGTAGCGAGATGCTTGACGCCAACGATGTATTCCGCGAGTTCTCCCAGCGTCATGCCGTTGCGAACCGGCAGCGGCATGAAGTCGATGTAGTCTCCGGAGCCGGTGGTGAACTCAGGGTCGGATACGGGCCCTTGCACCTGGGAGCCATCGATGAGGTCCGGGCGGTCCAGCAGGATGATTTTGAGATCGTGGTGATACTGCGTCTGTTCCTGGGCAGCGGCCTCCAGGAAGTAGCCGGTGACGGTCTCGTAGGTGTAGAAGCGAACGCCGACGTCCTGCAGATCGATGACCACCGCGTCCAGGTTCTGCAACTGCTGATGCGAGGGTCTGCGGTCGGCTTCTGTGGGGCCGTAGAGGCTGGTGACCGGAAGGCCGGTTACGGGTTCCACCTCGGCGCGGATGTGGGTTGTATCCTGCTTGCCGAAGATGCCGTGCTCGGGCGAGAAGATGGTGGTTAATTTTGCTCCCGGAACCGCCTGGGGAAGATCGGTGGCCAGAATCGCGATGGTGGAGCGGCGCCGGCTATCGACGCCGGTCTGATTGGTGAGCACGCCAAGGACTGGGGGGTGGCCGATACGGCGGGCCAGAGCGGCGAAGGGAGCAAAGTGCTGCTGCTCAAGGACGTCGATGCCGGTGAGGGTTGGCCCCTGGGCCGCAGCTTGCGCGCCTGCGCCGCGCGATTGCTCGCCGCTCGCGCAGAAGAGGTTGGGGTCGCCGCACTCGGCGGGAAGGGTGGAAGCGGGCGGCTGGTAGAGCCCGAGAGCTTCCGCAGTGGCGGTTGCCACCTGACCGCGCAGATTGGAGATGGGTGGGTTGCCGCGGGGATGGATTGAGTTGGCCAGAAGGACGATGTAGGTGTCCGAGCCGGGATCCATCCACAGCGTGGTTCCGGTGTAGCCGGTGTGGCCGAAGCTGCCGACGGGGAAGACCACGCCACGCGGCTTGGAGAAGGCGCTGTCAATGTCCCAGCCAAAGCCGCGTAGATCCTGGCGTTGGACGGATGGATAGTGCGGCGCAAGCCCGGGAACGGCGGGCGGTTCTCCGGCGGCGATGGCCGCGCGCTGGGCCTGATTGGCCTCTGCGAGCTGGGAGAGCGTGTGGCCGGGCTGCTCCGGCGTGGTCATCAGTTGCAGCGTGGAGCGCTTGACGGGGAACCGGCTGGGGCGCCCGGCGAGACGATCGAGGAGGGCCTGGGCGAAGATGGAGACATCCTGCGCGGTGGAGAAGACGCCGGCGTGGCCGGCGACGCCGCCCATGCGGCGGGTGGAGGGATCATCGACCGATCCCCAGAGCAGGCGGTTGAAGTCTGGGTTGTTCTGCATGTTGCCCTCATCGTCATGGGCGGTGGGAGCGATCCGGCTGAGGAGGGAGACGTTCCAGTCTCCCGGTTTGCAGGGATGCGCGGGAGCGCCGGCCGGGGCCGGGCCGATGGCCGCTCCATAGACCTGGTACGAGCCGCAGGCGCGGGCTAGCGGAAGATAGCGGGTGTTGGTCATCCCCAGGGGTTTGAAGATGTGCTGCTGGGCGTAGACCTCAAGCGGCTCGCCCGTGAGCCGTTGCACCATGTATCCGAGCAGGATGAAGTTAATGTCAGAGTAGCGAAAGACAGCGCCGGGGGCTGAGATGAGCGGCGTGGTGAGCGCCAGATGGATGCCCTCGGCGAAGTCTGGGGTGGAGAGCCCCCAGGGTGACTTCATCTTGATGTCGCCGGGCTCGCCGGAGGTGTGGGTCAGGAGCATGCGCAGGGTGACCTGGGCGCGGACAGGGTCATGCTGGGCGTTGAACGCTGGGAGATACTTTTCTACGGGATCGTCGAAGCGCAGCTTGCCCTGTTCATAGAGCTGCATGATGGCGGTTGCGGTGCTGAGGCACTTGCTGAGCGAGGCCATGTCGAAGAGGGTCTGCTCGGTCATGGGCAGGGCGGGCGAGGGCCGGCCGTCCAGCCCGGGCTCACCGGCTAATTTGCGGTCTCCGTAGGCGTGTTCGAAGACTATATGCCCGTTATGCCCGATGAGGAGCACGGCTCCAGGCGGCTGATGGGTTGCGACCGCGCGGTTGAGCAGGGTGGAGACGAGGCTGAAGTCCGGAGCGTGGGGAGTGGCGGCTGTGTTGGCCGGGAGCGCCTGCGCGAGGCACTGGCGCGCGCCCAGGCAGGAGATGGAGAGCAGCGCCAGGAGGGCGACGATGGCGGCGGAACTGGTCTGCGGCGAACGGCGGCGAGACGTGGCGCCGGAGGAGAAGAGGCTGACGAGCGCTCCGATGGCGAAGGTTGCGGCAGCGCCGATGAGCACATACCAAGTCCAGGCGACGGGTGGTACGGTGATGGGTCCGAGGTGCATAGGGAAGACTCCTTGCCAAAGCCAGAGGTTGAGAAGAAAGCCAAAGAGCATGCCGACGGCTGCGCCGGTCTGGGTAGCGAAGCGGGTAAGCGTTCCGAGAAGAAAGACGCCCAGCAGAGAGCCGTAGGCGACGGAGGCGATGGAGAGGCCGATGACCACCACATGCCCCTTGCCGCCCACCATGGCGGCGTAGGCTGCGATGGCGTAGAGCACCAGCGCCCAGAAGACGGTGGAGGATTTGCTGACGATGGCGCGCTCACGGTGATCCGCCTGCGGCCGCAGGGGAACGTAGAAGTCCACGACGGTGGTGGAGGAGAGGCCGTTCAACGCGGCGGAGAGGTTGGACATGGCCGCAGCCAGAATCGCCGCGATGAGCAGCCCGGCGATGCCGGGGGGCATCTGGCGGACGATGAAGGTGGGGAAGATCCGGTCAGCGCTGGAAAAGACCGCGGGATGCTGTGCGTAGAAGACGAAAAGGCCCGCGCCGATGAGCAGGAAGAGAGCGAATTGCACGAAGATGACCACGCCGGAGCTGAGCAGAGCTGCCTGAGACTCGCGCAGGTTGCGCGCAGCCAGCATGCGCTGCACCATCAACTGATCGGTTCCATGCGAAGCCATGGTGAGGAAGGCTCCGCCCAGCACGCCGGCCCAGAAGGTATAGGCCGTGGTGAGGTTGAGCGAGAAGTTGAGCATGTGAAATTTTCCGGCCGCGGCCGCAACGGTGTGGATGGCGCTCCAGCCGCCGTGCACGTGCGCTCCCAGGGTTCCGATGGCGACCAGCGTACCGCCGGTGTAGATGGCCATCTGGACAACGTCGGTCCAGATGACGGCGGCCATTCCGCCTTCAAAGGTGTAGAGCAGGGTGAGGGCGGAGATGATGGCGATGGAGAGCAGGTCCCGGGTTCCGATGGCGATGCCGACGACGATGGAGACGGCGAAGACGCGTACGCCTTCCGCAGCCGCCCGCATGAGCAGAAACAGACCGGCGGTGATTTTGTAGAGGGTTGCGCCGAAGCGCTGGTCGATGAGTTGATAGGCCGTGAGCATGCGGCCGGCAAAGTAGCGGGGCAGGAACAAGAAGGCCACGACGATCCGGCCGATCATGTAGCCGATGACGATCTGGAGGAAGCCGAAGTTGCCCGCAAAGGCGACGCCGGGGATGGAGATGATGGTGAGCGTGGAGGTTTCCGCAGAGACGATGGAGAGGGAGATGGCCCACCAGGGAATGGTGTTGTTGGCCAGAAAGTAGCTGCGCAGGGAACGGTCCGCCGGCGCGCCGCCGCCGGAGAGTTTGCGAAAGCGCAGGCCGAAGAGGGTGATTCCTACCAGGTAGATCCCGACCAGCGCGAGGTCAAAGGCTCCCAGACGATGTGGGCCGGCTCCCAGCGGATGCGCGGCCTCCGGTTGCAGGACGGCCGCGGCCAGCGAAGCAAAGTGGATGGCGGGCAAGGGCGATCTCCTGCTAGAGGGTGGGCGCGGCGTGAGGCGCTGGACTGAGTGCCGGGGTCGGCGTGGGCGCTGGGCTGGGCACAGGTGTGGAGGCTGGCGCTGGCTGCGGGGCGGGCTGTGGCGTGGGCTGTGGCGTGGGTGTTGATGCGGGCGTTAGCGGGGGCTCCGGCGCGGGCTGTGGTGGTGAGGGAATGCCGAGAGCAGAGGCCGGAGGCAGGGAGTGGGACTGGCTCCATTGACGCTGGGCGCTGCGTACCTTGTCGACGCGGGCGTACCACTGGGCGATGGTGTAGTCGTAGTGCTCCAGCACAGGCCGTAGGCCATCTGGCTGATAGGTTTTGTTCCACTGTTCGGCGAAGCTGTCGCGCAGCCGGGAGTAGGTATCGATGATGGCCTGGAGGCGTCCGTTGACGCCGTTGATGTCCGAGAGCAGCGCGGGGACGGAGGGTCTTGGCCGGGGAGCGCTTGGGTCGCTCTGCAAGGTTTGCAGCTCGGCCTGGGCCTGGGCGTACTCAGCGGCCATCTCGTCGGCGAGTTGAAACTTGAGGCCGAGGAAGTCGATGCGGCGGGCTCCGAAGTCCATGGCGGAGATGGCGTCCGGCTGGCGCAGGTTGGGCTCCTGCGCTTTGGCCTGGGCGATGAGGGTGAGGGCGTGCTCGGCGTAGAGACGCAGCGCGGAGTTGATGGGCCGCATCCGCGCGGCGATGGCCTGGCCATCCGGGGACCAGGGATCCACCCAGAAGAGGCCGTCGGATCCCTCGGTGGCTGCGATCACTTTGTTGTCATGCAGGAGCGTCATGGCGTTGGCGAGTTCGTCCTGCGCCTGATTGAGCAGCCCCAGCGGGTCTGCAAAGAAGACCGGGGCGAAGCTATCTTGAAACTGGGCGATGGAGGCTTCGCCGTGCTGCCAGGCGGCGGCCGCGCCGAAGAGGATGCCGTACCAGTTCATGTTGGCCAGCGACTCGCCGTCGTCGTTCCAGAGGGTGTTGAGTTGCCCGGCGGCTCCGTAGCGCTGGCCGTCGTAGGTGAACTCCTGGATGTCCTGAAGCGCTAGTTGCTGGTTGGGCCATACCTGGCGGTAGTTGTTGATGGAGGGCGCAACCCAGACGGGAATGCCGGCCTGCGTGTAGGGACGGAGCACGCGCAGGAATCCGTGCGGGTTGGGAGAGTATCCCCAGGCTACGGCGATGATCTGGTCTTTGATGTTCTGCGGGAGAGCCTTCAATAGCTCCGGATGGCTCTGGGCGATGTCTCCCCAGAAGAGAATCTTGCGATGCAGCGGCTCAAGGCTGGTGACGATCCGCTGGAGGTAGTCGATGTAGACGGCTCCGAGTCCCTGGGCGTCGACCTGGGAGCGGGTGCGTCCGATGCCGAGGTCGTAGGTCTCGTCGCCGCCGATGTGTAGAAAGGGTCCGGGGTAGAGCTGGGCAAGCTCCTGGAAGATCTGGTCGATGAGCGCAATGGATCCGGGCTGGCCGGGAGCGAGCACGGTTCCATGCGGGGTCTCGGCGACATCCGCGTAGGTCTCCCAGAGGAGCATGTTGCTGAGGTGTCCGATGGCCTCCTGCTCGGGAACGACGGTGATGTGATACTGCTGCGCGTAGGCCACGAGCTTGCGGGCATCTACGGCGGAGATGCTGCCCTGCGGCGGCGCGGGCAGGGGGTTGGAGGCGTACTGCTGGGTGTTTTCAAAGTAGGGAGAATAGATGTTGATCTTGCAGGCCGCCAGGGTGCGGATCAGCTTCATCTGGAAGGCGAGCGTATCCACGGGGCCGCGAGAGAGATCGTCATGCAGGCCGCGGTAGCGCATGGCGGGCCAGTCGTGGATCTGGGCGGCGTGCAGGACGAGGCCGGAGGGCAGACGTTCGATCATCTGCTTGGCCGTTTGCGCGGCGTAGAACAGGCCGGCGCTGGTGGCTCCGGTCAAGGTGAGGGTGTGGGAGGCATAGCGGATGGTGTAGCCCTCAGCGCGCATCGCCGGAGTGAAGCTGGGATCGGGATAGCGGGAGAGGCGATGGAGGACGATGCGCAATCCTCTGCCAGACGGGACGCCGCGGTTTTTGAGGGTCTGGAGCAGGTCGGCGGCGGTAAAGGCGTCCTGGGCGGTGCAGCCGGGGCAGAGGACGGAGACCGAGGAGACCGATACGACCTGGACGTCGGCGATCTGGCGTGGCATGGGGATGAGGTGCAGATCGGATTGGGCGTGGGTGATGGGCGCCAGGAGAGACGCCGCGCAGAGAAGGGCCGCGGCCGGGGCAAGAGATCGCATAGTGTTACGGTATATCACCGCAGCGGACAAGAGACGCCGGGCGGGGATTCCCGGCACGCCGGGAGTGCGGGAGGAGGAAAGGCGCTGGAGGGATGGCGGTTCTGGAGTAGACTTCATCGTGAAGTGGAGTTGGAGGATTCTGGCCGCGTGCCGACGGGCAGAGCGAGGAGGAAGAGGCTGCTGTGAGAATCGACGCTCATCATCATCTTTGGCGCTATCGCGAGGGGGAGTTCGGCTGGATCGACGACTCAATGGCGGCGCTGCGACGGGATTTTCTTCCGGCAGAGCTGGAGCGGGAGCTAGCCGGAGCAGGGGTGGAGGGTACGGTAGCGGTTCAGGCTCGAGAGAGTGTGGAGGAGACGAACTGGCTGCTGGAGTGTGCGCGGTCTTCACCGGCCATTCGGGGAGTGGTGGGTTGGGCTCCGCTGGCAGCCGACGATCTGGCCGCGGTGCTGGATGGCTGGAGT
>DAHXNO010000127.1 GCA_027365345.1 Granulicella sp.
GCCCGGTGCGGTCGCTGGGATGGGAAGCTGATTCCACAGAAGGGGGGTGTTACCGCGTGATTCTGGGTGACGGCTCCGTGGTGTTGGCAAAGAACGTGGTCATTGCCACGCCCGCCTATGTGACCGCGGAGATCATGGAGCGGCTCGATCCGGCGCTTGCCGATCACCTGCGCGAGATCCGCTATGTTTCGACGGCCACCGTCTCGCTGGCCTTTCGCCGGAGTGAGATCGCGTGTTCGCTGCCTGGATTCGGCTTTATCGTACCCAAGTCGGAGGGACGCCGGATCAATGCCTGCTCGTGGTCGTCGACCAAGTTCGATCATCGTGCCCCGGAGGACTCTGTGCTACTGCGTGTTTTCATTGGCGGCGCCTTTGCTGAGGATCTGGCAGAGCAGGATGAGGATGTTCTGATTGAGATTGCGCGCCAGGAACTGGACCGGAGTTTGGGAATCACCGCAACCCCTATTCTTGCTCGTGCCTATCGGTGGAAAAAGGCCGTTCCCCAATATAACGTGGGACACAGTGTGGTGATTGAGGAGATTGAGCGTGGAGTGGCGAGTCATGCCGGTCTGCACCTGGTGGGTGCGGCCTATCACGGCTCCGGCATACCGGAATGCATTCAAAGCGGAGCGCTGACCGCCGCAAAGATTCATCCGCATGAGCCGGCTCTGCAGATGGCGGAAGCCGACACCGAGTCTAACTCGAGCTCCAGACCGGAGCCAGTGGTCGCGACCTGCAAGGCTTAGAGCATTTTCCCCGTTGATGGGTATCCAAAAGCGATTGTGCAGTAGCGTTTTCATTGGGGAAAACGCCCATCCATCTCAATCTGCTGGACTACACCTACGGGAAAAATGCTCTAGGGTGTGCCTGCAACTTGCCTCAACGCAGCTTTGGATCTGACCTTGGATGCAGCCGGAAGTTCGTTCGCATCCCAGCCTCCACCCAGTGACTCCACCAGTTCCACAGCAGCGGTCATCTCCATGATACGCGAGGTGAGCTGAAGCTCTTGATCGTTCAGCAGTGTCATCTGCGCACTCACGACGTTCAGATACGGATCGAGTCCCGTCTGATAGCGTGATCGCTCCAGATCCAGAGATCGCTGCGCGGAGTGGATGGCCTGGTCCTGCTGCTGAATCATTGCGGTGGAAACCCGAAGCGTTGCAATCTCATCCTCCACCTCTTGAAACGCAGTGAGCACGGTCTCCCGGTAGCTCGCCACATCGGCCTTGTACTCCGCTTCGTACTGCGCCACGGTGGCCCTGCGCAAGCCGCCCTCAAAGATGAGTTCAGTAGCTGACGCCCCAGTGGACCAAAATACCGCAGGGGTCGAGAACAGGTTCCCCAAGAGCGTGGACTCCAATCCGCCTCCTCCAGTCAGGGTAAGGGCTGGATAGAAGGCGGTTTTCTCCACGCCAACCAATGCATTGGCCTGAGCCAGGGTTCGCTCCGCGGCGGCGATATCCGGTCTTCGTTCCAATAGCTGCGAGGGCACACCCACAGGGATGGGCGGCAAGGGAGTGGTTAGATCCCTCACGGGCATGGAAAAGCTGGATGCCGGTTCTCCAATCAATACTGCGATGCCGTGCTTGTAGATGGCGCGATTGGTGGCGATTCCGGCGGCTGTAGCCTCGTCGTTCTCCAACGTGATCTGCTCCTCGGCTACAGCTTGTTCATCATCGATACCGGTTGTCAGCAACGCCTTGGTCAACTGGAGTGTTTCTTTGTCTGCCTCAACCATCTGGTTGTAGACGCGTTGCAGGGAATCCTGGCCGCGCAGTTCAAAGTAGAACTCGGCCAGGGATGCCTGCTCTGTCAACCGTTCACCGGCCAGATCCGCAGCGCTCACCTGCGCTGCATACTCAGACTCATGCAATTCGTTGCGGACCCTTCCCCATATATCGGGCGCCCAGCTTGCGTTGGAGGTCAATTCGAAGTTATTTCTTGTAATTCCCGTTGTAGAGGCCGCAAGTGCTCCGGTCGCTGCTGAGGGCTCCTTGACGCGCTGATAAGCCGGACCGCCGGATACGGTGGGAAAGAACTGCGCGTCTACCTCACGCACCACATCCCGCGCTGCCATAAAGTTTTGGAAGTCTATCGCAATGTCCTGGTTGTTGATGTTCAGTTGAGCTTCCAGCGCATTCAGTTCCGGTTCATGGAAGATCTCCCACCAGTTTCCCTTCAAGGCGACATCCTGCGGATTGGCAGGCTGCCATGTTCCCGGCGGGGCATTGGAATACTTTGCGGTATCGGACTCTTGATACGCTGGCGGAGCCGGCGCGGCCGGCCTGACATACTTTGGCCCGATGTTACAGCCGGTCAGTAGCGCAACGGTGAGGCATGCGACACAGGACAGGATCTTAGTGGGCGCAGGGAAGGTTCTCTTGCGACTCCGGCCAGAGGGCAGGGCAAGGACACCAATGGTGGTGACTCTGGAAGCTTCCGTGATCGCCTGTTGCAAGTTACTCTCTCTCGTCATTCCCATTCTCATAGGGTCTGCCTCTATTGTGCCCCTGCCGGAGTTGCGGTGAACAGCCGGGCCCGCTTGTCTCCCTGGATCTTGAGGCGCAGATTATCCATGAACAGGTAGATCACCGGCGTGGTAAACAGTGTCAGCGCCTGGCTGACGATCAGTCCGCCAATGATCGCAATTCCCAGCGGCCGCCTCAGCTCAGATCCCATGCCTGTGCCCAGGGCGAGCGGCACTGCGCCAAACATCGCCGCCATGGTCGTCATCAAAATCGGTCGGAAGCGCAGCAAAGACGCCTCAAAGATCGAATCCCGAGTGTTCTTGCCTTCCACTCTCTCCGCATTCAGCGCAAAGTCGATCATCATGATGGCATTCTTTTTAACGATTCCAATCAGCAGGATAATGCCGATGATGGACATTACGTCCAGCTCAGTATGCGTGATGCGGAGCGCAAGCATCGCACCGAGGCTCGCGGGCGGCAGTGTCGAGAGGATCGTGATGGGATGCACCAGGCTTTCGTAGAGAATGCCGAGCACAATATACACCGCGAGCACGGCGGTGAGCACCAGATAGGGCTCGGTACGTAGCGACTGCTTATATGCCTGCAAGGTGCCGGCAAACTCCCCATGCACGGTATCGGGTAGGTCCATGCTGTCCTCGACCTGATTGATCTCATCGGTGGCCTGGCTGAGCGAGACGCCCGGGGCGAGATTGAAACTGATCGTCACCGAGGGAAACAGGCCGGTGTGGTTGACCTGCAGCGGGGTAGTAGAGGGTGCGTAGCTCATCACGGAGTCCAACGGGACGGCCCCGCCCCCTTGAGATGGAATTAGGTACATCTTCTTCAGGTCGTCTGGCGATTGCCAGTACTTGGGCGCCACTTCCATCACCACGTAGTACTGATTCAACTCCGTATCGATCACCGACACCTCTGCCTGGCCGAAGGCGTCATAGAGCGTCTGGTCCATGAAACTGGGCGCAATCCCCAATCGCGCGGCAGTGGGACGGTCATAGGCAAGCAAGGCTTGCAATCCCTTGCTCTGCAGATCCGTGTTCACGTCCAGGAACCCGGGAGCCTTTCGCAGCCGATCCAGCAACTCGGGGCCATATTTTTCCAGGTCGGCTGTAGTTTCCACACTCAGCGTGTACTGATACAAGGCGGCAGACATGCGCCCGCCGATGCGGATGTCCTGTACCGCCTGCAGGTAAGTAGCCGCTCCTGACACCTTGGCAAGCTGCGGCCGCAGCCGATTGATGATCTGTGCCGCGCTCACCTTGCGCACACTCAGCGGCTTCAGCGCAATAAACGTAAAGGCTCCATTCGTAGCTCCAAAGCCCCCGGTAAACGCCATCGCATTCTGCACGCCAGGATCATGGCTAATGATGACGTTGGCCGCATGGACGGCCTTGTTCATCGCATAGAAGGAGAGATCCTGCGGTCCCTGCATCTGGCCCATCATAATGCCCGTATCCTGCTGGGGAAAGAAGCCGGTAGGAGACTTCAGGACGAGAAATACATTCAGCACCAGGACCGCGACAAAGACGACGAGCATCAATGCCGGATGGTCCAGTATCCAATTCAGCGACCTCCGGTAGCCCTCCAAAAGGCCTTTGAAGAACCTCTCGCTCATCTGGTAGATGCGGCCATGATGCAGTTCCTCCTCCGGGCGCATCAGCCGGGAGCACATCATCGGCGTGGTCGTCAGGGAGATCACCATGGAGACCAGAATCGCGGTGGATAGGGTGATCGCAAATTCGCGGAACAGCCGACCCAGGATGCCACCCATCAGCAGGATGGGAATGAAGACGGCGATCAGAGAGATGCTGATGGAGAATACGGTGAAGCCAATCTCCTCGGCTCCTTGCAATGCGGCCTTGACCGGCGTCATTCCCGCCTCTACGTGCCGGGCGATATTCTCCATGACCACGATCGCATCATCGACGACAAAACCGCTGGCAATCGCCAACGCCATCAGGGACAGGTTGTCCAAAGAGAACCCGCACAGATACATCACAGAACAGGTGCCGATCAGCGATACGGGAACCGCGACGGCGGGCACGAGCGTTGCGGGAATGCTGCGCAGGAACAGGAAGACAACCAGAATCACCAGCAACACCGAGATAATCAACGTCATCTCGATTTCATGCACCGAAGCTCGGATGGTCTGGGTATGGTCGAGGATGGTAAAGATGTGCTGGCCGCGGGGAATGGAAGCCTGCAAGGACGGAAGCGCCGCTTTGATTGCATCAACGGTAGTGATCACGTTGACACCTGGCTGCTTGTAGATGATCAGGTTCACTGAAGGTCCGCCGTTCAGATAGCCTGCCTGGCGAATCGACTGCTGCGAGTCGATCACATCGGCGATATCCTCCAAACGTACAGCTCCGCCGTTGTGGTAGCCCACAATCAGCGGCTTGTACTCTGACGCACTCGATATCTGATCGTTGGTGATGATATCGGCGGTGTGCTGGCCGTCAGAGATTTGGCCCACGGCCATATCCGCATTCTGCCCGGCAAGCACGGACTGCACGTCCGACAGGTCAATGCCGTAGCTGTTCATCAGCGTCGGATTCAGTTCCACACGCACAGCGGGCAAGGACGCGCCGACTACGCGCACATATCCCACGCCATAGATCTGCGAGACGCGTTGCGAGAGGATAGTGGAGGCTGAATCATAGAGTTGCTGGACGTCGTAGATCTTTGAATTCAGTCCGATCACCATGATCGGAGCATCGGCTGGATTTACGAGCCGCCAGGTTGGGTTCTGGGGAAGGTTGGAAGGCAGATAGGCGGCTGCGGCGTTGATCCCCGCCTGCACATCGCGAGCGGCTCCGTCGATGTCCCGGTTCAGATCAAAGACCAGGGTGACGCTGGTGCTGCTGAGCGAACTGGACGAGGTCATCTCAGTGACGCCGGCGATATGAGAGAACTGCCGCTCCAACGGCGTGGCCACCGACGACGCCATGATATCCGGACTGGCTCCGGGCAGGGAGGCGGAGACGCTGATGGTTGGAAAGTCCACCTGGGGCAGCGAAGCCACCGGCAACACGGAGAACGCGACGATACCGGCAATGGCCACCGCAATGGTCAGCAGCGTGGTGGCGACGGGCCGTTCGATGAAGATCCTGGACGGGTTCATACGGGTGTCACCTCGTGTCTTCCATCCCCACCGGATTCACCGTTGTTCTTGTGCCTGGAAGCCCCTCCAAGCCACTTCCCGAGTTTGTCGAAGAAGATATAGATCACGGGCGTGGTGTAGAGCGTCAGCACCTGGCTGATCAGCAGGCCGCCCACCATGGCAACACCCAGCGGCTTGCGCAGTTCGTGTCCGATTCCGGTTCCAAAGGCCAGAGGAATGCCGCTCAGCAGCGCGGCCATGGTGGTCATCAGAATGGGGCGGAAACGCAATAATGAAGCCTGATAGATTGCCTCGGTGGAACTCAGGCCATGCTCGCGTTCACCTTCCAGCGCGAAGTCCACCATCATAATGCCGTTTTTCTTAACGATACCGATCAACAGAATGATGCCGATGACGGCGACAACGTCCAGATCCAGGTGGAAGAGTTGAAGGGCCAGCAGCGCGCCCACTCCTGCCGAGGGCAGCGTGGAAAGAATCGTGATGGGATGCACAAAGCTCTCATACAGCACGCCGAGCACGATATACACCACCACCAGCGCCGCTAGAATGAGCAGACCCTCGTTAGAGAGAGAGCCTTCAAACGCCGCCGCGGTGCCCTGGTAGTTTGAGACCACACTACGCGGTAAATTCTGCTCCTTGATCACCTTGTCGATCGCATTCAGCGCCTGTCCCAGCGAGTAACCAGGGGCGAGGTTGAACGAGATGGTCACCGCAGGGAACTGGCCCATATGGTTGACGGAGAGCGCCTCACTGGTGGGCACAAAGCGGGTAAACGCGCTCAGCGGCACGGGCGTGGACTCTGCCTGGCTGGTGCTGGAAGACCCTGATCCGGCGCCGCCAGTGGTCGAACCACCCGTGGAGGATGTGGCGGAGCGAGACGTCCCGGCGAGCGACGTGTTCAGGCTCGACGAGATTCCTGTACTTGTGCTCAGGTTGGAAAGCACGGTCTGAATGGCGGAGGAGGAGGATGCCGAAGACAGGGCCGAGGTCGGATTGACGTTCTGGGTGGCCAGGGTAAGAGTCGTATTCTGTGATGAGAGTGACGAGGTGGATGGAGCGGTCGGGGAGACACCGCTGGTCTCTGAAGGGTTGAGAATGGACGTGGTGGAAGTGGCCGCAGGATTGCCCGCTCCTGCCGAGGACCCCTGTGTGCTCGATGCCGTTGCCGCGACCGTACCCGTCGAGCTTGACTGCACGTAGAGGTCGTTGAGCATATGCGGATCCAACTGGAACTTCGGAACCGTCTCCAGAATCACATGGTACTGGTTCAACTCCGTGAAGGTGATGTTCACCTCACGCTGCCCAAAGGCGTCATACAGCGTATTGTCGATGGTGGTTGGGGTTACTCCGAAACGGGATGCGGTTTCGCGATCGATGTACACCTCTTCGGAGGCTGCGCCGAGTTGTTGATCTGTAGCCAGGTCGGCCAGTTGGGGAAGCGTTTTGAGCTGCGCCACCAGCTTGGCCGTTACTTCATTCAGCTCGTTCTTGTGAGGATCCTCAAGGGTGTACTGATACTCCGTTCGAGTGACCAGCGCATTCACGGTCAGATCCTGCACCGGCTGCATGTATAAGGTGATGCCAGGAACGTCGCGCAATTCCTCCGTCAGCCGGTTGATCACCTTGGTCACATTCATCTTGCGCTGCTGGAGTGGCTTCAAAACAATCTGGATACGGCCGCTGTTGAGCGTGGTATTGGTGCCGTCGGCGCCGATAAAGGAGGAGATTCCCTGTACGGCCGGATCGGACAGAATGATCTTTGCAACCTCCTGTTGCTTCTCTTCCATCTCCGGGAAGGAGATCGAGGGCGAAGCCTCCGTGATGCCTTGGATGATGCCCGTGTCCTGAACAGGAAAGAAGCCCTTCGGTATCTCAATGTATTGCACGATGGTCAAGACCAGCGTCCCAAAGGCTACCAGCAAGGTTGCGGTCTGGTAACGCAGCACCCAGCGCAGGGTGCGCCCATAGAATGAGATGATCTTTTCAAAGACCATCTCGCTCTTGCGGTAAAACCATCCCTGTTCTCTCTCCGGGGCGTGTTTGAGAATGCGCGCGGACATCATGGGCGTCAGGGTCAGGGAGATGAACGCCGAAAAGATGATGGTCACCGCCAAAGTGACAGCGAACTGGCGAAACAGGCGTCCTGCGACGTCGCCCATGAACAGCAGCGGAATCAGAACAGCGACCAGCGAAACGGTCAACGAGAGAATGGTGAACCCGATCTGTTCAGCGCCGATCAGCGCAGCTTCCATCGGCGCCATACCCTCTTCAATGAAGCGCATGATGTTCTCAATCATCACGATCGCGTCATCCACGACGAATCCGGTAGAGATGGTCAGGGCCATCATGGTGAGGTTGTTCAGGCTGAAGCCCACCAGGTACATCACGCCGAAGGTGCCGATCAGCGAGAGCGGCACCGCAACGCTGGGAATGATGGTCGCCGGCAGGTTGCGCAGGAAGAGGAAGATGACCATCACGACCAGTGCGATCACCAGGATCAGTTCGAACTCCACGTCATCGACTGAGGCGCGAATGTCGGTCGTTCGATCGGAGATGATCTTCACGTGCACAGACCTTGGCAGACCTGCTTCCAGGTGCGGAAGCAGCTTTTCAATTGTGTCTACCACCTGGATGGTGTTTGCGTTGGGCTGCCGCTGAATGTTGAGAATCACCGCGGGGGTGGTATCGTTCCATGCCGCGAGCTTATCGTTCTCGACTCCATTGATGACGTGGGCGACATCGGTCAGCATCACCGGCGCGCCATTGCGATAGGCCACGACAACTGATTTGTAATCCGCGGCAGTCATCAGTTGGTCGTTGGAGTTGATGGTGTAATCCTCGGTTGGCCCGTCGAAGTTTCCCTTGGCGCTATCCAGGCTGTTGGCCGTCATCGCATTGCGCACATCTTCCAGATTGATTCCGTAGGATGCTAGCTGGGTGGGGTCTACCTGGACGCGGACCGCCGGCTTCTGTCCCCCGGAGATACTGACCATTCCGACGCCGGATACCTGCGAGATCTTGGGTGAAAACTCCGTATCTGCCAGATCTTCCACCTTGGAAAGGGGCATGGACTTTGACGTCAGAGCCAGCGTCAGCACAGGCGCATCCGCAGGATTTGACTTGCTGTAGACCGGTGGTGCGGGCAGGTCGGCCGGCAGATAGCTCTGCGCTGCATCGATCGCCTCTTGCACCTCCTCCTCAGCGACGTCGATGTCCAGGCTAAGCTGGAACTGCATGACGATGATCGATGACCCACCCGAACTGGTGGAGGTCATCTCGCTCAGTCCGGGGACCTGGCCGAACTCTCGCTCCAGCGGCGCCGTCACCGCAGTCGCCACGACCTCCGGACTTGCGCCGGGGTAGAACGTGATTACCTGGATCGTGGGATAGTCCACCTCGGGCAGCGCTGAGACCGGCAGTTGGAAGAATGCCACTCCACCCGCCAGGAAAATCGCCGCCATCAGCAGAACCGTCGCAACGGGACGGAGAATAAATGGGCGGGAAGGGCTCATGAGGCTCTGGTACCGCCTGTCGATGAACCGGTGGAAGCAGAGGCGGCTCCCGTCGACGAGTTTGAGCCGGAGGAGGTAGGTGAACCCGGTGACAAGGTGGAAGCCGAAGAGTGGGTCGAGCCCGGCCCCAGTCCTCGCATGCGCTTGGCTCCGTGCGGCCTGTTGCGCACCTGCACCTTGGCGCCGTCCTCCAGACGGTCAAATCCGCTGATAGCGACCGTTACACCTGGATTGATGCCCGTCACGGCCGTCACCCTTTCGTTGCTGGTGACCACCTGCACCGGATGCACGTTTACTGTCTGGTTCGGATTTACGACATAGACGAATGCTGCCGTGCCGTTATATTGCACTGCTGCTGTGGGCGCCAAGGTTGCGTTGGTAAGCGTTTTGACGAGTAGCCGGGCATTGACAAACTGGTTGGGAAAGAGCGCCAGATCCTGATTCGGGAAGGTGGCGCGAAACTTGACAGTTCCGGTTGTTGTGTCGATCTCGTTGTCCAGCGCGATGAGCTTGCCCGTCCCCAGATTTTTCACATCCTCGCGATCGAATGCGTCCACCCTCATCACATGATTGGTCCTGAGCTGTGCCTGTACCTCCGGCAGATCATCTTCGGAGACCTCGAAGACCACAGTGATCGGCTGCAACTGGGTGACCACCACCAGTGTCGAGCCGTTGCCAGAGAATACGGTGTTTCCCGGGTCCACCAGGCGCAATCCTACTCGACCGTCGATGGGCGAAACGATGTGGCAGTATGAAAGTTCCACCTTGTCATAGGCCACTGTTCCCTGGTCCTGCTTCACCGTTCCTTCATCCTGGATCACCATCTTTTCCTGGTCGTCGAGTTCCTGCTTCTGGATGGCGTTCTGTGCCCACGCCTCGCGGTAGCGCTGCAGATCCATCTGCGCTTCAGCCAACACACCCTGGTCGTGCAGCAGTTGTCCCTCCGCGGCATCCAGGGTCGACTGGTACGGTCGCGGATCAATATCCACTAAGGGGTCGCCTTTATGCACATACTGCCCCTCTTGATAGTGCACTGCCATGACGATGCCGGTTACCTGGCTATAAAGCGTGATCGTCGAGATGGGCGTCACGGTGCCCAGAGCTTCCACGTACTCGTTGATACTCCCGGTCGACGTCACGTTTGCCGTGATCGCGGCCGGCCCACTACCGAACCGGCTTGCCTGGCCAGCGGCCGGATTGTTGCTCCCATAAGGTCTGGTCATCCAATACACCAGAGCCGCAGCCAGCAGCGCCCCGATCGCCAGTGTGATCCAGAACCCCCTGCGCGATTTCTTCTCCACCAGCACTTCCGTCGAGTGACCACGCTGTTCAAACGCCGGTCTCACCTGTCCATCGCGCAAAGTTGAAGGCTGACCCGCATCCTCACCCTGCGATCCAGTGTCCCGGCTACCTTCCAAAGACATTCCGTAACCTCTTCCATTGATTGATCTGTTTCAGACTCTTGATCGTAAAGCTGCAAAGGATAGATCTCTATATCGTAAAGATGGTTCAGCCTCGAAAAAAGTTTCGCCTTTCGCACCGTATCCGGTTGGATCCTCCGGTTCGATCGCTGCCAACCCCGATAATGCATTGTATGATCAATGGGTTAGTCTCTTGTTGCTGCTTTGGTGCGCGGCGCATGCAACGGCGTGGAGGACGGCCCAGCTCCAAGGGGGCGTGCCAGGGTTCCGTCGCGGCCATCGCTGGCGCAATCCTGTTCAAAGCTTCCATTGAACTCCACCCACCCCCCGCAGAGCCTGCATCGAATCTTTGAGAGCCATGACCAACGCTAAGCCGGAACTTCCGCCCGCCTTCACCACGCTGCAACTTGCCCTCGACGGCGCCATCGCTACTCTGACGCTGCATCGTCCCGAGGTGCTCCATGCCATCAACAGCATCATGTTCGATGAGCTTGAGAATCTGTTCACCCAACTGGCCGAGAATCCCGCCATCCGGGTTGTCATCCTCACCGGCAGCGGCGATCGGGCCTTTGCCGCCGGCGCTGATATTCGCGCTCTTGCAGAGACCGACTCAGCTACCGGCCGCGCTGCCGCTCAACGCGGCCATTACGTCTTCGGCCTCATCCATTCCCGATTGGAGCGCGCCGGCAAGCCGGTGATCGCCGCTGTCAATGGAGTGGCGCTGGGCGGCGGTTGTGAACTGGCTCTGGCCTGCACCTTGCGTATCGCCAGTGATACCGCTCGTCTCGGCTTCCCTGAAGTCAAACTCGGTTTGATTCCGGGCTACGGTGGAACGCAGCGGCTGACGCGGTTGATCGGCCGCAGCAGAGCACTTCGCCTCATGCTCTCCGCCCACATCGCGGACGCCACCGAGGCTCTCCATCTCGGCCTGGTCGATGAGGTGGTCCCGGCCTCCGAGCTTCTACCCCGTGTGCGGGCGCTTGCGGAAGCTATGGCTTCCATGGCCCCGCTGGCGGTGGCCGGCGTTCTGGAATCCGTTGCCAAGGGGGAAGAACATACCCTGCCGGAAGCTTTTGCGATGGAAGCGGAGATCTTCGGACGCTTGTGCGCCACGGCCGACAAACGGGAAGGCCTGACGGCGTTTCTGGCCAAGCGCCCCCCGGTCTGGCAAGGTCGCTGACGGCAGTTCCAGCGATCGGGATGGGTCAAACCTTGCGTTACGGGCTCTCGGTTGGTGCATTTTGCGGCTGGGCGGCTGGTGTGTGCCCCTTCCATCCCTTCGTGAGGCTCTTGAGCACAAACTCCTGCATCAGATTCGCCACTGCATTCCCGGCCACGGCGAGCGTGCCATTCTCGATGGTCAGCCCCGCGCCGTTCTGGTTACTGGCCGGATAGTAGAGGTTTGAGATCGCCCCGGCTGCGTAGTCTCCCAGGATAGCGGCATAGGCCGGTTGCCATTTGCCGTTATCGCCGCGTACAATCCACGCCCGTGAGATCGCATAACGCACCCGTTGCCATCTAGTTCCTGTGCCCTTGTAGAAATACCGAGGATCCTGGTGGAAGAGGACGGGCAATGCCGCACTACCCAGCAATCCGCTGATAGACTTGTTGGCCAGCCCCGCGCCATAGCGTTTGCCGTAGCCTTGCCAACCCTGTCCGTAGCCGCTGAACTCGTCCGTGGCCTGCTCAATACCGGCGAATCCAGCGTTAACGACAAATGTCGCCGGGTCGACGATGGAGCGAATCGCCAGGTTGAACTTCTGCCCCGGCGAGAGCGGTGCGGCATTCCAGTTATAGGAAACATAGAAGTTGGGAAATGCCCCGAGAAACCGCTGCTTCTCTTCTTGCTTCATCTGCACTTCGGCCAACTGATGCTGGGTCAGTCCTGAGACCACAATCTGCTGGTTGGTAGAGGCCATCAGCGGAATTGGAGGTAAATCCAGTGACTCGTCCACATTCAATGTCCCTGTTTGGATCCGGCTCTCCATGCCCTTAGCCGTGATCGTGAGGGTGTAGGGGCCAGCGGGTACGTTGGAAAACCTGAAGCCTCCCGCTCCGTCGGTCGCCGTGCTGCGCGTCTCCCCTCCACTGTGCAGAGTTACGTCGGCTCCGGGCAAGACAGCTCCATCCTGGTCGGTAACCACACCGCCGAGAGTTCTCTCCATGTCATTACCGGTTTGGCCCTGCGCGCCAGATTGCGGAGCGTTCTGAATCTGGGGCGTCTCCGTCGCCTGACCGGCCGTTTCTTGAGCCTTTGCTGGCTGCCTCAGGAAAACCAGAAGCAAACAGGGCAGGGCGAAAGCACATCTCATGCTTTCAGCATAGCTGCTCCCCTCTTCTTCCATCCAGGCACCCCGAGGACGCGCCTTGGACGCAGCCACGATTAGGCCCCAAACGGGTTGCAATTTGGGCCTCGTCTTCAATATGACCTATTGGCGCGCCTCCCATGCGGAGCATCGCTGCCACTGGCGGCTTACGAAGCGGGTGGAGAAGTGGCTGGGGCTAAAGCGATCATGGCGGCGAGCCTGCCCGCGATGCTGTAGGGGGGATGTGCGCCTCCGTCCCCTCCCACGGGCAAAAACGCCATAAGAACCAGCACCCGCCCCCTAGCGCCAGTAGCACTCCGACCGGATTCTCCGGAGCGCTGGCTGCCGCCACTGCTCTGAGTCAGCCTTTGTCGCATCCTCTTGCTATTCTGTTAGAGTGCAGAATCTCCCTAAGCTGCCGACCCTGTGTCTGTTCGCCGCGCTCTTCGGCGGCCTTTCGGCCGTTCTCTGCGGGTGCCGATCCGCGACTGTTCTCAATGCGCAGCAGGTTCAGGCCCAGTTGGAGACGGAACGTGAAGAGGTCCAACAGATTCCCCTTCCCACGAAAAGCACCTTTATGACGGTGCACAACTTTGACAGTTGGCAGAATCCGGTTCTCACCATCGAGCCAAGCATGCTGGAGCTTCATATCCTGCTGACCGACGCCAACACCACCTCGATTGGCGTTGGCGGCATGTTCCGTCCCGTCAACGCCCGCCGCCAGCAGGTCGCTATCAGCGTCTCCTCTCTTGGCCAGGGCATGACCGCGATCCCCCGCTCCTGCTGGCCCTACGGTCGCGTGGTGGCTGTTGAAGAGGCCCATAATACCCCGGCAGCCGCCGAGCCGGCCGTGCGCCGCAACATGGAGCTTACCATCAGCAAGCTGAACGACCTGGGTTTTGTCGTCTACGACCTGAACAGTGGCAAGATTCAGTAAACCTGATCCGCAAGGAGTTCCGAACCGGTGCCTCCTCATGCTCTGACGTTACAATCAACTCATGATCAAGGGACTCACGGCCGTCGCGCAAATCGCCTCGGAGGCCGACTTTGTCGAACTCGCGGAGTTGTTCCAATCTCTGGGGTTCGAACCGGGACGAGGCTGGAGCATGCGCTCTGGAGGAAACGGCACGCGGACAAGCTCCGAAGGAACTGGCAGGATCGAAGGTGCAGCCCAGGGAGCGCCGTTCCTTGCTCCGCTTGGAAATCTCGAACTCGTCTACGGACGGCGGCCTGCTGAGCCCCCACTTTTGATCGAGGTGACGGCCCTCGACGAGATCCATGCCACAGTGAAGGCCTGGCTTCTCTCTCGCCGGAGCGGTGAAGAGACTACCCGAGACATCTCAGAGCCGACCCTGACAGATTGGAATGCGAGGCTCTTTACGGTCCAGCTCCATCCAGGCTTCAGCGTAGCCTTCTGGCAGTCCGAGAACCCGCTGCACAACCGGCCCATGGCTATCGAGGGCGACCTGTCCGCAGCTGGCAGACGATTTGCCGTTGTTGTGGCGCGCTGGAATGCAGTCATCACGGACCGCCTTCTGCAGGGCGCTTTGGACGCGCTCTTGCGTAGCGGTTGCGCGCGAAAGGACATCGAGATTGTGCGTGTCCCCGGCGCCTGGGAGATTCCGTCGGCAGCTCGAACGCTGGCTGAAACAGGGCGCTTTGCGGCCATCATTACGCTGGGCGTGTTGCTCCGTGGAGAGACTGCCCACTACGAGGCCATCTACAATGAGGTGGCCCGCGGCATTGGCCAATCGCAACAGGAGACAGGCGTTCCTCACGCCTTTGGCGTGCTCACCTGCGAAACCCTGGAGCAGGCTTTGGACCGCGCCGGTCTCAAGGCGGGCAATAAGGGATTTGAGGCGGGCATTGCGGCGATCGAGATGGCCTCTATTCAGGAAAAGTTGCGTACGGAGAGACAGTCCAGTTCAGCCGCCGGTATCGAGGCTGGCGCCTGATGGGAACGCGCAGAAAGTCACGCGAACTGGCGATGCAGATGCTTTTTCAGGGCGATCTTGGCAAGCAGAAGCCAGAGGAGGTTGAGCGACTCTTCTGGGCCTCCCGCGACGACGTGGACGAGGAGACAAGAGGGTTTGCCAACGACCTTCACCTGCTTGCCGCCCAGCGCGAGGAAGACATCGACGCCATGATTCAGAAGCATGCGCAGAACTGGCGTCTGGAGCGCATGCCGGTCGTGGACCGCAACCTGCTGCGCAGCGCGGTGGCGGAGATGCTTGGATATCCCAAGACGCCGGCTGCGGTCATTATCAATGAAACCCTGGAAATTGCGCGCCGATATGCTGCTCCGGAGAGCATCCATTTCCTCAATGGTGTCTTGGATGCCGTTGGCCGCGAACTTCTGGAGTCTCGCTTGAACGGAAACAGAGGGGCATAGAGCCCAGAGTCTGAAGCCCAAAATCCCAGGCTCAAAAATCTGGAGCCCAAAGCCCGCCGGCCGACTCCCCCGAATCATTCCCTCAGCGAAGATAGAAACGCCCCAACCCGTGAATCGATGCGGGGTTGGGGCGGATTGTTTCTGCTTGCGGCGCTTTCAGCTCTTCGCTTAGTTCGTCGTCTTCTTCGGGTATTGTGCGATCAGGTTGACGGGCGCATATCCGGAGCCGTTTGCCAGGGGGAGTTCCGGAGTGATGATCGCACCAGGGGCCTCGGTCACGGTCGGAGGTCCGCTGGCCGGATAGGTCAGCGTAATCTCATGCACATCGTTGTCGACGGAAGTTCCATCGCTGGACCCGGTGCCCACGTAGTAGGTGAAGTTGTCTGTGCTGAAAACGCCGGATTCAGGGGCCGACGCGGCTGTTGCGCCGTTGGCCAGGGTTATCATCTGCAGTGTTCCGGTTCCGGTGGCTGGGGGCACATAGAGCGGCAGAAGTCCACCCCCGGTGGTCGCGCCAGCGGGCATCGTGTAGTCGACAAAGACAGCCTCGGAGTTGGTGGAGGCCTGGAGACCGGTGATGGTCGCGGCGTTGATGCCGGTCAGTGCTATCGGTCCATTCACGGTGGTTCCAAAGTATCCGGGGGTGGGTTGGGCTGCCGGTGGAATCGGGCAGCCGTAGTTGACCCCAGCCGTAGGGGATGTGGTTGGCAGCGGCAGCGCTACATCGATGTCGGTCAGGTTGGACGAGGTTCCATTCGCATGGGCGCCGATGATGTGCAGTCCGTTGTCGGTCGCCGTGATCTGGTCGGTAGTAACCGCGTCCTGGGCAGCCAGCGGCATGAATGAATTCGCCACCGTGGGTGGCAGGGCTGCGTTCGAAACTACGCTGGTTGGGCAGTAGGTGCGGGCATCGGTGGTGTTGGGCCCGGCAAAGAACGCGCCGATGCCAGGCACCGTGATGGTGGTAGCCGTGTACACCTCGCCGGCCGTTGCAACTTGCCAGTCGGTATAGGTGGAATGGGTCAGAACCTGGTTCGTCGTGGTGGTGATGTAGACAGCTTGAGTGTCAAGCGACCATGTGGCGCTGGTGCCCACGCCGGTATAGGTGCTGATCACCTGACCTGTGGCCGCTGAGACCAGGGAGATGGTCTGCAGAGGAGGATCTGTCACCACGAGCGTGCTTCCATCAGGCGATACGGAGAGAACCTCACCCTGTATGTCTTGGTTGTAGCCCGAAACGGTATTCGAGCTAGTCGCAATCGTCATCAACCCCTCTTGGCTGCCCAGATAGATGTCTGTGCCGGCCAGATTCATCACCATGGAGTTTGGGACAAAGGGCAGATAGATGAGCGTGCTGGTCTCGTTCGTGGTGAAGTCCCGGAAGGCAACGTACTGGGAAGAGGTGCTGCCCATGTAAACCACTGTGCTGCTGGTGCCGGGCGCAATCACCGTAATCGGGTTGGAGGTAATCGCCTTGCCCGTTCCATACAGCCCTAACTGGCTAAACGGAGCGGGATTACAGGAAGAGGGTTGGCACACCGCGGTGACGTTCACCGAGCCCGGAAACTGCGGCGTAACCGAGCCTCCGGCCGCGGTTGGAACGGTCTGCGGGTTGGTAGAGTTGAACTCCAGGGTGAGCCCGGTGATGATGTTGCCATTCGTATCCAGAACCTTGGTATTCAATGGCTGTTCGGTCAAAATCGGGACGCTGACACTATTGGCTGTGGGATCGTCGGGATTCTGCAGCGCAATGGATGCTGGTGGGCAGGTGGCGAAGATGCCGGCGTTCGTGGCCGTCGACGAGTTGGCAACGGTTGCGGTGATGACGGTGGAACCCGGCATCTCCGCCGTGGCGGCGCCATTCTGATCGATAGACACCACGCCGGCGGTCTGGGCGTTAAAGGTGAGATGTCCCACCTGGCAGGTGATGTTGTCGGCCGCATCCCCGGTCGTGCCGCCGTTATCGTAGACCCTGGCAACCAGTTGTCCCGTCTGATTCTGTGAGATGCACTTGTTGCCGTCCACCACTCCAGCGGGAGTGGCGACAGGCGTGCCAACTGTGTCGTTCGGGCAGCAATCGGAACCCATATCGGTGCCGGCGGCGCAGGAGGTGGAAGCTGGGCCGAGCACCGCTCCGGTGATTACGGGATGAACATAGACGTCAATGGCGTTGCTGGTCACGCCGTCTGCCTCCGCCGTCACCTGCGCCACATGCTGCGTCGGCAGGGGGCTGGGAGGGTTACAGACGGTGTAGTCCGCAACTCCGCCACCGGTGAAGCGGTTCCAGGTGCCACCGCAGACCTGGCCAGTCGACGGATTGATGTCGGCAAAGATTGGCCCGCCGTTGACGTTATTCTCAAAGCTGCTAGTGCTGCCGTAAGTGAAATGAGCTACGGATACCGTGTTCCCCTTGCAGTCATAGGCTGTGGCGGAGAGCGCCACGCCCATCTGGGCGTAGTTCAGGCTCTCGCCCGTGGTAGCCAGGGTGGGGGCGAGCGTAATGGAATATGCTTGGCCCTCCACAGGACCGGAGTCGCCCGCAAAGCAGTAAACCACAGGAGCTGCGTGGTGAGCACAGCCAGTCACAGTCAGACCTAGGGGAAGCGACAGGAAGAGAAGCGCTGCGAGACCAGTGAAGCGACGCACCTTTTTCAAGAGAAACAACCGCACTAAGAACCTCCCCGTTCAACCAGAACGAAAGCTGAACGGTCATACCGTCAAATGTGAGAACTTTCGAGTCTCCAGTTTAGGGGTTCGACGGTCGGCGAGCAAATAGGGAGCAAAGAAAATCGTCCCGATGGAGATGTTTTGGGCCAAGTTTCAGCAGCCTGGAAACAAAAACCGAGCCCGGAAGGGCATTTGGACCTCCTGATTTTGCCCACGGCAGGCCCAAATCTCCTCTGGATGTCCTAACAGACACGCGAAGCGCCGCCTGTTGCGACCTGATGTCTCAATCATGCGTCTTCTCTGCCGGCTAATCAGCCCCTTCACTTCCCAGCCGGCATGTTGTCTGCGAACCAGCTTATCGAGCGGGCTGCAAGATCGCGGATATGGGCCGGGTTGCGGAAGCCATGCCCTTCGTTGGGATAGACGACCAGCTCCGTTTTTACGCCCATATCGCGCAGGGCGTGCCAGAACTCGAAGGACTGCGGCGCCGGACACTCCCCATCGCGATCGCCAACCACCACCAAGGTGGGGGTTTTGACGTTCTTGATGTAGTTGATGGCGGAGGACTTCGCATAGACCGCCGGGTCATCGTAGACGCTGGCCCCAAAGAACGGAATCATCCACTGGTCAATGGAGTTCTCCCCGTAGTAGGAGAGCCAGTCGGAGATGCCGGCCCCGGCCACAGCGGCACGGAAGCGAGTCGTCTGGGTGACAGCGAACATGGTCATAAATCCGCCGTAGCTCCATCCGGTGAGCCCCTCGCGCTGTTTGTCGATAGGATAACGGGCCTCAACTGTGTCCATCCCCTTCAGAATGTCGCGCAGGTCGCCGTAGCCAAAGTCCTTGCGATTGGCTTGAACGAACCGCTCTCCCTGCCCGAAGGAGCCGCGCGGGTTGGGCGCCAGCACGAAGTAACCCTGTTCGGACCACATGGCGTTGGGCCGTGGACCGGCCGAGGCGGAGGGACCGCCGTGGACCTCCACGATCAGTGGATACTTCTTTGCTGGGTCATAGTTCTTAGGGAAGGTCAGCCAACCCTGGACATGAAATCCTTCGTCCGTCCACTCGATCGATTCAAACCGTGGCGGATTCAGTTTTATACCGTCGTTCAGGTGGGTTACCTGCTCCACCGCGCCCCAATGGCCCGCCCAGATCTCCTGCGGCGTCACCGGTCCCTTCTTCACAAAGGCCAGGCCGCTGGCCAGCCGCGTCCACGCTGCGTCTTTGATAGGGCCTCCGGAGATCGAGACCATACCCAGGTCGAGAGCCGTTCCCGCCGGCGTCTGGCGGTCCACATCGTAGCTGGAGAGCAGGATGTGGCCGCGACGGTCCTCTACAAAGCCGATCTGGTGGCGATTGAGCCAGCCCTCGAAACAGGGAGTGCCGTCGATGTTGGCCGTCACGTCCACGGGGACGCCGTTGACCCCTTCGCCGCCCTTGCTGGCAACCACATAGACGTCGCCGCCCGTCGAGCCCTGGTCGCTCATCAAGCCGCCGATGAAGGCAATCCTCTTGCCATCCGGCGAGTAGCGTGGCACTGCGATCTGCAGACCATGCAACGATCCGGAAACGGTATCGGGGTCCAGCACGACCGCAGGCTGGCCTCCAGAGATACCCTGGGCGTAGAGTTTGGCCACCCACCAGTTATTCTCGCCGGGAGGCTCGGCGGCGATATAGGCGATCCGGCGCCCATTGGGAGCGTAGTCAAACTCGTAGACATGGAGATTCGCAGGCGACAAAAAGCGGCCAGCACCGGTCTTCGCGTCGACGGAATACACTCGCTGGATCTCTACGCCGTCTTCGCCAATCACTCCATTCCACGGGGGCATGGCGTCCAGTGCTCCGGCGTGGCGCGTGGCGTTCTTCACAAAGAGGAAGGAGATCGACTTGCCACCCGGGCTCCAGGCAGGCTGCTGTATCTCTCCAACCAGGTGGGTAAGTTGGGTCACCTGATTGGTTGCTTTGGACCACAGGAAGATCTGTTCCTGCGCCATGCGAGTTTCCTCGCCGCTGGTTGGCTTCGCTTGGTCGTCGTGGCTGGTGCAGGTGGAAAGGAAGGCTAATGTCTCTCCATCCGGCGCCCAGATCGGGTTGCTACTGTTGCAATGCGGGCCGTTCTCCATCGAGATCAGCACACTCGATGCTGGGTTGGAAACCGGTGTCAGATGAATGGAAGCAGCTTCCGATCCGCGCAGCGTCCAGGCCACGGTCTTTCCGTCCGGCGAGAGCGCGACATTGCCAAACTGCGCCGTCTGCCCATCCTGTTTAGCTGTCTGGCTCGGGGCTGTTCCCTCGGCAACCAAAGGAGCCGAGAGGCACGCAGAAAGGGTTACGGGTAACAGCAGGCTGTAGAAGGTTGCCAGCAACGTCAGGCGGGAGGGGCAGGTGTTCAGTTTCATGTTCGCCAGCCTATCACTCCTTGGAACAGCAGGTGGAGCCTCCGCAGGTCAAAAAGAGCTTCCGGCGTTCCTCGTCCATGCAAGCCAAGGGCGCTGCGTCGGCCTGAACCCTCCGTGCTCTGCTGTGGCAGATTGCCAGGTGCTGCTGGGTGGTGTGGAGCGCGCTTCAGATGGGAATGGGGGAAGGGGGGGGTATCTGTGATGGGTAGAGCGCATGGCTGGCTACTGGCCATGGTACGGGTATTCGGTAGCATCGGTGCTCTCGGAATCCAAGAACCTGCGTGGAAATCTTGACGTTGGACCGGCGGCTTGATAGAGTTAGAGGGTTCAGCGAGTGTCCAGACCGTGCCGTCGCGAAGAGGCTCGGCGGGCTTTGGCCCAGAGTATACTGGATGCAAGAGAACTACTGCGGAACTTGCCCGAAACGGGTGAGTGGTTCCATCTGCAGTTGGCGAAATGCCCGTCCGAAGCACGCCTGCGACACCCTCCTCCCTACTGCACCACAAGTAGGACCCCATGGGGATGGGCTATGCGGGCCGGAACAGCGAAACGGAGTCGAGTCATTGGGGCTCTCCGCTTGGAGAGCTGTTGGAATGGACCTCGGCCACCGTCGACTGTTATTTCGTTTTGAGTGGTTGGTCGTATTTGTTGTGGTGCGCGGAGTTTGTCGTACGTCCGCGTGCAGGATTCAGAACTTCGCCGAAGCGTGTTCCTCCGGTCGCCTTTTGGCTCGGGTGGGACAGCACGCTTCGCCTTCAGTGTGTCTGCGCCAGGATGGCGTAGAGCGGAGAAGCAGAGTGAAGGATCTGCCCTGCGCCGGGCCCGAAGCATGGTTTTTGGGTAGCCACTGCCATCGTGCAGGGGCTGCTTTCAAGGTGTTTTGAAGGAGTAGTTGAGTGCCTACGTTTCATCAGCTCGTAAAGCAGGGCCGGACGCCGACCCGCTACAAGACAGCATCGCCTGCGCTGCAGGGCTCTCCACAGCGTCGCGGCGTTTGCACGCGCGTGTACACCCAGACCCCCAAGAAGCCGAACTCAGCGCTGCGTAAGGTGGCGCGCGTTCGTCTGACCAACGGAATTGAGGTCACCACGTACATTCCGGGCATCGGCCACAACCTTCAGGAGCACTCGATCGTGCTGATCCGCGGTGGTCGTGTGAAGGATCTCCCCGGTGTTCGTTATCACGTAGTGCGTGGAACGCTGGACTCGGTAGGCGTGGCCAACCGGAAGCAGGGCCGTTCCAAGTATGGCGCCAAGCGTCCCAAGGCGGCTGCGGGCAAGTAAACTTCATGCTCTTGCCTGCAAGAGGAGAGAGCCGCGCAGGCCAGTAAGGGCTTGCCATAGCCAAGCCCAGCTCGTGAGAGGTTCACCGCGCTGGGGGAAGAAGAGAAAGAAGAGAGATGCCGAGAAAAGGGTATATCGCGAAGCGTGAGGTTCCCGTCGATCCCATCTATGGATCGACACTGGTTACCAAGTTCGTCAACAGCATGATGTGGGGCGGCAAGAAGTCCACCGCTCAGGGCATCTTTTATCAGGCCATGACCAACCTTGAGGCCAAAGGTGGGGATGAGGCTCTGAAGCTGTTCAAGAAAGCGGTTGAGAATGTGAAGCCGATGCTTGAGGTCAAGAGCCGCCGCGTCGGTGGGGCGAATTATCAGGTGCCGATCGAGGTCAATCCGGAGCGGCGCACGTCTCTGGCGATTCGCTGGCTGGTCACCTACGGCCGCGCCCGTGGAGAGAAGGGAATGGTGGAGAAGTTAACCGCCGAGTTGTTGGACGCCGCTAACGGCCGCGGCGCCGCGATGAAGAAGAAGGAGGATGTTCATCGTATGGCGGAGGCCAACAAGGCCTTTGCGCACTATCGCTGGTAGACGTCCTCCTTCTGGAGGCGTTCGCCAGGTGAGTTTTGCCGTTACCAGTATTGCCGTTCCTAGTTTTGCAGCAACCGCGGACAGGGTGTCCGCAGAAAAGAAGATATCGTGGCACGCACAGTTCCTCTACAAAAATGCCGCAACATCGGCATCATGGCGCACATCGACGCCGGTAAGACGACGACGACCGAGCGCATTCTCT
>DAHXNO010000087.1 GCA_027365345.1 Granulicella sp.
ATGGTCGATGCCTTGTTGAGCCGCGTCCGTCATTACTGCCACACCATACGCATCGACGGACCATCGCTGCGCGATCCGCAAGGCTGAGGAGACGGCCATGGATAAACAACCATCCGGCCGCGAAGACTACGTGCGCAAGGTTCTCGAAGCCTATCGCAACACGCCGGGGACCTGCGGCCATCTGCGCCGGCCAGATCGAATGCTGGCGGTTCAGCTCTATCAACGCGGCGTTCCCTTGTCCAAGATCGAGAACGCACTCGTGCTGGCCGCGGTACGCCGCATGATCCGGCCCGCAGATGCTCCGCCGCTGACTACCGTGCGCTCTCTGGCCTACTTCATGCCAGTTATCGAGGAAGTAATCGAGATGGAAGTCGGGGAAGAGTACTTCCAATATGCACGGCAAAAACTCCAGAGGCTACGCCCATCCTGAAGGTGCATGCAGAGCGCATGCCGCAGCCACGCCTTCGGCGTGGGATGACACTGAAAAGCAAAACCCAGCCGCACCTGCGGTGCGGGATGATGCTGTATATATCCCTACCTCTCCCAATGCTGTTCCTGCCCTGGCTCACTTCTGCCAAGTGCAAGTGGGTCACTCTTCCTTAGCGCCGAAGCTATCGCTTCGAGGAGGACGCCGGGGCTGGAGCGGATCCGGACATGGACCTACGCGACGCCATCCAGCGCATTGCGTTGGAATGGCCCAGCTACGGACGTCCGCGCATCACTCGGGAGTTGCGGCGGCGCGGCTGGACGGTGAACGCAAAGCGGGTCCACCGGCTGCTGCGCGAAGACCCGCCGCGGCGGGCTGTGCGTGCGCAAGCGCAAGTTCGTCGTGACCACCGACTCCAACCACGGGCGGAAGGTCTACCCGAACCTGGCGCGCGACTTGGTGCTGACCGGTGTGGATCAACTCTGGCGGGCCGGTATCACCTATATCCGGCTGCGCGAGTAATGTGAAGTTGTCAGTAATGTGGAGTTGATGCTCCGGAGCCCTGTGTAGCGGGCCTTCCGTGGCTTTCAACTCCACATTTAATGAGCCTACAGAGATTCCAACCAATCCAGGATTGTGCGGTCTTTACTCCAAGGCTTGCGCGACTGGCGTGGAACCGGCCTTACCTTGGCGATGGCCTGACGCTTCATTTCGAGATCGACTTTCGCGTAGCGATTCGTCGTAGTTGGACTTGCATGTCCGAGCAGGTGGCTAATGGTTGATAGATCAACACCGGATTTCAGAAGTGCCACGGCCATACTGTGCCTCATGCTGTGTGGGTGCAGCCGCTTCTTCCGAAGATTGGGGGCATCCTCGCAGGCTAGGCCAAGGCATCTGGCGAGGATGTAGCGGATGCCGAAGCGGCTGATCGGTTGTTCCCGGTGATTCAGAAATACGCGAGATTCCGAACGCAGATCCAGATTCCGTTGTTTGCAAAATGATCGCAAAACCGTGGCAGTCTGCGGCCATATCGGACAATAACGCTCCTTTCTTCCTTTGCCAAACAATCTCACTTGAAATGGCTTAGTGAGTTGCAAGTCACAGGCACGCAAATCGGCGACCTCCTGGACGCGAGCGCCCGTGTTGAACATCGTCGCGAGTAGTGCGTAGTTGCGGCTTCCTTGCAGAGTAGTCCGATTGATTGCTTTGAGAATCGAGTCGATCTCCTCATACTCCAGGTAGTCGATCACCCGTTGCCGAGCACGCTTGAAAGGGATGCCGAGAACACGCTGAGCCAGGGCGAGGTGTTCTGGGTTTCGCGAGGCAACGAAGCGCAAGAAAGCGTGGATGGCGGAGAGTCGAACGTTTCGTGTAGACACTCCGTTCTTACGCTCCTTTTCAAGGTAGGACAGAAACGCGATGATTCCGGGCGGATCCAGATCAGTCAAGTCGAGTTCCGCAACTGGCTTCTTGCGTTGCACCGAAAGAAAACGGAGAAGCAGCACGATGCTATCGCGGTAACTGTGGATTGTATGCGGGCTCATTCCCCGAAGGCAGGGGAGGTGATCCGTGAAGTAGTCGCGCACGATAACGCCGAGAAGATTGGGAAATGGTGTTTTCATCAGCGCCGCCCCTTCGAATTCGGCAGTGGTGCGACGAGCTGACCGTAGCGGTTAGCAAAACGTTTGCTGGCGGCAGTGCGGAGTGGCTCGATGAAGTGCAGGTAATAGTGAGTCGATACCGCCGAGCCGTGGCCCAGATAGGTTGCCAGCAATGGCAGTTTGGTATCGACGTCGACACCCATTCGATACCAGCGCAGCAGCGCGTTTACTGCGAAGGCATGACGAAAATCGTGAATCCGTGGAAGTTTCCCTTTTAACGTGACAATATCGCATTGCTGAAGCAGTGGCCGCAGACAGCATTGCAGACCCGTTCCGCTGTAAGCTCGTCCACCCCGGGTGGCGTTCCAGATGAAAGCCGTGTCTGGAGTAATCGGGAGCCGCCGCTGGGTTCGGGCACGTAGATAGCGCTCAATCTCATCAGCAATGCCGCTATTGATCGGAAGCAATCGGGATTTGTAGAACTTCGATTCGCGAATAAGCAGAGTTGACTGTTGGCGATCGTAGTCGCCCAGAGTAAGCTTCAGTAATTCTCCGCGCCTGATCCCGGTTGT
>DAHXNO010000151.1 GCA_027365345.1 Granulicella sp.
AACGGCGCGGAAGGTGGCCAGCGTCTCCTGCGCCTGCTCGCTCAGTTGCGCCGTTCGCACCCCTGCTGGCGCTCCAGCCTTCCCCGCTTCCTCCTGTCGCGTCCCCGCCGCCCCTTCAGCAGCCGCCTTCAACTCAGCCAGCACCGCACGGTCCACGCGCGCATGTTGCCGAATGTCCAGCGTCTGCAGATGCAAGCCAAACGTCCGCACGGAGAGCAGTAGCGGATCCACAAAGTACTCCGCCAGCCGCCAGCCGCCATTCTCAGCCAAGGACGCTCGCACCAGCATCAGATCCTCGACCAACTCCCCGGCTCTCTCATACCGCGGCAGGCTGGAATTCACTGACAGCACCAGCGCCCGATGCATGGATACCGCTTGCAGCCCACCCAGCCGCATCTTCATACAGGCAATCTGCATCCGTAACGCCTCGTTGGGAAAGCGGTCGAAGGGCGTTGTGTCCCCGCTGGCCCGCAACAGCGTAAGATACTCATCCAACCGCTCGCGCAGCGCCACGGAGATCGGAGCCTGGCGTGTGGAAGACGATAACTCGTTGTACAGTCCCGTCAACCGGATCACATAGTAGTCATGCACCAGATCGCGCGACATAGCCACTGAATCCACCGTCGTCTTGGCCGTCACAAAGGGATTCCCGTCGCGATCGCCGCCAATCCAGGATCCAAACCGCACCAAAATCGGCAGATCCGACAACTGCGTCGGGGCCCCATCTGGAAACTCCGCATCCAGGGCGCTCGCAATCTCCGCATACAGCACCGGAATGGTAGCAAACAAAGACGCGTCATAGTAGTCCAGCGCCATATGGACCTCGTCCCGCACCGTAGGCCGTTCCTGGCGTACCTCATCGGTCTGCCACAACGCTGTGATCTCCGCCAGCAGTCCACGCTCCAGCGCGTCCAGCTCCGTCACCGGAAGTGGAATAGCATCCAGCCTCTCCAGCAGGTCAGAGATGCTGCGCCGCTTGAACATCACGCTGCGCCGGGCCACCTCGGTGGGATGTGCCGTAAACACAGGCATAATGCAGATCTGCTCCAGTCGCGCCAGCACCATCGCACGGGAGAACCCCGCCTCCCGCAGCCGCCGCAGCGTCCCGCGCAGGCTTCCGCGCTGCGGTTCGCCTCCGGCTTCCAGCAGAGCGGATCGCCTGCGTCGTTTGCGATGGTTGGTCTCCGCCAGATTGATCAGCTCAAAGTAAAACGCAAACGCCCGCGCCAGAAAAAATGCCGTGCGCGCATCCAGAGCCGTCTCGTGGATCAGTGCCTGTGCCTGCTCAAGATAGCGCCCCGCCTCCTCCACATCGCCTCTGGCATCAGCTTGGCGTCGCGCAATGGCGATCCGCCGCAGGCTCTCCACCGCGCCGTACAACGCGTCCCCAGGCTGTTCGCGCAACACCTGCCCTAGTAATGTTCCTAAGGACCGCACGTCCCGGCGCAAGGGCGTTTCCTTGGCGGGGCTGGTTCGGGCTTCAAGTTCTGCAAGTCGTTCAGACCAACTGGAGGGCGTCCATAGAGAATGCATAGGTAATTATCGCCCAAACTTCCCACCCCGTTCCTCTCCGCGCCATCCACACCCTATCGCCAAAACTTCATCCCTCCAGCGCGGCGCGGCTTTACGTTGCGAAAGAACAACGCGCCGCTAGACCTGACGAGTACACGCTCAACTGGGCATACGCAGCCCGCAGCAGCGGAGCCTCCACTCCATGCCGCCGTCCGCGCTCCACCAGGTCCCCCAGGATATGATCGCCCTCCACCCGCAAACCCCGCTGCATATCGCGATACATCGACGTCGTCAGCGTGGATCCCGGATCCAGCAATCGCCGTTCCGTAGCCACCAGTTGCCCCAGGTCCTCAGCAGGGTAACCGTTAGCCGTGGCAATGCTCTCGCACTCCGCCATCACCTGCAGCGCTGTCTCCCGGCCTCCCGGAGCCGATACCGCCACTCCAATCGGAGCCCGCACCAGGCAGTTGATCGCGCCTGCCGAGGCCAGCATCGTCCACTTCTGCCACAGCGTGGCCAACACATCCGGCCGCAATCGCGCATCAAAGCCCGCCCCGTTCAGAACCCCCTCGATCGCCTTGATCCGCTCCGTCACCCGTCTGTCAAGCTCGCCAAAGTTCAGGTCATGCAGTGCGGTCATCGAGTGCACCACTCCCTCCGCATCCAGGTCCGCCACCAGATACGTCGTGCCGCCCAGCACACGGTCCATCCCGAACCTCGCCCCCAGCACATCCAGATGCCGCATCCCGTTCAGCAGCGGAAGCACCACGCTCCCCGCCCCCATCGCCGGAGCAAAATCCTCCATGGCGGCGTCCAGAGAGTATGCCTTTGTGCTCAAAAGAATCAGATCGAACGCCTCCGGCCTCGCCCTCAACCGCTCAGCCGTCAGCAACCTCAGTCGCTCTGGTAACACCGTCAGATCGCCACAAACATCAAAGATCCGCAACCCTGTTTGCATCAACTGCGCCGCTCGTCCCTCCCGCACCAGGAAGGTCACATCCCGTCCCGCCGCGGCCAGCCGTCCGCCAAAGTATCCCCCCACCGCACCAGCGCCAATCACCAGAATCCGCATAGCCTCTATCTCCGCAGGCCGCAATCCTCCGCGCGGCCTTGACTCCATGCTATGCGATCCCGCCTTCCACTCCACCCGCATCCCATCCCCGCTACGCAGCCCGACTCCCTTCACCGCAGTGCTACGCCTCGCCCTCGCGCACAACCGTCCCACGCCGTGAGCATCGGCTGATAACCGCCCTGGCTTTCACGGGTTCGGAGCACCTCGCGCTTGTGGCTGTCGACGATCGTCACATCCTGATCCATCGCCGCCATGCGCTGCTCCGCGCACCCCCAGCCTACCTCGCGGTTCACTTCTCCCACGCCAGTCAGCGCATCCCTGCCATCTGCGCCTTGTTGTGAACCACGGAGTACGGCACTCCTTCATGGGTGTGAAATCCGATCGCAATTCCGGGCGGAACGCAGCTCCTTGGGAAGACATGCTAGACTTTGGAACGGATTTTGGCGCTGATTTGGAAATACGGCTACCAGGGAAGATCCAACAACGTTGGTTCTCCCTGGCGTGGATGCAGGCCACACAACGCTCGTTGCAGCCTTTCCACAACCTGCGCTGAAACGACGAAATCATCGTGGCAATGGCCAACCCTCTGCCGGTTCGCGCAGCCCTTCGAATTCATGCGAAGCTCCCGGCAGACGCAATCAGGAGACAAGACAAATGAGATGGCTAAAACAGTTCTTCTTTTGCGCCACGCTGTTGGCGTGTGCGAGTTTGACAGCTCAGGAGACCCCGGAGGCGCGTTTACTCCGCTTCCCTGATATCCATGGCGACCACATCGCGTTCGTCTATGGCGGCGATATCTGGCTGGTTTCCGCCAAGGGCGGAACTGCCCGCCGCATCACCTCCGATCCGGGGCTGGAGCTGTTTCCTAAGTTCTCTCCCGACGGCAAGTGGATTGCCTTTACCGGCCAGTATGACGGCAACTCCAATGTCTACGTCATGCCCGCCGAAGGAGGACAGCCGCGGCAGCTCACCTTCTACCAGGGCGGGGCTCAACCACTCAGCGACCGCATGGGCATCCACAACGAGGTGGTCACCTGGACCCCTGACAGCAAGCAAATCCTGTTTCTCACCCGCCGCGACTCTCCAAACATCTGGACCAAGCGCCTTTATAGCGTCTCGATCGACGGTGGCCAGCCCGTGCCCCTTGCGCTCGACCAGTCAGGGCTCGCCTCATTCAATGCAGACGGCACAAAGATTGCCTATAACCGCATCTTCCGCAACTTCCGCACCTGGAAGCGCTACACCGGCGGCCTGGCGCAGGACATTTACATCTACGACCTCAAGAACAATGTCCTCGAGCAGACGATTCCCCACACCGCTTACACGGATACCTTCCCGATGTGGCACGGCAACACGATCTACTTCACCTCCGACCGTGGCCCGGAGCATCGGCTGAATATCTATTCCTATGACCTCACCAGCAAGCAGATCCAGCAGATCACCCACTTCACCGACTTTGACGTGATGTGGCCCAGCCTGGGCGAGAACTCCATTGTCTTTGAGAACGGCGGTTATCTCTACCTTCTGGACCTGGCGACCCGTCAGGCTACAAAACTCACCATCCAGGCGCCCGGCGTGCGTGAGCTGGCGATGAAGCACTGGACCAGCGTGACCAACCTCATTACAGACCTTGATATCGCTCCGGACGGCAAGCGCGCCGTCATGGTGGCCCGCGGCAAAATCTTCACCGTACCCGCCAAGGATGGCGCAACCCGCATGTTGACCCGCAATCAAGCCAGCCGTGACAAGGAAGTGGCCTGGTCGCCTGATGGCCGTTGGATCGCCTTCGTCTCCGATCGCTCCGGCGAAGACGAGATCTACATCACGCCGCAGGATGGCATGGGCAACATCGAACTCGGCAAAGCGCTTTCACTCAGCGCCCGCGGCAAGGACCACACCCAGCAGATCACCTCCGGATTCAAGGGGTTCATGTTCCAGCCCGTCTGGTCACCGGACAGCAAAAAGCTGGCATGGGCCGACCAGAATCTCCGCCTCTGGTACGTCGATCTCGCCGCCAAGAAGCCTGTCCAGGTCGATCGCGCGCGCTATGCAGAGATCGTCAATTACTCCTGGTCACCGGACAGCAAGTGGATCGCCTACGACAAACAGAACTCCAGTGACTTCAGCTCGGTCTATCTCTATTCGCTCGAAAAGAAGCAACCGATCGCGGTCACGGGCCAGATGTTCAACAGTGACGATCCGGTCTGGGATCCCGAGGGCAAATACCTCTACTTCCTCTCCGACCGCGATTACAACGAGGTCATTGGCAACTTCGACTTCGAGTTCACCAATCCCAAGACCACGCGGGTTTATCTGCTCACGCTGCGCAACGATCTTCCCTCGCCCTTCCCAGCCCTGAGCGATGAGACCCAGATCAAGCCCGAAACGCCTGGTCCCGCAGCCGCCGATCAGAAAAACGCCACAGGACCCGACACCCAAACCGCATCCGAGGCTGGCAAGAAGAACCAGCCAGGCCCAGCCGCGGCGAACGATGTCCTCAAGGACTTCCGCGTTGACCTTGATGGGATTCAGAATCGCGTTGTGGCCCTGCCCACTCCGCCCGCCATCATCTCCGGGCTCGCAGCCGCCAAGGGTTTCATCTACTACTCCACACAGCCTGTCCAGGGACTCTCCGGACCATTGCCTGGCGAAGCGCCTGCTCTGCATGCCTACGAGCTGAGCAAACGCAAGGAAACAACCGTCATCGAAAACATCAACCGCTGGCAACTCTCCCACGACGGCACGAAGATCCTCTATGAAGCAAAGAAAGGCCCCGGCCCCGGCACATACGGAATCATCGACGCCAAGCCCGCTACCGTACAGAAGATTGGCAAAGGCGCGTTGAGTCTTACCGGCCTCAAAATGGATGTCGATCCGCCGGCCGAGTGGCGGCAGATCTACAACGAGGTCTGGCGGCAGGAGCGCGACTACTTCTTTGAAGCCGCCATGAACGGCGTCAACTGGAAGGCGGTGCATGACAAGTACGCGGTGCTGCTTCCTTACGTCGCCAGCCGTTATGACCTCACCTACATTCTGGGCGAAATGGTTGGCGAGCTTTCCAACTCGCACACCTACGTCAATGGTCCCGACAACCCCAACCCGAACCGCGTCACCGAGGGATTGCTGGGAGCCGACTACGAGCTCGACGCCGCCACCGGCTACTACCGGTTCAAGAAGATCTACCCCGGCGAAAACTGGGATCCGCAGACCCGCTCGCCACTCACCGAGCCGGGCTTGAACGTCAAGCAAGGCGACTATCTGCTGGCCGTGAATGGCCGCCCGCTCAAGGCGCCCGATTCACCCGACAGGCTGCTGGTCAACACCGCCAACCAGACCACCGCGATCACGATCAACTCAAACCCGTCCCTCGACGGAGCCCGGACCATTGACATCAAGCCCCTCGACGACGAGTTCCAGTTGCGTATGAATGACATGATTGAGACCAATCGCAAGAAGGTGGATGCGGCCACCCATGGCCGCGTCGGCTATATCTATCTTCCCGACATGGAAGACGCCGGCCTCAATCTTTTTGTCGAGCAGTACTATCCGCAGATTCGCAAAGAGGGCCTGATTATCGACGTTCGCTACAACGGCGGCGGCTTTGTCGACCAGATGATCTTCGAGCGGCTGCGACGCATCCTTGCCGGTATGGAGCTGGCCCGCAACTGGGAGAACAGCACCGGCAACACCATCCCACCGCAGATCTTCCATGGTTACATCGCCGCCATCACCAACCAGTACGCCGCTTCGGACGGCGACATCTTCAGCGAGTTTTTCAAGGTCTATAAGCTGGGTCCGCTCATTGGCGAACGCACCTGGGGCGGCGTGCGCGGCATCCGCGGCATGATACCCCTGGTCGACGGCGGCTCGTTCTCGCGTCCGGAGTTCTCGATCTACGGGCTCAACAGCCAATGGATCGTCGAGAACCATGGCGTGCAGCCGGACATTGTGGTCGACGACCGGCCTGACGATGTGGTGCGCGGCAAGGATGCCCAGCTCGATCGCGCCATTCAGGAGGTCATGAAGCAGATTCAGGCGCATCCCATGAGCCTCCCGCCAAAGCCGGCGGATCTGCCCGCCTATCCCAATCAACCGGGCTTGTAACCCGCTCCAGCCGCATCTCGGGGAGCCCGCGGACTGGCGCCGCGGGTTCCACCTGAACTGCACAGAGTTTCTTTGTAGCTTCACAGGTCTCGCTATCAGACCATCCGTGATCCCTCCGCAAGCCTTCCGCGCATCCCTGCCATCTGCGCCTGTTGGTCACCAGGGATTGCGCCACTCCATCCCACCTTGGCACAGGGACCGCCGCCAGCTACCATAGAGAGGGAGCCGATTCGTTCTCCCGGATCAGATCGTTGCTCGTCTCCGTAAAGCAGAACATTGTGGTTTCCTGACCGTCGAAAGCTACGTCAAACAGACATCTGAAAAGCGCCGGACTGACAACTCGGTCGGCGTCTGCTGTACCCATCCTCCCTGGCGGAAGAGCCATCGGGACAGGCGTAATCTGTGCGAACTCGTCCGCAGTTGCGGAACGTAGCTTCCGTGGAACGTGAAGTGAAGGGCTGACAACTCAGCTTTGGAGTATCCAAATGAATCTCTTTCGCAGGAAGCCTCTGTCTTTCTATCGGGTCATCCTTCTGCTGTTGGCGCATACCTGCTGCGTGGCGCAAGAAAGGCTGAACTGGGCGCCTTTGACCAGTGGACCTTTCTACACCGGAACCGCCGATGCCGATCCACCCCAGTCGGGCTACGTCGAACCGTTCTTCTACGACTCATTGACCTCTTCGCTGGGACAAACCAACCTCTATATGCCGCAGCGAGTCAGCTTTGGCATCATCAATAATCTTGAAATCGACTTCTATGTCCCCTTTGACTACAACCGCATCGGGCCGCCCAGCACCGCCAACGGTCAAATCGAAACGGCAACCGGGATGGGCAACCTCCACTTCGAACTCAAAAAACAGTTCATGAAGGATGATGACCACTACCATTTCTGGGCCCGCCCCTCCTTGGCAATCACCTATATCCAGTTCATCCCCACAGGAAAGTACCAGAACCTCAATCCCAAGCTCTTCGGTGCAGACCAGTATGGCAACGGAACCTATAACGAGGGATTGAACCTGCTCGCTCGCAAGCAATTTAAGCCCTTCGAGGGCTACTTTCAGTTCGGAGACATCGTCGAAGACCCCAACCATGTGGGCAGTGGCTATACCTATAACAATGGCTTTACCGTCGTTCCAAACGGAGAACACCTGCGCGTGGTCAACGGGAATCTTCTCTATTACTCTGGCGCCTTTGAGGATGTTCTCAACAGCAAACGCGGCCTCGGTTATCTCGTCGAATACAACGGCGAGTCCCAGAGCAAAACCAACCTCTTCTTCGGTCACGCCAACGCACCAAGCTGGACCTACCTGGATATCTCTCCCGAAGCGGAGTACACCTGGCCGAACAACAAGAACTTCTCCATCACCTGGGGCGGAGGTGTCACGCTGACTGCAGCGGAGACCGGCTACACCCACACCAAGACTCCCATGTTCACCATTACCTTTTATCGAAACGGCAAGTTCGGCTATCGCGGATCAGGCGAGTAGAGATTCAGCATCGCCTCACCCATCCACGGCCTCGCCTCTGTACCACGCCGTCCAGCAACCAAAGAGATGTAGGTTCGCGCATCGCCAAAGCCAACGTCCGGAGAAAAACCAACCCAGACACTTTGGAAGTTTCAAGCAACTGCGCACCTGAACACCAGATCTCCAAGGTGCGCATTCCAGCGGATCTCTTTTCCACCAAAGCCGCCTGCGCTCAACCTCGCGGAGCCAATCGGAAGCGGTTCGCCCGGCTGAACTCCTCGCGCAGCTCCGGCGTGCGCAGATTCTCTCTCACATAGGCCAGCCGTTGTTCCAGGGCCCAGAGCACGGCGGCGATCGCCTCGCTGTTGGTCAGCGCAATATCGCGCCACATGCTATACGGGCTTCCGCCCAGGCGAGTAATCTCGCGCAGCGCTCGGCCGCCAATCGCCTGCACCGCAGCCATGGCCTCCTCATCGCCGGAAAACTGGTCGACCAGCAGCGCACTCATTGCCGTTGACACCATCTGCGGAAGATGGCTCACCCATGCGCACACCTCATCGTGCTGCTGCGGATCAATCTCCCTTACCCGCGCCCCAAAGCCCGTCACCGCCTCGCGCCAGGCGTCGGCTAATTCCACCTCCTGCGTCGGCGGCGTAAACAGCCAGACGGCGCTCTCAAACAGCGTCGCCTCAGCCAACGCAGCGCCCCCGGACTCCTTACCCGCCATCGGATGCCCCGGAAGAAACGTCGCCCGTCCCGGCCGGCCATACAGCCTCTCGGCCAGCGCGGCGATCTCACCCTTCGTGCTGCCCACATCGGTCACCAGTTGTGTCGGCTTCAACCGCGGAGCCAGCCGCTCCATCCAGTCCAGAATCGGCATCACAGGCGTAGCCAGCACCACCACATCCGCATCCGTCTCCAGCACCGCCTCCCGGCTCTCCAGCGCCCGGTCGATCGCCCCTCGCTGCTGCGCTTCGTCCAGCTCCACCGCGCTGGCATCCCAGCCCGCAATCTCCCCGGCAAATCCCCCAGCCCTCAGCCCCACCCCCACCGAGGCCCCTATCAACCCGGTTCCCCCCACCAGCACGCTTCTCATCCGCGCTCCCGCCGGTGCGTAAACGTCCGCTCCGCCCGGCCTGTCTCCTTGGAGGCCCGATAGTCCCCTGCAACCTGACCCGTGCCGCGCAGCAAGTACTTGTACGTCGTCAACCCTTCCAGACCCACCGGCCCCCGCGCATGCAGCTTGCTGGTGCTGATTCCCACCTCAGCGCCGAACCCATAGCGAAATCCATCGGCAAAGCGCGTTGACGCATTATGCATCACGCTGGAGGCGTCCACCTCGCGCAGGAACCGCTCCGCCGCCTCCTCATCGCTGCTCAGAATGCTCTCCGTGTGCACCGAGCCATACCTGTGGATGTGTTCGATCGCATCCTCCAGCGACGCCGCCACCTTCAGCGAAATAGCCAGCTCACCATACTCGGTACGCCAATCCGTTACCGCTTCCACCTCTACCCCGCGCAGCAGCTCCCGCACCGTCTCATCGCCATGCAGCACCACGCTGCGCGCCCGCAGATGCTCCGCCAGTCGCGGCAGGAACTCAGCCGCAATCGCCCGATGCACCAGCACCGTCTCCACTGCATTGCACGCCGCCGGGTAGTCCGTCTTGGCATCTGCAATCACCCGCAGCGCCAGCGCCTCATCCACTCTCTTATCCACATAAATATGGCAGACGCCCTCCGCATGGCCCAGCACCGGAATCCTCGTATTCGCCTGCACATACTCCACCAGCGCCTTGGAGCCGCGTGGAATCATCAGGTCCACCAGCTCATGCATCCCCAGCAACTCCTGCACGCGCTCTCTTCCTTGCAGCAAGCACACCGCATCCTCGGGCAAGCCTTCCTCGCGCAGCGCAGACCGCAGCACCTCCACCAGCATCCCCGCCGTACCCTCCACCTCTCGTCCGGCCTTCAGAATCGCCGCATTACCAGACTTCACGGCCAAAGCCGCAATCTGCGTCACCGCGTCCGGCCGCGCCTCAAAGATCACCCCCACCACTCCCAGTGGAACACTCACCCTGGTCAGGTGCAATCCCTCATCCATCTCGATCGCATCCAGCACCCGCCCTAGCGGATCCGGCAAAGCAGCCACGGAGCGCACCTGCTCGGCCATCTCCGCCAGCTTGACCTCAGTCAACTTCAGCCGCGCGAGCGTTGCCGGGCTCAAACTCTCTCCCGCCGCCCTCACATCCTCGGCGTTGGCCTCCAGCAACCGTGCGCCTGCCGGCTCAATGGCCGCCGCCATAGCCTCCAGCGCCCGGTTGCGCGTCGCCTCATCGAATGTCGCCAACACGCGCGAGGCTCTCTTGGCCGCCTCAGCCACGGCACGCGTCCCCACGCCCATCCCCGGAGCCATCGCAGCCGAAATCGCCTCCGCGCTCAACTCTCTTCCCTCGTCAAAGCCGCCTTAGGCTGCGCGGTGGCGAACATCGTCCCCACCGGCTCTCCAGAGACGATCCGCTCCAGCACATGCGGCGTTCGTCCGTTGGCAATTATTACCCGCTTGCCGGCATGCAGCACAATCCTCGCCGACTCCAGCTTAGAGACCATCCCCCCGCGGCCGCGCCCGTTGCTTCCGTTCGCAAGAGCCAGAATCGTCTCATCCACCGCGCTCACCTGCGGTATCAGCGTCGCCCCCGGCTCGCCCGGATGGCGATCGTACAACCCATCCACATCGGAGAGCAGCACCAGCAAGTCCGCGCCGATGTGCTTAAGCAGCAGCGCAGAAAGCTTGTCGTTATCGCCAAAGATCCGCTCCCGCGGCTTGTACTCCGTGGTACGTTCCAACTCGATCGTTGAAACCGTATCATTCTCATTCACAATCGGGATCACGCCCATGGTCAACAGCGCATCCAGCGCGGCGCGCAGATTCGCATGCCGCACCGCATCGCGAAAGTCGTCCTCCGTAAGCAGCACCTGGGCAATCGGGCATCCTAGCTGGTCAAACGCATCGTCATACAGCGACATCAGCCGCGACTGTCCAATCGCCGCGCAGGCCTGGATCTGGGAGAGCACGGTCGGCCGTTCTCTCAGCCCCAACCGTTCCATCCCCAAGCCTATCGCACCCGAACTCACCACCAGAACCGCAACTCCCTGCGCGCGCAACTCGGCGATCTGTTCCACCAGCCCACACACCAGACCTAGCGCCACCTTGCCATCCTGCCGCATGATAACGTTCGTTCCGAGTTTGACCACAATCCGATGCAGAGCCATCTCCTCGCTGATCCTAAGCATGAATCTTCGACACCGCCGGCGCAATCACCCGATCCACCACCGGCGCAAGCCTGCGCAGCCTCTCCACCAGCTTGGTCAACTGCTCCGGGAACAACGACTGCGCTCCGTCGGAGAGCGCCTTGTCCGGATTCGGATGCATTTCCATCAGCAGCCCGTCAGCGCCTGCGGCCACGGACGCCAACGCCATCGGAGGCACCAGGTCGCGCTTGCCCACCCCGTGAGAAGGATCGCCCAGCACCGGCAGATGCGTCAGCTTCTTCAGCACCGGGATCGCCGAAATGTCCATCGTGTTGCGGGTATAGGTCTCAAAGGTTCGGATGCCGCGCTCGCACAGCATCAGGTCGTAGTTGCCGCCGGACAGGATATACTCCGCGCTCAGCAGCACCTCTTCGATGGTGGCGGCAATGCCGCGCTTCAGCAGCACCGGCTTGCGCACATGGCCCAGTTCGCGCAGCAGATTGAAGTTCTGCATGTTCCGCGCGCCCACCTGGAAGCAGTCAATGTACGGCAGCATCAGCTCAATCTGCGAGATCTCCATCACCTCGGTGATCACCAGCAGCCCCGTCTCATCGGCGGCCTCGCGCAGTAGCTTCAATCCCTCCAGCCCCATCCCCTGGAAGCTGTAGGGCGAGCTGCGCGGCTTGAACGCTCCTCCGCGCAAAAACTGCCCGCCGGCGGCCGCCACCTGCTGCGCGCTCAGGCGGATCTGTTCGCGGCTCTCCACTGAGCAGGGACCGGCCATCACCACCACTTCTTCGCCGCCAACCACCAGGCCATTGGGAAACGTCACCCTCGTGCCCTCCGGCCGGAACCCTCGCCCCGCCAGCTTGTACGGCGACGAGATGCGGTAGGCCTGCGCCACACCTCCCAGCACCTGGAACTCCGTCACCTCAAAGTGCGCCGGCGTTCCCACCCCCGCAAGAATAGTCTGCGTCTCGCCGGTGGTGCGGTGGACGTTAAAGCCCAACTCCACCATGCGTTCAATTACATGCTGTATCTGTTCATCGGTGGCATTGTCCTGCATCGCTACGATCATCACTGGATTCCTCTTTACTCCGAAATAAGATCTTCACTTCCCTTGCCCGCGCACTCCATCCGCGGCAACTCACGGCTTTTGGCGCTGCAACTCCCGCATCACATCCATCACCCGTTCATACACATCCTGCACCTGTGCTCCTGCCAGCGGTCCCGGATTCACCTTGCGCACGTGCTCAATCACTTCCTTCTCCCGCAGCGGCTCGTAGATCGGCGCCCCGCTGCCCTGCTTCAACCTCCCAATCTCCATCGCCGCCGCCGCTCGCTGTGAAAGCAACTGGACGATCTGCTCATCCAACTCATCAATCCTCTTACGCCAATCGGAGATTTCCATGCTTCCTCATCCAGCGAGTCCAAAGGACTCGAGAAGATAGCCCGGCAACCACACTGCGGGTGGCCTGCTCGCCACGTCTCCTGGCGTCGCTGACCTCGCTGGCTGGTCGCCCTGGGCGGGGTTTAGGGTGCACAACCGGCGGCTGCGCGAAATGGAACTGCCTACTCTCATGATACGTGCTCGGGCGCCGATTCATTCAGTTTTCGCTCCTCCGCACAAGCTACGCACAAATTCGCCCACCGCACGCGGAGCCTGCTCCACGGGCGTCCTCTCAATCAGCGCTACA
>DAHXNO010000184.1 GCA_027365345.1 Granulicella sp.
TCATGGCGGCGGCAGCGCAGCCAAAGTCCAGTTGCCGCTCCAGTTCCCAGCCTTGCGTGAGACCGTAGAGAAAGCCGGCGTGGAAGATGTCTCCCGCGCCGGTGGTATCGGTGACCGGCACATGGAAGGCGGGGCGAAAGAAGAACCGGCGGCCGTCCCAGGCGAGCACGCCATCCGGACCGAGGGTGGCTGCGGTGAGAGCGCATCCATAGCGCGAGTGCATCTTGCGCAACGCGCGGCAGAGATCATCCTCCTGCATCAGGCGGCAGGGAAGGTCGCGGCTCACAATGAGGTGATCGATCTTCTCGATGAGCCGATCGACGCCGGGGTAGACCTCATCGAGGTCCGCCGTGACCGACAGGCCCTCCTCCCGCGCCCATGTTGCCGCCAGCGTGGCCGCCGCGGTGTCAAAGCCATCCACGTGCAGGGCGCGGGCGCGGACGATCCATTCGCGCTCCAGATCCTGGGGTTGCAGGGCCAGACGCTCATCGCGACGGCAGAAAACCGTCCGCTCACCGGATCCATCGACCAGGATCAACGAGCGGGGGCTGGCCGCGTTGGGCACCGTGACCAGTTGAGTCTCCACGCCGGCCTGAGCGAAGGCGCGGGCGTGCAGCCGCGCTGCGTCGTCGTCGCCGAGCTTGCCTACGTAGCGGGTGCGCATGCCCCAGGTCTGGCAGGCGACCACCGACGTGGCTACCTGCCCACCCGGAGAGACTGTCTCCTGGCGGTACTCCATTTTGGATCCGCGTTGAGGAAACTCCGAGAGAGGAATCAGCGTGTCGGTGGCGTTGAGTCCCACTCCGACCAGATCCACTACCGACGTCGATGACATTGGTTCATTTTATCTGCTCCAGCCTGTGGCTCAAGGACGCGGCCGGAGCGGCCCGCAAAGGAGGTGCGCGAGGCGAGAGCTACCGCGAGAAGGTTGACCGAGGCTGTAGAGTAAGAACAGCGGGCTGCGCCATGGATGATGAGTGGCTGCGGCTCTGCTGTCCGGGCCGTGTTTTCTGGCGCTGTTTTCCGCGTTCTGCTCCGCGCTCTGCTCGTCACCTTATGCAACCTGACATTCTGCTGGAAGCCCATGATCTGGTGAAAGAGTTCGGCTCGGCGAGCGTGATCCGGGGCGTCTCTCTCACGATTCAGCGTGGCGAGACGCTGGGACTGGTGGGCGAGTCCGGCTCTGGCAAGAGCACGTTGGCGCGGTTGCTGCTGCGTCTGCTGGAGCCGACCAGCGGCCGCATCCTGTTCCACGAGTTGGGCGCAGGGGCGCGGGGGGCTGTTCTCTGCTCCGAGGTGGGTTCTGGTGTGGGTTCCAGTGTAGGTTCCAAGGTAGGCGCGGCCGGGCGCGTCTACAACCTGCTGGATCTGAAGAAGCGGGAGATGCGCCGCCTTCGCCGCCGGCTCTCCATGGTCTTTCAGGATCCTTTTGCCGCACTCAACCCGCGCATGACGGTGCGAGAGATTCTGGCCGAGCCGTTCCTGATCCACCAGGAACAGCCCGTGGGTGGTGTTTCTGCGCGGCTGAGCGAGTTGCTGGGCGAGGTGGGCCTGGAGCAGGATGCGCTGCGCCGCTACCCGCATGAGTTCTCCGGCGGACAGCGTCAGCGGATTAACATTGCGCGGGCGATCGCGCTCCGCCCCGAGTTGCTGGTCCTGGATGAGCCAGTGAGCGCGCTGGACGTCTCCGTGGGCGCCCAGGTGATCAATCTACTGCGCGATCTGCAGCAGCGCTACGGCCTTACCTATCTGTTTATCTCGCACTCGATGCCGCTGGTGCGCTATCTGTGCCATCGCATCGCGGTGATGCAGGGCGGACGGATCGTCGAGACCGGAGGCTGGCGGGAGGTGTGTGACGCTCCGCGCGAGGCCTATACGCGGAGACTGCTGGCCGCCACGCCGACGATCCCCGGCCTGGAGCCTAGCGGGACGCCTGGCGCAGAGAGCAGCGCAGGCCAGGCGCGGACTTAAGGAGCGCACTCAAGGAGCAAGGGCGTTCTGGCGGGCAGCTTCCACATCGGCTACGTTGCGCAGGTAGTCCCAGGAGTAGATTCCGGATTCATGGCCGTCATTCCACTTGAAGCGGAGAGCGTAGTTGCCGACCGGCGAGACCTCGAGAGGCCGCGCCGGATCCTGATAGATGGGCAGGAGCGATGGTTTGGCGGCGGTCTGGCCGGGCGCCAGGCCTTGCTTTTCGCGCTCTTCGATGCAGGTGGCGCAGGGGCAGGCGGCGCGCAGCCAAGCAAAGGTCCAACGGCTGCGGTGGCCATCCTTCCACTCGATGACCACGCCTGTGCCGCCGGTCTTATCGACGCGCACCCGGGCCGGCTGAATCGCGTCTCCGCTGAGCCTCGGCGGCTGCTGGAGAGAGCCGGGCTCGACCGCGTGGGTGATTTGAATTCCTTCGTGGCTCATAGACTCCGCCTGCAACGTGGCTGCATTTGCTGGAACGTCGCTGCTAGTATTGTGCCGCGCTTTGCGGTGCGAGCGCCAGCCGCGTAGGGGATTGCACGCTGGGGCCGGGTAGGAATGGGTGGGTTCCGGCGCAGCGCGGGAGGGTCTACCCTGGGCGCATCGACCTGCGGTCAAACCACAGCTTCAAGGCCAGGATCGACAGGGAGAGAACGAGGGTGACTGCGTTGGCCAGCATCACCGGTCCTGAGTGGGTGAACAGTCCATAGACCAGCCAGGAAAACGTACCCAGGGAAAAGATGAGAAACATGCCCAGGGAGATCTCCCTGGCCGACCGCAGGCGGATGACGCGCAGGAGTTGCGGCACGAAGGACACGGTGGTCATAGTGGCGGCCGCGTAGCCGATGAGGTCTACTTGGTGGCGGGTGACGATCATTCCGGAGCTGGCCTCCTGAGGACGTGGGCCGCGGTGACGGCGTGAGCAGGCGGCGCCGTTGCGCGAAGGCGCATGCAGAGGCATGCAACGATCATTGTAGGGGGTAGAGGAGCACGGCCAAACGAGCGGGGCGAATCGGCCTGGGGACGATCCGTTCAGGGGCCGATGGCTGCCAGAGGCGCGGGCTGGTGAAGATCTGCCAGGCGTAGCGCCTGCTCCACGCTGCCAGCCACCAGAAGGACGCTGCGGTTGCCGCGAAGCATGCCTTCGCGGTCACAGACGTCGAGGAAGTGGAGCAGGGCGTCATAGAAGCCGTCCACGTTGAGGAGGATGACCGGCTTGGCGTGGATGCGCAGCGTCTGCCAGGCGAGGGCTTCAAACATCTCCTCCAGCGTGCCGTAGCCTCCGGGCAGGATGATGAAGGCGTGAGCCCGCTCCGCCATGAGAGCCTTGCGGGTGTGCATGGTGGTGGTGACGTGGAGTTCGTTGAGACCATCGTGGGCTATCTCCAGGTCTACGAGCAACTGAGGAATGACGCCCACGACATAGCCGCCGGCGGAGAGGGCTCCTTTGGCCACTGCGCCCATCAAGCCGGTTTTGCCTCCGCCATAGATAAGGCCCAGGCCACGCTGGGCCAAGGCTCTGCCCAGCTCCTCCGCTTCTTGAGCGTACTGCCGCCGCGCGCCAGGGGCCGAGGCGCAGAATACCGCAACGCTCTTTTCCGGGATCTGCATTGCCATGCTCCCAGCATACAGCCGGATCCGCGGGATGGCGCTGGTGCGGATTGAAGCTGCCTGCCGGCCGCGCCGTGTGGCGCCCTGGGGCGGGATGGGAGGTTGAAGCTGGAGGCGCCGCCGACGGCGAGCGGTCGGCTGGCTACTTGCGGGTGGCTGCTTCCGCTGGAAGGAGGGTGGCTGGCGGCGATGCGGTGAGGACCGATAGGCCGCCGGCCCAGCCCTACCACATGCCCCAGGAGCGGCTCATGTAGTCGGTCAAGGTCATAGTCACCATCACCAGAAACATGAAGAAGCCTGCTCCGATGGTGAGCTTGATGAGCCGGGATTGATAGGCCACATGCATGTCAAAGAGTACTACGATGACCACCTGGGTGCAGGCGATGCCGAGGGCGATGACCGGATTGGCCCACTTGAGATCGACGAAGGCGGCGGCGCAGGTGAGGGCCGTCAAGGCGATGAGGGCCAGGTAGACAAAGAGGTACTGGGTGGGCGTGATGATGTGGTGGTGGACATGCTCCGGATTGTCCACGTCTCCATCGATCGGATGGTTCGCGTTGCCCGGATGGTTCGCGTTGCCGTGAATCGCTTGATCGGTCATTCGAATTTCCTTTTGATCCCCTGTTCGTTCGATGACGGGATGGCGTGCCGAAGGAGGTGAAGAACTGACGGGCTCCTACTGCCGGGTGAGTTCAGCGGCCGGCGGTTCAGTGCAGAGGATGACGGTTAATGAGATAGAGCAGAGGGTAGAGGAACAACCACACAATATCGATGAAGTGCCAATAAAGACCGAAGTTTTCCACCGGGGCCACATAGCCGGCGGTGAAGTCGCCGCGATGAGCGCGGCGAATGAGCCAGCAGAGGATGCCGAGGCCGATGACCATGTGCAGGGCGTGCATACCCGTCATGGCGAAGTACAGGAAGAAGAAGACCTGGGTTCTTTGCGCCATATCCGGAGACAAGGGAGGTTCCTTGATTCCGTAGCCGGCGGGGTTGGTGAACATGGAGATGTTGAAGTTGTTGCCGGGAATATGGTGCAGCTCATACTTCTCGTAGTATTCGTCTGATTTGAGGCCGAGGAAGATGACGCCGAGGAGGGCGGTGAGGATGAGCATGGTGCGCAAGAGCGGGCGTTTGCGCATTTCGGCTGCCCAGACGGCGATGGCCATGCAAAAACCCGATGTGATGAGCAGCATGGTATTGACGGTGCCGATGGTGACGTTCAACTGATTGGAGGCCACGACAAAGGCAGGGTAGTACCAGTTGCGATAGATGAGGTAGGAGAAGAACATGCCGCCAAAGAACATGATCTCCGTGAGGAGAAACAGCCACATGCCAAAGCTGCCCGCCTCCCGCTGTTGCTCCGCAGTTTCAAAGTGATGCCGATGCTGGGGCAGAGAGACGTGCCCGTGCTCCGCATGTACCTCGGCCGGATCGGTTGTCGCCAGTGCGCTATCCAACGGTAGTCACCTCATTCCTGGTCTTGTTTGCGAGCCACTCGTAGTCATAGGCCTCGTGGTCCATGATGGGTATCTCGGCAAAGTTTTCCGTGGGGGGCGGGGAAGGGATCTGCCACTCCAAGCCGGTGGCCTGCCATGGATTGCTCCCCGCAATGGCTCCATACTTCAACGACCAGGTGAGGTAGAGCATGGGCAGCATGTAGCCGAAGCCGAGGACGGTAGCGCCGGCGGTGGAGAGCACGTTGAGCACCTGGAACTCTGGCGGATAGGCGGCATAACGGCGCGGCATGCCCATATAGCCAAGGATGAACTGGGGAAGGAAGGTGAGGTTGAAGCCGATGAAGGTGGTGACCGCGGCGAGCTTGGAGAGCGTCTCCGGATACATGCGGCCGGTCATCTTTGGCCACCAGAAGTGAATGCCGGCGAGGAAGGCCATGAGCATTCCGCCCACCATGACGAAGTGGAAGTGGGCCACGATGAAGTAGGTTTCCGTGAGGTGCACATCCATCCCCAGGGAGCCGAGGAAGACGCCGGTGAGACCACCGATGGTGAACAGACCCATGAAGCCGAAGCAGTAGAGCATGGGGGTCTCGAAGGTGACGGATCCCTTTTGCAGGGTAAAGGCCCAGTTGAAGATCTTGATGGCCGAAGGCACGGCGACCAGCATGGTGAGCAGGGAGAAGACCAGGGCGGAGTAGCTGGAGACGCCCATGATGAACATGTGGTGCTCCCAGACGAAGAATCCGAAGAGGGCAATGGCCACGGAGCTAAACGCGACGGCGGTGTATCCGAAGATCCGTTTGCGGCTGCAGGTGGAGATGACCTCCGACATGACGCCCATACCGGGCAGGATCATGATGTAGACGGCGGGATGGGAGTAGAACCAGAAGAGATGTTGAAAGAGGAGCGGATCTCCGCCTTTGGTGGGATCGAAGACGCCGATGCCGAAGAGCCGCTCGAGGGCGACCAGGACGAGGGTGACAGCCAGCACGGGGGTTCCGAGAACCATGAGCAAGGATGCCGCATAGTTCGCCCAGATGAAGAGCGGCATACGGAACCAGGTCATGCCGGGACAACGCATGCGATGGATGGTGACGATGAAGTTGATGCCGTTGAAGATGGAACTGAATCCGGCGATGAAGATCGCCGTGGCCGCGGTGATGACATGGGTATTGAGATAGTGGGTGGAGAGCGGCGCGGTGAAGGTCCAGCCGGTATCGACGCCGCCGAGCACGATGGCGCTGAGCATCATGGCTCCGGCGATGATGTAGAGGTACCAACTGAGCAGATTGATCTTAGGGAAGGCCATATCCTTGGCTCCCAGCATGATGGGGAGCAGGAAGTTGCCAAGGGTGGCGGGAACCGACGGCACCAGGAAGAAGAAGATCATGACGATGCCGTGCATGGTGAAGAGCTTGTTGTAGGTGTCCGCAGCCACCAGGTCAGGCTGAGGGGTGAGCAGTTCCAGGCGGATCAAGCCGGCGAACGCACCCCCGATAAAGAAGAAGAAGGTGATGGAGATGAGGTAGAGGATCGCGATGCGCTTGTGGTCCGCAGTGAGCAGCCAGCTTAGCAGCCCCTGCTCATTGTTGATGTAGGTGCGCTTGGGCATCTGCGCGGTGCTCTGGTCTGGTAGAGAGACGATGGTACTGCCAATCGATGCACTCATGGTTTCACCTTTCCCCTTTACCCTGCGGTGGTGTTGTGGGAGCAGCTTCCCCGGACTCGGCGGTGACCAGGGTTTGCTGCACGCGGTAGTTGGACTGCATGTTCTTGATAAATTCGACCAGGTCAATGAGGCCGTCTTCGCTGAGCTGGCCCTGATAGGTGGGCATGATGGGAGCGTAGCCGGCGGTGACGTGCTGGGAGGGGTTGAGGATGGCGTCGCGCAGGTAAGCGTCATCGACCAGGAGTTGACGTCCGTCGGTGAGGGTGAGCTTGGAGCCATAGACGCCGGCCAGATCCGGCCCCCGGGCCGCGGCTGTGCCATTGTGACAGGAGTTGCAGCCCATGCTGGCGAAGAGCCGCTCACCGTTCTGGGCAAGACTCTCTCCTGAGGTGGACTGCTCCAACCAGGTTTTGTAATCCGCCGGGGTGAGGGCGGTGACCCAGCCGACCATGCCAGAGTGCTGGGTGCCACAGTACTGGGTGCAGAAGATGCGGTAGGAGCCGGGCTTGGTGGCCTCAAACCAGACGGTGGTGTAGCGGCCTGGAATCGCCTCACGCTTGATGCGGAAGTCTGGGACGGAGAAGCTGTGGAAGACGTCCTGGGAGATGAGGGTCAACTGGACGGGCTGGCCCACGGGAACGTGGAGAGCGTTGATCTCATGCTGTCCGCCGGGGTGTTCGGCCTTCCACATCCACTGCTTGCCGACGATATAGATGTTCATGGCATTGGTGGGTGGATTGAAGATGCGGAAGTAGAGGAGAGCGCCCCAGACGTAGGCTACGAGGAAGATGGCGAGCGGGATGATCGTCCAAGTGGCCTCGAGGAGGGTGGAGCCCTCAATCTGCGTGGCCACAGGGTTTCTCTGTCTGCGGTAGCGGACGGAGAAGACCACCACCAGCACGGCGACCAGGGTGGTTCCGAAGATGGTCATGAGGACCAGGAAGAAGTACAGCGCGTCCGTATAGGGCGCGATCGTGCTCGCCTCCGCCGGGAACAGCGAAGCGTTGTGGAGCCAGTTGACCAGAAATTGCCAAAGTACCGGACTGAGTCCCATCGTTTAGCCCTTATCTATCCCGCCGGTCCGTTTCGGGGCCGGCTGAAGGTCTTGTTGATGCGCAAGCTGGATGTCGCGCCGAAACATTAAGAAGAGGAAGCCGCCCAGGGAAGCGACGGTGGCGATCCCGCCGATTTGCACGGCGCGCACCACCATCATGGAGCGTCTATCAATCTCCGGATTGTAACGATAGCAGTAAGTGAGGATATTGGGCACGCCCACGCCGAGTTTTTCCTGCGAGGCGGCGACCAGAGAGTTCATCACGGCCTGGGGGGGGTACTCTACGCCCAGGAAGTACTGCGCGATTCTGCCCTGGGGGGTAGCGACCTCAATGGCGCTGGCGTGCGCGTACTGGTCCAGTTTGCCATCCGGCCCCTGAACCCGAACGTAGCCAAAGCCGATGGCCCTGGTGACCGCGGCGATGGAAGACTGCGGGCCGGTGAGGTAGTGCCATCCATCGGCTGTGTCCGGACGTCCATAGCGCTTGAGGTAGAGGGCCTTCTTTTGCGCTGCGAGCTTGGGTGTTTCCGTGGGATCGAAGCTGATAACGACCACCTGGAAGTCTTTGCCGGGGGTGAGATGCAGCATCTCCAAGGCGCTGGCGAGGCCATCCATCTCCTCCGAGCAGAGCATGGGGCAGTTGTAATAGACGGTGGTGAGGAGCACCGGGAGTTTGCCGTTGAAGTAGGTTCCAAGGGTGACAGGCCGGCCATGGTCATCCACGAAGGGGGCGCTGAGGGGCAGTTCGGCGTTGAGATGCTGGGCGATCTGAACGCCGTGGAGGACGGCGGGCAGTTGATCGCCGGGATCGGGGCCAGCGGGAACCGAGGAGGTGGAGGCCTGAGCGCTGCAGGCGAGCGCGAGCAGGGCCGCGGAGAGGCAGAGCCTGGCCAGCGCGGGGCCGCGCCCCGTTCTGGCCGGGCCCGGCTGCACTCTGCGAGTTGTGACTGCCGCGATCACCTGGGCTTGACTCCGTTGTGTGGATCTCCGGATCCACCTTGTTCCGCCGAGGACTGTGATCCCCGGATAGAGCGTAGCTGCGACTGCCGACTAAGGCTGGTTGGCCTTGGCCTCTTCATTCCCCATGGCGGCCCGGTATTCGTTTTGCTGCTCCCGGGCCTGGATGGTCTGTAACTCAAATGCTGTTCTGGCAAATCCGTTGGTGAGCGGGGCGGTGACCACGGGAGTGCTTTCCCCCGCCATCAGCGGCTGCGGCTGGGAGGACGCGGGGGCCTGGGGCAGGCCGCGCTGGATGATAAGTTCCATCGCCCGTTGGATGGGAATGCGGATGGTCCCGGCAGGCAGATCGGAGGAAGTGCTGTAGTAGTTGAGCAGGAGATCCTCGCGGGCGTGCATATCGGCAACGGCCTGATTGCCATCGTCGGTCAAGAGGCGGGGGGTGGGAAAGGCTTTGGTCATCTCAGCGAGTTGGCGCTGCTGCAAGGTGGCGCTGGAGGTAAGGTCGTGCAACTGGCCGCCAGGCGGAGTGGCGCCGAGGGTGAGGGTCTGGTGCCAGCGGTCGGCTGGGCCATCGTGCTGGATGAGCGCATAGTTGATCACCTTGCCGAGGGCGAAGCAGAAGAAAAAGAAGATGGTGATGAATCCGGAGAAGCCGGCGAGAAAGGTGACCACGCCACTGACGCGGACGTCTTCCGTCTCATAGCCTAGTCGGACGGAGTCCGGGTCCGCTCCTTCGCCGTGGCGGGATTCGCCAGATGAGTTGTTGTGTCCCTCAGTGTGCATGTTCAGGCTCCAATAGCTCTTCCGTATGCGGATCGTTGACGTTGATCAGCGGCCGCTTGCCAAGCTCATTCAGGTAGAAGGCGATCCAGAAGGCAACCACGGCGATGGGCACGGTGACGTAGGCCAGGATGCCGATGTTGCCGGTGATGTGGAGATTGCCGGCCGCGTCCGGGAAGTTGGGTTCAATGAGCCAGAACATATCCAGCAGGCGGGCCACCAGCATGAAGGCGCATACCCAGATCATCTTGGACTTGGACCGTTTGATATCCCGCGAGAGCAGGATGCAGAAGGGAATGACCCAGTGGAAGATGACGTCCAGAGAACAGATGACCCACCATCCGCCGCGAATGCGGTTCAGATACCAGGGAATCTCATCGGGCACGTTGCCGGACCAGATGATGAGAAACTCCGCGAAGCAGAGGTAGATGTTGAGCATGACGAAGGCAAAGAGAAGCTTACCCATGTCATGCTGCTCGGTGACGCGGAACATGGACTTGATGGGCTCATAGCGCGAGAGCAGGATGAGGGTGAGGATGCCGAGGGCAAGCACGGCGTAGCCCTGCGCGACGAGGAATTGCAGGCCGTAGACCGAGGAGTACCAGGTGACGTCGAGGGACTTGACAAAGACGATGACGAAGTCCGTCATGAGCACCACGTAGAGCAGGATCATGGGGCCGGAGAGGTTTTCAAACCGGATCCGCCACTTATCGAAGCTGGCCATGGTTCCAGCCTGGGGGTCCTGGTCGCGCTGGAGGGACCAGCGGTTGAGCAGGGTGATGACCAGAGCCATGATGCCCAGGACGATGGCGGACTGGATCCAGGCGGAGGAGGGGCTGAGCATGGTCTGCTTGGAGGTGGCGGTCAACTGCTGTTCCTGGGTCATGAAGCCGTGGTGATAGGCCCACAGCTTGGAGGCGGCATCCGGAAAGGCCGCCCACTGGTAGAGATGTTTCATGAGGAGCAGGATGGGAACCAGCATGAGGATGAGCACCCAGATGGTGCGGGTCATGGCCTCCAGAGGGCGGCGGAGGATCTGACCCCACTTGCCGCCGGAGACGTATTGGACCATGAGCAGGGCCAAGGCTCCGCCGACAAAGTTGAAACAGGTCATGTACCCCATGAGATAGGCGCGCAGCAGATGTTCCTTGCCTAAAGGAACAAAGAGGAAGACGAGAGAGATGAGGCCGAAGGCGACCGCGACCCCAGCGGCGCGCTTGCGCCAGGTGGAGACGGCCTCCGGGGCGGTGAGGACGGCGGGCAGGACTCGGGCCGCGTGGAGCGAGTGCCCCAGGGTGAGATCCGCTCCGTGATGTTCGTTTGCCATTTCCATGCTTCAGTCGCCTTCAGTGCTTAGAGTCACAAAAACCGGAGTTGCAAAGCCCGCTCATCGATCCTGCTTTACGCTTGCCTGTCCTGCCCTGCCCTACGCTTGCCGATGGGGCACTACGGCTGCTTGCCAAACGGGGTGCCGTTGGAGACCGGAGCGGTGGGCAAGCCGCCCGAGTCCCTTTGCCCGGAGTTCTGAGTCGCCCTTTGCCCGTAGTGAGCCCCTGCTCCGGGCGGAGGCGTTCCCATGGGCACACCGGGAATTCCATTGTCCTTGCCGTTGGGAGTTCCGTAGATAGCCGTGTTGGGCAGGGTCCAGGGATCGGCGAAGCTGGCCGGCATGCCGAGGTCACGGGCGATCTCGTGGAGATCCTCGACCTGGGCTCCGGGCACCACATCGCTGCGGGTTGCGTTCTGGCTCAACTGCAGGGCGCGGATGTAAGCCGCGACCGCCCAACGGTCGGCTGGGGTCAACTGCGCGGAGTAGTCAGGCATGGCTCCGTAGCCGTTGGTCATGACGGCGAAGAAATGACCGAGCGGAGCGTTGCGGAGGCGGTCGGTGTGGAAGTCGCCGGCCGGGCGGTAGCCGCGCTGTACGATCATGCCCTCACCGTTGCCGACGCGGGAGTGGCAGGGGGTGCAGTAGATGTTGTAGCGCTCCTGACCGCGCTCCATGGTGGCGGCATTGAGGGGGATGGGCAGGCCGTCACCCTCTTTGCCGTTCTGGACGCCGGTGTAGAAGTAGGTATCTTCGTCCATCTGATTGCGGGCCACGGTGTGTTCGACCTGGGGGCGGACGCTGCGGCCATCGGCGTAGAAGGTGGTTCCGCGCTGGGGAAAGAATTTGGGCTGATTCTGCATGTCCTGGCGGCAGCCGGAGACCAGCAGCAGCAGGGAGAGCGACCCAGCCAAGGCGGCCAGCCTGGCCGGGAGACCCATCCGGAAACTCGCATCTGGCATCGCGTATCTCACTAGTGCTGAACCTCCACGACAGAGACCGGAGAACAACGCTCCAGGAGCTTCCTGGTCTCCACCAGATCGAATTGGGGATCGTTCGCCTCCAGACAGAGGAAGAACTTGTCTGAGGTGGCTCCATCGGCGAAGTTGGGGGCATTGAAGAGCGGGTGATAGACCTGCGGCAGGCCGTTGAGGGCGAGCATGCCGAAACAGGTGGAGAGGCCGGAGAAGAGGATGGTGCACTCATAGGCCGGAACGACGAAGGCCGGCCAGCTAAAGAGCGGCATGGCGCGGAGGTTGAGGGGATAGCCCCAGACATTGATCCAGATCTCCAGCAGGGCTCCCGTAGTCAAACCGGCGAGGCCCCCGAGGAGACAGACGAGGGGGACGCGGGTTTTGTGGAAGTGCAGAGCCTCGGCGGCCTCCTCGACGGGGTAGGGGGTGTAGGACTCCATGCGGCGATACCCGGCTCCATGGGCCAGTTTGGTGGCATGCACCAACTCATCTGGCGTGTTGAACTCGGCCAGCAGGCCGTACACTCCTTCACGCGGCGGCATCAGATGGCCTCCTGAACAACGGTCTTTGCATCTTCTCCACCATTGCCCAGCTTGGCGGCTGGAAGCATGGTGCGAATTTCTGACATGGGAATCATGGGGGCGAAGCGGGCGAACAGGAGGAAGAGCGTGCTGAACAGTCCCCAGGTTCCGATGAAGAGCATGTAATCCCACTTGGTGGCGCGGTAGGTTCCCCAGCTTGACGGCAGATAATCGCGGTAGAGGCTGGTGACGACGATGACGAAGCGCTCAAACCACATGCCGATGTTGACCACGAAGGAGAGGAAGAACAGGTATCCGGCGTTGACGCGAAGCTTGCGGCTCCAGAGAGTGGTGAGGGGAATGGCGAGGTTGGTGAGGATGAGCACCCAGTACGCCCAGCCCATGGGACCAAACATGCGATTCCACATCATGAAGAACTCCCAGTGGCTGGCGGAGTACCAACTCATGAAGACTTCCATGCCGTAGCCGTAGCCCACAATGGAGCCGGTGGCCAGCATGACCTTGGCCATGTTGTCCAGATGGCGCAGGGTGACGAGGTCTTCCAGGTGGTAGAACTTGCGGATGGGGATGGCCAGGGTGAGCACCATGGCGAAGCCGGAGTAGACGGCGCCGGCGACGAAGTAGGGCGGGAAGATGGTGGTGTGCCAGCCAGCCATGGCCGCCACGGCAAAGTCAAAACTGATGGTGGTGTGCACGGAGAGCACCAGGGGGGTGCTGAGGCCGGCGAGCAGGAGCGAGGCGGACTCATAGCGGATCCAGTGGCGGGTGGATCCTCTCCAGCCCATGGACAACATGCCGTAGGCGTACTTGGCGAGTGGATTCTTTGCCCGGTCGCGCAGGGTGCCGAAGTCCGGGATCATGCCCATGTACCAGAAGACGATGGAGATGGTGGCGTAGGTGGAGACGGCGAAGACGTCCCAGGCCAGCGGGCTGCGGAACTGCGGCCAGACGTTCATGGAGTTGGGATAGGGCAGGAGCCAGTAGCCAAGCCAGGGACGGCCGACGTGGAGCAGAGGGAACATGGCCGCGCAGCATACGGCGAAGATGGTCATGGCCTCTGCAAAGCGATTGATGGAGTTGCGCCAGGTCTGCTTGAAGAGCAGGAGGATGGCGGAGATCAAGGTGCCGGCGTGGCCGATACCGATCCACCAGACGAAGTTGATGATGGCGAAGCCCCAGGCTCCGGGGATGGTGATGCCCCAGATGCCGACGCCCTTGAGCACCAGCCAGGTGACGGCGACGACGACGCCCATGGCGACGGTTGCGGCCAGAAACAGGCCACCGAGCCAGGCTGTGGGCGTGTTGTCCGTGAGGACGATGCCGGCGATCTTCTGGGTGACGCTCCTGAAGGTGTGCCCGGGAGCGATGACCGCGTACTCGCCGGTACGCGGATCAAGCGTGGGATCGTCGATCTCCGGAATGGGTCCTTGGGTTGCCATCTCTATGCAAGCTCCGGGTTAGGGTTGATAACGCCCGCGGTGTAGGTGGTGCGTGGGCGGTAGTTGAGATCTGCCAGCACCTGGTAGTCGCGCTCGGTAGCCTTGCGCTGGACGACGCGCGAGGCGGGATCGTTGAGATTGCCGAAGACGATGGCGTCTGTGGGGCAGGCCTGCTGGCAGGCGGTGAGGATCTCTCCATCACGGATGGGGCGATTGTTTTTATCCGCCTCGATCTTGGCGAACTCAATGCGCTGGATGCAGTAGCTGCACTTCTCCATGACGCCGCGGGAGCGAACGGTCACATCCGGATTGCGCATGAACTTGAGGCTCTCCGTCTCATAGTCCGAGTAGAGAAGGAAGTTGAAGCGGCGGACCTTGTAGGGGCAGTTGTTGGAGCAGTAGCGGGTGCCGACGCAGCGGTTATAGACCATGACGTTGAGGCCCTCGGGGGAGTGCACGGTGGCCCCCACGGGGCAGACCTGCTCACAGCCGGCGCTCTCACACTGCTGGCAGAGCATGGGCTGGAAGTAGGCCGAGGGAGCATGCAGGTCGCCTTCGAAGTAGGTATCGATGCGAATCCACTGCATGATGCGCCCGATCTTGACCTGCTCGCGCCCGACCACGGCGATGTTGTTCTCCGCATAACAGCTCATGATGCAGGCGTTGCAGCCGACGCAGGAGTTGAGATCGATGGCCATGCCCCATTTGTTCTGGAGCACCTTTTGGTCCAGGCCTACCACCTCCAGGTGGTCATAGCGCCAGTTGTCCGGCCAGAAGCTCTCTTCGTGGGGAACCGCCTCTCCCTGCGGGTTGTACCCGACCTTGTCGACCAGGGTGAGGTCAGAGTCTTTGGTGCCCAGGTGGGCGTAATCCGGGTTCTTCATCGCCTCCTGGTAGGTGGCGTAGCGGATGACGGAGCGCTCGAGCGCCTCATGGCCGGCGAGGGAGTAGGTTCCCTGGGTGTCCAGCTCGGTGTGCTCGAGGTCGCGCTGCGCGTAGCGGCCGCGGTGCTCGATGTTATGCACCTTGGTGACGCAGAGGTCATACATGCCGTTGGTGCGCTGCACGGCGAGCCCGGGCGCGGAGAGCGGCTGGTCCAGGGTGCGCAGCAGGTAGGCGTTGAAGCCGACACCGGCCCCGACGCGGCCGCACTCGGCGCGGCGGCCCAACCCCAGATGCACGGTGACCGCATAGTCTGGATGGCCGGGCGACATGAGGACCGGGGTGATGATGCTGCGTCCGCCGATGCTCAACTGGATGGCCTGATTCTCCTCAATACCCAGCCGGGTCATCATGTCCAGGTTCATGAGCGCGGCGTTGTCCCAGCTCAGGTTGGTGATCTGCTTGGGCAGCTCCTGCAGCCAGCCGGAGTTGCCATAGCGCCCATCGTAGAGGGACGGGTCAGGACGGAAGTTGATCTCCACGACGGCGGGGTCAGTGGCTGGGGCGGCGGCGATGGAGATCGGCTTGGGAGCGGCCAGCGTCCTGGGGGTAAAGGCCGTGTTGGCGACCCAGCCATCGTGCAGCGCCTTGCGCCAGGCCAACTCGAAGGGGGTGTTCTGGGCGGCCAGCCCCAGGGCGACAGCGGCGGACTGAGCGGCGGTGCGGGCCTGCTCGCCGGCTCCGGGCTGAACGGCCTTGGCGGCCTGCTGGGCCGCGGCGGCGGCGGCAGCGGCGGCCTGGGCTGCGCCGCTGGACTGGCTGGCCGTCTTGCCGGAGGGGGCGTTCAGATAGGTTGCGGCGTAGGCCTTGACGGCATCGTAGGCGCTGAGTCCCGGATCGATGAGGGTCTGGAGGAGATCGTGCGCAGTCTTGCCGCCGTAGAGGGGATCGATCATCGGTTGAACGATGGAGATGGTTCCATCGTAGGCCCGGGTGTCCGTCCAGCTCTCCAGGTAGTGAGCCTGGTTGATATGCCAGTCGCAGTAGAAGCCGGTCTCATCCAGATACAGGCCCAGATGGACGGTGTTGGGAACCTGGTTGAGCGCGCCTTGAAAGTTGACGTCCGCGGGAGCGTCGTAGAGCGGGTTGACGCTGAGCATGACCAGCCACTGCACCTTGCCGGAGTTCATGTCCGCGACCAAGGCTTTGAAGTCCGCAGCTTGTTCGGTAGGTATGGGAGCTACCGTCTCGGTGTAGAAGACGGTCTTGCCCACGGCTCCCTGAGCGGCGTTGACGGCGAGGGCGGCCTGATGGCAGGCCAGGGAGCTGTTGGGACCGGCCAGCACGGCGAAGCGGCCACCGCTGGAGCGGATGTCCGCGAGCAGGACGGAGAGAAACTGCTGGGCTTGAGGACTGAGGCCGGGAGTGGAGGGCGCTGGGCCGACTTTGGAGGATGCTGGGCCGACGCCGGCCGCGGCGGCCAGGGCCGCTGCGAAGGCGTCAATTTCGCTGGGCCGGAGGGCCAGGCGATGGTCCGCCTTGAATCCGGTGACGGTGGGCATGGTCTCCACCGCATACATGCGGTTCATGGGCTTGTCTTTGTGGAAGCGATGCCGCTCCGCCCAAGCCGCCGAGAGGGGAAGGAAGCCGGGAAAGCCGATGCCGCCGAGAAAGTCCGCATCGAGGGACACGACGACATCGGCGTCCTGGAGACGGTACTGGGTGTCATAGTAGCCGCCAAAGGCGGCCTTGGAGGCGGCGCGAGCGTTGTCCTGATTGACCGGCTCATACTGCACCAGGCGGATCTGAGGGTAACGGGCCTGCACTCGTTTCCACTGGTCGGCGAGCGTAGGCGAGGTGATGGTCTCAGAGAGCACGACGACGCCCTGACCGGTTCGGGTGGCGGCTACCGCGGCCGCAAATTGCTGCTGGAAGAGAGGAAACTCCGACTGGTCCCCACGATACCGCGGATACTGCGAGCGGTCTGGATCGTAGAGCCCGAGCAGGGTTGCCTGGGTGAAGGCATCCGAGCGTCCTTTGGACATGGGATGCTCCGGGTTGCCGTCCAGCTTGATGGGACGAAAGGCATCCGACTTGACCAGCACGGGAACAGCTCCGGTGGGAAAGGGATGGGCGGTAGCGAAGTACATGGGCTTGCCCAGCACCAGATCTTCGGGCTGTTTGATGTAGGGAAAGATAAGCTCATCGGGCTGCTTGGTGCAGCCGGCCAGACCGGCCAGGGCGAAGCTGGCTCCCATGACTTTGAGGAAGCCGCGGCGGCTGATAGGGTCTACCCACTCGCCGGCGGTGGATTGGCGAGGGAACTCTTCCTGCATCAGATCCTGAAAGGCCGGGGTGTCGGCGAGTTCATCCAAGCTCTTCCAGAAGCGCTTGCCGGTCTTGCCCTGGAGCCGGGCGCGAACCTGAGCGAGGGTGAGTTTGGGAGCAGCCGTTGAGGCCGACTGGAGCTGGGAGGAGCCGGAGACGGGCAGCGGTGCGATGGCCGTAACGACCTGAGCGGCGGGCATCGCCTGGGGAACGGCAGGCATACCTGGATGCTGTGGAGGCTCGGGCTGTCCGGTCTGGGGGATGTTCATGGTATTCGCCATATTCGCCGTGTTCGCAGGGTTTGGAAGGTTCGCAGAGGGGCTCGCCAGCGAGCCGGGAGCCACGCCATCCAGAGACGGGCGGACGACGGTGGAGGAGCGGGTTGGAGTGGAGTGGGTCTTCATCTGTGACAGGTCTCGCAACTGGCCAGCTCATTGGCGGTACGGATGTGGTACTGCTTCATCAGGTAGAGGCCCAGCTCTTGCTGGCTGGTGAATTTGACATAGTTGGCTGGAACGGCCGATGCCGCCACCGAGGAGAGCGTCTGGGAGCGGTCCAACTCCATGGGGTTGTTCTGGAGCACGTTGTTCTGCTGCACGCTGAGACCGGCCAACTGCAGGCCGGCGGCGGCCGGATCGGTGGTGACGCAGGCGACCTGCTGGGCTGTGGGCCCGTCGACGCCGGTGGAGGCGCACCAGACGGGCTTCTGCTGAGAGGGACCCTGCCAGGCCATGTTGTAGATCTCGGCGGCGGGACGCAGATTCTTGGCCGGATTGCGGTGGCAGTTGAGACACCACTCCATCTGCAGAGTGTTCTGCTCATAGACCAGCGGCATCTCATCGACGCGGCCGTGACAGCTAGCGCAGCCGATGCCCTTGTTCACGTGGATCTCATGATTGAAGTAGACGAAGTCCGGCAGGTCATGCACCCTGATCCAGCGGATGGAGGCTCCCGTGGCCCAGCTCTGGCGAACCGGCTCGAGGAGCTGGGCATCTGTCCAGATCTGGGAGTGGCAGTTCATGCAGGTCTTGGTGGGCGGTATGCCGGCGTACATACTCTTTTCCACCGAGGTGTGACAGTACTGGCACTGGAGGCCCAAGCCCTGCACGTGATGCATGTGGCTGAAGGGTACCGGCTGGTCTGGACGCTGTCCTTGCCGGGTGACCCAGGGCGATCTCTGCAGGCTGTTCAAGGTCACGCCGAGGGCGATGACGATGAAGCCTGACAACACCAGGCTAGCGCGAGCCAAGGCGTTTGAGCTGCGGTCAAATACTTGCGCCATGAATCCGTTCCTGCTTCCTCTGGGTGAGAAAAACCACGGTATGGAATGATTGCCGAACCCGATGGAGATTTGCAGGAGCGGCAAAACCCATCCGATTGGCAATGCCTGACAGAACCAACAGACTTCAGCAATGCCCGAAAAACTAACTGAAACGATCCTGCTTTTCACGTAGAGCGCGGGAAAAAGCAGCGAAAATTTCAGGAACCGAGTATAGCAAGCGGAGCAAAAATATGTGACGGCGGTCACTTTTGAGCCCCAAAAAAGATCCCAATCGATCGCTAATCGCGCGGAATCGTGTATCTTACGGATTTTTCTGGGATTTGGCGTGGCTCGGCGGGCTTCTGGAAGGCCTTTTCCGGGGTCTCGCTGGGGTGAGGCGCGCGGCGACCGGCGAGTTTTCTGTGGAAAAACTGTGGAAATTTGTACTGGTGAACGCTTGCTTTGACTCCTATTCCAGTGTCGACCCGGTGGCTTTCCGACTGGAGATTGAAAAAGAGCAGAGAGCCTGGAAGTTGGCTAAGCAATCCATTGCGCAGGCTATGGGACGGGTGGGGATTGCCGCGTCTGGACGCCGCCTGAAGAGGCCCGCGCCGGGTGAGGGACCGAGGCGGATGACCGCGCGGAGAAAATTTTGGGTAGAGCGGGGGAATGGAGCAAGGGACTGGAGCGAGGAAGGGGAGCGAGCGGACTGAGCGGGAGCGTTCCCGGACGGGCGGCTGGCCGGGGCGGCGGCTGGCTTGAGGCTGAGGCAGCTACGCGCCAGGGGGGCTGAGGCAGCCGGTGGGGCGCGGCGGCTATGATGCTGCACATGCCCCGCCGTTCCGCTGATACCCGCAAACTGCCCTATGACCCGGCTGTCGCCGCCACCGCGCTGTGCGCCGCCGATGCAAAACTGGCGCGCCTGATTGAGCGCGCCGGCGCCTGTACGCTGCGCCTGCCGGCGCGGCAGCCGCCGTTTGAGGCGCTGGCGGAGTCCATCATCTACCAGCAGCTCCACGGCAAGGCTGCAGCCACGATTCATGCGCGCCTGCTGGCCAGTTTCGCGGGCGTGTGCGAGGCCGGCGCTGCTCATCCCTCGCCGGAGCAGCTCCTGGAGTGCCCCACGGAACAGCTCCGCGCTGCCGGCCTCTCCAACAACAAGATACTGGCGGTGCGCGACCTGGCCGCAAAGACGCTCGACGGCACGGTTCCTTCGCTGACGCAGATTCGCCGCATGTCTGACGAGGCGATCGTGGAGCACCTGACCCAGGTGCGCGGCATTGGCCGCTGGACCGTTGAGATGCTGCTGATCTTCCGGCTGGGCAGGCCGGACGTCTTCCCGGTGAGCGACTACGGCGTGCGCAAGGGGTTTGCGCTGACCTTCCAGGGGCTGAAGCCCACGGTGAAGGTGACGCCGGAGCTCCTGCCGAAGCCGGAAGAGATGGAGCGGCGGGCGAGACGGTGGGCTCCCTGGCGGTCTGTGGCGAGTTGGTACCTGTGGCGGGCGTGCGACCTGGCCAACACTAGGGTGTCTCTGATCGAGTCTCAGGATCTTCGCCTAAGGGGCTGAACCCCGCAGCATTCCGTGTAAGCCGATGAGCGACCCCCTCGTATACTAATCCTGCTTTTGATTGGAGAACTCTGTGCTGGCTCACCGCGCCTTTGCCCACTTGCAACGCGTCATGCCCCGCCGCGTCAGCCGCGTTCTGCGCTCGCTAGGCACCGCCTTCCTCACACCTTTTTATTTCGCGCGGACCACCGGACACTTCCGCAGCTCCCTTGCCAGCAAGGCGCTCGACGTAAGCGGCGCACCCATCCCGTGGTACACGTACCCTGCCATAGAACTACTTCGCAACAAGTCGTTCCGCGGTCGGCGCGTCCTGGAATTCGGTGCCGGCCAGTCCACGCTGTGGTGGTCTCAGCGCGCCGAGCACGTAACCTCCTTCGAGGCTGATCCAGAGTGGTACGAGTACGTCTTGCCACAACTGCCGCAGAACACGCTCCTGCATCTGGTCGATAATCAACTGTCGGACTTCGAACACCTTGTGCCGTCCAGTGAGCGGTTCGACGTCATCGTCATTGATGGGCTCGGCCGCTTGACCGCAGCCACCAAGTCGCGGCACCTGCTGGCACCCGGAGGCGTGTTCCTGCTGGACAATTCTGAAGGATACTGGGGCCCGGAGGGCACCTATCCGGTCGTGGACCTCTTTCGCGAGTGCGGATACGCGCGCGTTGATTTCTATGGTTTCTCCCCTGGGAATAGCCTCCAGCATTGCACCTCCTTGTTCTTCCGCGATAGCTGCTTCCTGTTTGAAGCCGAGGACCACCCCGTCTCTCTAGGGACATTGGGCAGGTACCAGGCCTGATCTGCGCGGGTTCTGCAGGTGGCTGCCGTTCATCCTGGTGTACCTGTTCGCACTGGTGTGGATGGTGCTTCTGTGCCTAGCGGAGTTCTTTCGGCAGCGAAGAGCGGAGGTGCCGATGATGGCGGCGCTGTACTTGATGTCGCCGGCGCTGCTTCCCGCGGGTTTCGGAAGGGCAGGCCCTGCACATGTATTTTGGAATGGGCTTTCGGTGCTGCTCCTGTCAGCCGTAGGGATCTCGCTGCGGCCCCGATGGCAGCAGGTTGCATGGGGATGCTGCCTTACCGCTGTGATCTTGTGGATGTGCAATATCAGCCGTTCGGTGAACTGGTTTGAGATGGGCCCCGTAGTGCACGCCGAAGCTGCAGTATTTCGCGACGTTCTCGAGGGCAAACGTCCGGTACGCGTTTCGAGGAATGAGGGCGGATTCGATTTACGTCAGCCGCGGGCGATCGTAGGGCATGATCCGATCGCAACCCCGGTGGAGGTTCCGCTGCAGGTTGAGAGGGCTCTCCGGGCTGCGGTGCAATACACTCCATCTTTCTACGGTTTTTATTTCAATTTGTTCGACGCGGCCGCTGAAGATCGTCAGATCCAGGAACTCAATGAATCCAAGTGAGCACTCATTTCGGACAGCCCGGTGTACGAACATGTCGAACGTCCGGAAGATCTTGGAGATGTGCTGGGGATAAGGCTTCCCTATCGGACAAGACGACCGGTATACGCAGTCGGGTTGCGATTTGAGGCGAACCTCGCAGAGGCCTGGAAAATTCGAGGCAATGTGGGAGATTTCTTGATGTATGAACACCGGTAACGGGCTCAGCATCCGGGTTTCGCGCCTGTTTGCCGGGTTTGTACCCCGCCGTTCGAGCCATCCGCCATGCGTGACCGAAACATGGCGTACAGGAAGAAGCAGCTCAGCAGCAGCAGGGTGAGCGGCAAGGGGCGATGGAATACCAGCCAGGGCACGCCATGCAGGGCTGCACGGCCGGGGACGAGGCGTGTTCCGTGGCCAACGGCGAGATGCACAAACTGGTGCGACAGGGTGAGCGTGGCCAGCGCACTGAGCGCCAGCGCCGCGCTTCCCAGCCAACGGTAGCGGCTGGCTAACCAGGCCACGGCGGGAAAGATGAGCAGCAGCAGGCGAGTGTCATACTGGCGGTGATAGATGGGCAGGAAGCTGAGTGCCGCGGCTGCGGCCAGCGCCATGAGGTCAGCGGCGGAGATGGCGCCGCAGGTCTGGTTGCGACGGGAAACGGAGGATCCCGAGCGGCGCAGCAGAAGGTAGAGCCAGGCAAGAAACAGCGGGAGGAAGGTGGCGTAGGCGGCCAGGTTGTAGAAACGGGGCGAAGAATGCCATAGAGCGAAGAGGGCTTGCAGACTGGCGATGCTGCCTACCTCATCGTTGGTTGGGCCGGGATTGCTGGCCTGGCCGGGCGAGGCGATCTCCACCAGGTTGTGGCGCAGCTCCTGTGGCCAATGGGACGAGGCGGGATGGTGATAGGCCAGGAGCACTCCGGGGGCCATCAGAAGCAGCGTGACGGCGAGGGTGTAGAGCGCGAGACGGCGGCGGCTGACGGAGTGCGCGGCCGGTTCACCCGGCGAGGCGGGAGCTACGCGAGGGGATGGAGGAGCGCTGGAGCCGGGAGTGAAAGAGAGCAGAAAGAAGAGCCAGATGAGCGCTCCGACGTGTGGTTTGAGGGTGAGGCTGAGGGCAAAGGCCAGGACGCCAAGAGCGACAGACCGCCGGCGAAGGAAGCTCCACGCCGCGATGACCACCAGACTGATGGAGTACATCGCCGGCTGACCGAGCATGACGAGAATGGTGCTGGAGGCCACAAAGGCCGCAAGGAGGGCCTGTGCCACGAGCACCGGCCATCCGGCCGGAGGGCGGGCAAGAGACGGAGCCACAGGGCTGAGATCCGCCATGCTGGAGTCGGCGGGGCTGGGATCCCAAGTCCAGACGGTGGAAGCACAAGGAGCAAGGGTGCAAAGGTCGGCCGTACAGAGAGCCGCGAGGCTGAACAGGAGCATGCCGAGGATGAGCCAGACCGCTTGCGCCAGACGGAAGGGGAGCAGCGCCAGCGGGATAGTGAGAAAGAGCGCCGAGGGCGGATAGTTGGCGTTGTAAGGCCGGAAGGGCCGAAGGTCTGTGGGGTCGCCCCCGTGCCGCAGGTAGGCCTGCTCAATCTGCGCGGAGTCGTAGGGATCGCAGCCCTGCATCAGGCAGAGGGTGCTGGCATAGACAGGCTTGAAGTCAAAGCTCTGCAGCGTGGTTTGCTCATCGTGATAGCCGCGCACCGCAAAGGAGAGGCAGCCGGCGAGAACCAGAAGGAAGCCATAGATGCGGCGGCGGTGCGCCTCGATCGTCAACAGGAAGACCCTCCGCGCTGGGAATGGGGACGGTTGCGGTTTCCATCTTTACACAGTCGGTGGCGTTGCAAGGGGCTGGTATAGCGGGGGCTGGGTCTTTCTTTTTCCCTCAAGCGCCAGAAGAGCGGTGGCTCCGAGGTCCGTCCAGCAGAGGTAGTCCAGTGGAATCCGAAATCTGTGGGTGCTGATGATGAGGCAGAACGGAAGGAGGACGGCGACGAGGACAGACGCTATGAGGAGCCGGGTGGGGCCTCTGCCAGCGGGCTTCCAGAGGACCGAGGCTACCACCCAGAGCGGGATGCCGCATGCGGCCAGGACCTTTGCCATGCCTGCGAGGGTGTCGAGGGGGTGGAGGTGCAGGTCCGGGAGCATCATGTATCCGAACTTGAGAAGGAAGAGCTCCACCACCTGCCCGGGATGGCGGCGAATGAAGGTGAGGGCGGCCGCACGGTAGAAGGGATCGAGACGTGGACCTCTCCTGGCACTGCAGTCAACGTGGTCGGCAGAACAGGCCTGGCCGATGGAGTCTTCTTCATTCCAGAGGTGTTGCGCGGTGTACGGGTTATATCCGGCGAACAGGTTGTAGGAGCCGTTCCTGGGGAAGAAGACCGATCCGTGGATGAGCAGGGTGACCGAGGCGTAGAGAACGAAGGCAGCGGCAGCCTGGGTAAGAGCGCGCTGGAACAGCCGCCCGATTTTGAGCCGGTACATCACAAACAGCGATGCGATGCCCAGCGTGATCATGTTCGTGCGCACGAGGACGGCGAAACCAATCGTGATCCCTACGAGGAGATCCGGGAGCAAGAGGCGGAGCTTTGAGGCGCCCATGGGCTCGGCCCTGCCCATGAAGAGGAGCGCCGACAGGAACAAAAAGAGTGCGGTTGCGGTGAGGCTGGTGTCCTGGGTCTTGTTGTAGCTGAAGAGGAAGTCCGGGTAGATGGATAACCCGGAGACGACGAACAGGGTGAGGGCCGGCCGTAAGCCGCTGAGGCGAAGGAAGAGCCAGGCGCCGGCCAGCGTAAGGAGCGATAGCGCGATGTTTGCGGCGGTTACGCCTGTCTCCGGCCCGAATGCCCTGTAGCCCAGGGCCAGGAGAGCCGGGTAAAGGACGGGGAGGAAGTCGCCGCGGATGCGTCCGGTGCGCACCATTTCTTTGGCCGGGCCCAGGTAGCCGTGATTTGGGTGATAGGCGTTATGCCTGCTGACCAAGATGGCTACAGACAGGCTGACGCAGAGCAGCGCCAAGAGGCCGGCGTCGTGGCTCCATCTTCCACGACGGCGAGGTTCGGCGATGCCTTGTGTCCGGATGGGTCTTTTTTTAAAGGCTGCGAGATGCAATGTCAACAGCCGGTCCGCCGGATGTGTTCCGGAGTGCCCGGCTGAGTTCGGCTAAAGGAGGAGTTGGGGCTCTGCTAGTCTGGAGCCACTCTCGCCTGAAGATTGGAGGTTCGGCGCTTCCGTCGCCGGGCGGGCAGCAACGAAAGATCCGGTTTGGAGGCTCTTTGCCACTCGCTCGAAGGTTCCGTCTTCCCGCTCTGTTCTGCGCCCTGGCGGTTCTGGTCTGCGAGCTGCTGAGCCGTCCCTACGCGAAGATGGGGGTGGTGGACGACGGCCCCTACACGCTGATGGCGAGGCATTTAGCCAGTACCGGCCACATCGTGTTCAACGGGTGGGCTGCGCCTATGCTGGGTTGGCAGCTCTACCTGGGCGCAGCCTTCATCAAGCTGTTTGGATCCTCTTTTACCAGCGTGCGCATGAGCACTCTGCTGGTAGCTGTGGCGATGGCGTGGTTACTGCAGCGCACGCTGGCGCAGGCGGGCATCAACGAGCGCAACGCCACGCTGGGCACGCTGGCCTTTGTGCTCTCACCGCTTTACCTGATGCTCGCCGTGACGTATATGACGGACATCTTCGGCCTGTTCGCCGTGGTGACCTGCCTGTATGGCTGCCTGCGCGCGCTGCAGGCAGCGACGGATCGAGCTACGATCGGCTGGCTGTGGTTCGCTGTGGGGACGAATGCGGTGTTTGGAACGGCGCGGCAGATTGCGTGGCTGGGGATTCTGGTGATGCTGCCCTCGGCCTTGTATCTGCTGGGCCTGCGCGGGCCGCTGCACAGGAGCCGACGGGTCCTTGTGTCCGGGGCTGCCGCCACGCTGGGCGGCGCGCTCTTCATCCTGGCCTGCATGCATTGGCTGGCGCGCCAGCCGTACACCCTGCCCGAGCCCCTTCTGGTTCCTCGCCTTCCGGTAGCCCACACTCTTGCTGCCCTGGCGTACCTGTTCGCGGATCTTCCATTCCTTTTGCTTCCGCTGACGGCTGTGCTGATGCTGGAGCTGCGCGGGCTGGGCGCGCTGAGCAAGGCACGGCCCGGGGTGGTCTCCCTCCTGGCGGCGTGCTCCGCTGCTTATTTGTTGCTGGGGCTGCACTGGAGGCATCTGCATCCCAATCTGCTACTGGAACCCACCATGCGGGACTGGGTGAATGTGCATGGCATCTTCGAGGGCAGCGATCTGCAGGGCGATCCGCCGATCTTCCTGAGCCGCGCGGCGCAGATCGGGATCACCGCGGTGTGTTTTGCCGGCGGGATGGGGCTGGTGGTGTGCCTGCTACGGCCCCGTGTGGGCGCCGAGGCGGCGAGGGAGGAGATCCCCGGGACTTTGAACTCGTCGGGCTCCGAAGATTCTTTGAGTTCTGTGAACTCTTTGAGATCCTCCGCTTCTCTCCCCGCTCTTCGACCCCTGGAGGCGGCGCGTAGGTTGACGTTGGGACAGCTTGGCGTGCTGCTGCTGCCGTTTGTGCTGGCGTATACGCTTTTGCTGGTTCCGCGCGCCGCGCTGGTGGTGATCTACGACCGATACGCGCTGGATCTGCTTCCGTTTGCCGTGGCGCTGCTGCTGCGCTGTTACCAGCAATATGCCCGGCCCCAGCTTCCACTGCTCACCGGGGCGCTGGTGGGGGTGGTGGCGGTGTGCGGGGTGGCGATGACGCACAACAACTTTGCGTACTATCGCGCCCGGGCGGCGCTGGCCGCCGAGCTCCGCGCCGCGGGGATCCCCGATACCCAGGTGGATAACGGGTGGGAGTATAACTCCTCGGTGGAGATTGAGAGAGCGGGTTATGTGAATGACCCGCACATCGTAACGCCGATGCACGCGTACATTCCGGTGAGTCCGCCTGCGGCGGACGCCTGCCCCATGCACGGGTATGAGGGCTTCCGGGAGATTCATCCGCTCTATGGTGTTTCGTTTGACCCTAACGCCTGCTACGGCGAGGCTCCGTTTGCCCCGGTGCGCTACTCGCGCTGGCCCTACCGCAGCCCTGGGACGTTGTACGTAGTGAAGTACCTGCCGCCGGCGAAGGAGTGACCCGGATCCGCGCTCTGCTAGTCTGAATCCAGATTTTGCCTGAGGCCACGCGCTCGAACCTTGCGGAGTTCCACGAGCGCCAACGAAGACTCACGTCGGAGGCTGTTTGCAACTTATCCGCAGGTTCCGTATTCCAGCCCTGTTCTGCTCCCTGGCTGTGCTGGCGTGCGAGTTCCTGAGCCGTCCCTACGCGGAGATGGGCGTCTGCGACGACGGTCCCTACGCTTTGATGGCGCGTCATTTGGCCAACACCGGCCATGTCGTCTACGACGGGTGGGCCACGGCCATGCTGGGCTGGCAGCTTTACGTGGGCGCAACCTTCATCAAGCTGTTTGGATACTCCCTTACCAGCGTGCGCATGAGCACTCTGCTGGTGGCTATGGCGATGGCCTGGCTGCTGCAGCGCACGCTGGCGCTGGCGGGCATCCACGAACGCAATGCGACGCTGGGCACGCTGGCCTTTGTGCTTTCTCCGCTTTATCTAACCCTGGCAGCCACGTACATGAACGACATCTTCGGCTTGTTTGCCGTGGTGATCTGCCTGTATGGCTGCCTACGCGCTCTGCAGGCAGCGACGGATCGCGCCACGATTGCATGGCTGTGCTTCGCCGTGGCGACGAACGCCGTCCTAGGCACGGCACGCCAGATTGCCTGGCTGGGCATCCTGGTGATGGTTCCCTCCGCGCTGTATGTGCTGGGCCGGCGTGGAGCATGGCGTAAAGCGAAGGTTGTTCTGTGGGCCGGCGGCGCCGCGACGGCGGCGGGTGCGCTGTTTCTCTTCGCCTGCATGCAGTGGTTTGCGCGCCAGCCCTACTCCGTCCCCGAGCACCTGAGTTTACACGGCGGGAGCGGGCTGAACGTTCTTGCAACGTTTTTCCATATTTTCCTGGAGTTTCCCTTTCTGCTGCTCCCGGTTCTGGTGCTGTTCGTCCCTGGGCTGCGCAAGGACCTTCGCCGTTCTGCGAGGGTGGCCGCTGTCGTCTTCGGGATCTGCGTCCTGGTTGTAGTGGTCCTTTACGTGACGCGCGGTCAGGACCGTCCTGTGCTAGAGCCAACGATGAGGGATTGGGTGACCATTTATGGTGGATTCGCCGGGGCCTGGATTGCGGGAGATCCTCCTATTTTTCTCCATGACGGCGTACGCGTCGTGCTGACGATTGCCTCGCTGGGTGGGTTGCTTGGACTGATTGTTTCGCTTGCTTCTCCGCGCCCGATCCTGCCTGAGAGGGAGGGCGCACAAGCGCTGCCATGGGGGGAGTTGGGCACGCTTGTTGCTCCCTTCGCAGTGGCTTATGCGTTGCTGCTGATCCCGCGATCGGCCGAGACGGTCGCCCTGGTGAGCGTGCTCTACGACCGGTACCTGCTGGAGTTGTTGGTCATTGCGCTACCGTGCGTCGTCCGCTACTACCAGGAGCGAGTGCAGGCGCGGCTGCCGCCAGCCGCTGTCTGGATGGTCAGCGTCACGGCTATCTACAGCATCGTGGTGGTCCACAATATGTTTTCGTTCTATCGCGCGCGGGTGGCGCTGGCCGCTGAGATCCGCGCCGGCGGGGTGCCGGACACCTCCGTGGACAATGGCTGGGAGTACAACTTCGCGGTGGAACTTCGGCACTCCAGCCATATCAACGATCCCCGTATTGCGGTTCCGGCGAACGCCTACACGCCCGTGCCACGGGCTGCCGGGAGCCTTTGCGCCTCTGTTCTGGGGGATCGCGCCCCTGACGTCCGGCCCGTCTTCCGCGTCGCGTTCGATCCCGGCGCCTGCTACGGCCCTGCGCCGTTCGCGCCGGTGCACTACTCCCGCTGGCTGGCATCCCGGCCAGGCACGTTGTACGTGGTTCGTTCTCTGCCGCCGGTGAAGAGGTGACCCAGATCCGCGCTCTGCTAGTCTGGACGGAAGCTTGCCTGAAGCTACACGCTCGACGATTGCGGAGTTCCACGAGCGCCAACGAAGACTCGCGTCGGAGGCTGTTTGCAACTGGTCCGCAGGTTCCATCTTCCAGCCCTGTTTTGCTCCATGGCTGTGCTCCTGTGCGCGCTGGCAAGCCGCCCATATGCCGACATGGGCATTGACGACGAATGCCCGTACGCTTTGATGGCGCGGCATTTAGCCAACACCGGCCATATCGCCTATAACGGATGGGCTACAGCCATGCTGGGCTGGCAGCTTTACCTGGGCGCAGCCTTCATCAAGCTGTTTGGATACTCCTTTGCCAGCGTGCGCATGAGCACTCTGCTGGTGGCTATGGCGATGGCATGGCTGCTGCAGCGCACGCTGGCGCTGGCGGGCATCAACGAGCGCAACGCCACGCTGGGCACGCTGGGGCTGATGCTCTCTCCGTTGTTCCTGGCGCTCTCCGTGACGTATATGAGCGACATGTTTGGCCTGTTTGCGGTGGTGATGTGCGTGTACGGCTGTCTGCGCGCTTTGCAGGCAGCGACGGAGCGAGCTACGATCGCATGGCTATGCTTCGCCGTGGCGACGAACGCGATCTTTGGCAGCGCGCGGCAGATTGCCTGGCTGGGCCTTCTGGTGATGGTTCCCTCCGCGCTGTATGTGCTGGGCTCCCGCAAGGGATGGCGTAAGAGCCGGAAGGTTCTGTGGGCGGGTGCGGCGGCTACGGCGGCGGGCGCGCTGTTTCTCTTCGCCTGTATGCAGTGGTTTGCCCGCCAGCCCTACTCCATCCCGGAGCACCTTGTGAAGCCTGGCGAGAATGGGTTTTACGCTCTTTCGCGGTTCTTCCATGCCTCCCTTGGACTGCCCTTTCTGCTGCTCCCGATTGTGATCCTCTTCCTTCCCGAGTTGGGCAGGGACCTGCGCCGCACCTTCAGGACGGGGGCATTGGCTTCCGTAGCCTGCGGTCTGATCCTGCTGATTCTGCACGTTACGCACGCTGAGGCCAAGCCCGTGCTGGAGCCGACCATGGGGGCCTGGGGGGATTGGATCAGCAAATATGATGTTTTCGTAGATACCGGCATGGGGGGCTCGCCGCCAATTTTTCTGGGAGTGGGGACGCGGGTGGTGCTGACGATTGCCTCTCTGGGCGGCCTGCTTGGCCTTGTCGTCTCGCTCCTGGGTCCGCGCGCTGACTTGCCCGAGACGGAGGGCCCGCGAGCGCTGTCCTGGAGGGAGCTTGGCATCCTTCTTGCTCCCTTCACGGCCGCTTATTCTCTGCTGCTGATCCCGCGGGCCGCCACGAAGGAAGGAATCTTCGACCGGTACTTGCTTGAGTTGCTGGTGGTGATGCTGCTCTGCGTGGTGCGCTGGTACCAGGAGCGGGTTCAGGAGCGGCTGCCGCCGGCCGCAGTTGGGATGGTCTGCCTTACCGCGATCTACGGCGTCGCGTTGGTTCACAATATGTTTTCCTACAGCCGGGCACGTTTGGTGCTGGCGGCTGAGATCCGTGCCAGCGGCGTTCCAGACACCTCCGTCAACAATGGCTGGGAGTACAACTTTGCGGTGGAGCTGCGGCACTCGAGCCATCTGAACGATCCGCATATTGAGTTTCCGGCGAATGGCTATGCTCCCGTGCCTCCGCTCCCCCCCCGGTAGCTGCAATATTTATTCGAACAGCTTGACTCCGCACATTCACCCGCTGTTTGGCGTCTCCTTTGACCCCAGAGCTTGCCGTGGCGAGGCTCCGTTTGCCCCGGTGCGCTACTCGCGCTGGCTCGCGTCCCCTGGCACCTTGTACGTGGTTCGCTTTGTGCCGCCGACGAGGTAGCACGCAATCCGCGGTCTGCTACTCTGAAATCGAATCTTGCCTGAGGCCACGCGCTCGAACCTTGCGGAGTTCCACGAGCGCCAACGAAGACTCTCATCGGAGGTTGTTTGCAACTCGTCCGCAGGTTCCGTATTCCAGCCCTGTTCTGCTCCCTGGCTGTGCTGTTTTGCGAGCTGGTGAGCCGCCCTTATGCCGGTATGGGCATCTGCGACGATTGGACCTACATCCACAGCGCGCAACGGCTCGCGGTGACCGGCCACATCCTGTACAACGGCGTGGAGACGCCGATGCTGGGCTGGCAGCTTTACCTGGGTGCTGCGTTTATCAAGCTGTTTGGCTTTTCGCTGACTGCCGTGCGCATGAGCACCCTTCTGGTGGCCGTGGCGATGGCGTGGTTGTTGCAGCGGACGCTGGCGCTGGCAGGCGTCAGCGAGCGCAATGCCACGCTGGGCACGCTGGCCCTGGTGCTCTCGCCGCTTTACCTGATGCTCTCCGTGACCTATATGACCGACATCTTCGGCCTGTTCGCGGTGGTGATTTGCCTGTACGGCTGCCTGCGCGCCCTGCGCGCTTCCACGGATCGCGCCACGATTGCATGGCTGTGCTTCGCCGTGGCGACGAACGCCGTCCTGGGCACGGCGCGCCAGATTGCCTGGCTGGGCAATCTGGTGATGGTTCCCTCCGCGCTGTATGTGCTGAGCCGGCGCGGGGCTTGGCGCAGCCGTGAGAAGGTTCTGTTCGCAGGCGGGGCGGCTGCGCTTGCCGGCGCACTGTTTCTCTTCGCCTGCATGCAGTGGTTTACGCGCCAGCCCTACTCCGTCCCAGAGCACCTGACTGTACGGGGGGGGAGCGGGCTCAATGTCCTTGCAGCGTTCTTCCATGCGGCCCTGGAAATCCCCTTTCTGCTGCTTCCGGTTGTGGCTCTTTTTCTGCCCAGGTTGCGCAAGGACCTTCACCGCGCCATCCGAGTCGCCTCTGTGGCTGCACTGGCTTGCGTCGGCCTCGTGCTGACGCTTCATCTTCTGCACGCCCAGGATCGCCCATTGTTAGAGCCAACCATGCGGAATTGGGTGAGCAGATATGACGTGTTCGAGGATGGCAGCCTGGGAGGCACGCCCCCGGTGTTTCTGGGAGTGGGGACACGTGTGGTGCTTACGGCTGCTTCTCTGGGCGGCCTGCTTGGCCTCGTCGTCTCGCTCCTGGGTCCGCCCGCGGCGGTGCCCCGGGCGGAGGGCCCGCAAACGCTGCCGTGGAGGGAGCTTGGCATCCTTCTTGCTCCCTTCGCGGCCGCCTATTCCGCGCTGCTGATCCCGCGAGCCGCCACGAGGGATGGGATCTATGACCGGTACCTGCTGGAGTTGTTGGTCATTGCGCTACCGTGCGTTGTCCGCTACTACCAGGAGCGAGTGCAGACGCGGCTGCCGCTAGCCGCTGTTCTGATGGTGTGGATCACGGCGATCTACAGCATTGCGGTGGTCCACAATATGTTTTCCTTCTATCGCGCAAGGGTGGCCCTGGCGGCTGAGGTCCGCGCCAGCGGCGTGCCCGACACAGCCGTCGATAACGGCTGGGAGTACAACTTCGCGGTCGAGCTCCGACACTCGGACCATCTGAACGACCCCCGCGTTGAGGTTCCGGCGAATGCCTACACGCCTGTGCCGCAGGCTCCCGGCGGCCTTTGTACCACTGGCCTCTGGGACCGTACGCCGCACGTTCGCGCGGTCTATGGCGTCTCCTTCGACCCCAACGCCTGTTACGGCCCTGCTCCGTTTGCCCCGGTACATTACTCCCGGTGGCTGGCGTCCCCGGGCTCGTTGTACGTGGTCCGCTACCGGCCGCCGGGGAGGGAGTGACGCAGATCCGCGTTCTGCTACTCTGAAGCCAATCTTGCCTGAATCGACACGCTCGAAGATTGCAGCGTTCCATGAGCACGGACAAAAATCGCCTCGGAGGCTCTTTGCAACTCGCTCGCAGGTTCCGTCTTCCAGCCCTGTTCTGCGCCCTGGCCGTTCTGCTCTGTGAGCTGATCAGCCGCCCCTACGCCGAGATGGGCATCAGTGACGACGGCCCCTACATTCTGATGGCGCGGCATCTGGCCGGCTCCGGCCATATTGCGTACGACGGCTGGGCCTCCCCCATGCTGGGCTTCCAGCTTTACCTGGGCGCGGCCTTTATCAAGCTCTTCGGCTTCTCCTTCACCACGGTACGTATGAGCACCCTGCTGGTGGCCGTGGTGACGGCCTGGTTGTTGCAGCGCACGCTGGTCCAGGCGGGCATTCGCGAGCGCAACGCGGTGCTGGGCACGCTGGCGCTCGTTCTGTCACCGCTTTACCTGATGCTCTCGGTGACCTACTTGACGGACATCTTCGGCCTGTTTGCGGTGGTGATCTGTCTCTATGGATGCCTGCGCGCTCTGGAGGCCGCGACGGATGGCGCGGTCATCGCATGGCTGTGCTTCGCCGTGGCGACGAATGCAGTCTTTGGCACCACGCGGCAGATTGCGTGGCTGGGGATCCTGGTGATGCTGCCTTCGACGTTGTATCTGCTGGGCTGGCGTGGGGCGTGGCGCACACGGCGGCGGGTCCTGTTCGCCGGCGGGGCGGCGGCGGCGGCGGGCGCGCTGTTTATCTTCGCGTGCATGCGTTGGTTCAGCCACCAACCATACACCATGCCGGAGCATCTGATCCCGAACGCCTTTCCCGCCGCACAGACCCTCAAGAATCTCGCGCAATTCTTCCTGGATGCCCCTTTCCTGCTGCTCCCTGTTTTCGCTTTGTTCCTTCCCCGAATCTGGAGGGCCAGAGGCCGCGTTCTGGCGTTTGCGGTGGTGGCGTCCCTGGGTTACGCTCTGCTGGTGTTTTTCGCCCTTCATCGGCCCGGTTACTCCACAACCACGCTTTTGGAGCCCACCCATCGGAACTTAGGCAACTGGGTGGGGATCCACGGGATCCATGAGGGGGTCAGCCTCCAGGGCGTGCCGCCGGTTTTCCTGTACCCGTGGATGCAGGAGGTGGTGACATTTCTTTCTCTGGGTGGGCTGCTCGGCCTGGTGGTCTGTCTGCTCTCCTCGGTCCGGCGTGGGGCGGAGGGTGCGGTATCGCCGGCAGAAGTGACCTGGCGTGAGCTCGGCATCCTGCTTGGGCCCTTCGTCGTGGTGTACACGCTGCTACTGGTTCCGCGAGCCGCGTCAAAATCTTTCGGCATCTACGACAGATACCTGCTGGAGGTTCTGGTGGCGGCTCTGATTTTGGCGGCGCGGTTCTATCAGGAGAGAATCTCGCCGCGTCTTCCGCGCGCCATGATTCTCCTGGTCGCAATCATGGCCGTTTACGGCATGGCCTGCACTCACAACATGTTTACGCTGTATCGAGCGCGCCTGGCGCTCGCCGACGAGGTCCGCGCCGGCGGGGTCCCCGATACCGCGGTGGACTACGGGTTTGAGTACAACTTTGGGACTGAGCTCCGGCACGCCAACCATCTGAACGTGGACCTGATTGAGAATCCGGCCGATGCCTACGTGCCCGCGCCTCCGCTGCCCGCCGGCTCCTGCAAGATGTTCTGGCACGACTATACGCCGCACATCCGTCCTCTCTACGGGGTCTCGTTTGACCCCAACGCCTGCTACGGCGAGGCTTCTTTTGCTCCGATACACTACTCGCGCTGGCCCTACCGCGACCCCGGAACGCTGTACGTTGTCCGCTATCTGCCGCAGAAGAAGAGGTAACGCGCGCTCTGCTGCTCTGAAGCCAAACCTGACCTGAGCCTGCGCGCTCGACGCTTGCAGGATTTGACGAGTACCAACAAGATCGCATCGGAGGCTCCTTGCAACTGGTCCGCAGGTTCCGTTTTCCGGCTCTCCTTTGCGCCCTGGCCGTGCTGTTCTGTGAGCTGATTGCGCGCCCCTACGCAAACATGGGCGTCTGTGATGATGGCCCGTACATTTTGATGGCGCGGCATTTGGCGAACGCCGGCCATGTCGTCTACAACGGATGGGCCACGGCCATGCTGGGGTGGCAGCTCTATCTGGGCGCGGCGTTTATCAAGGTGTTCGGGTTTTCCTTTGCCAGCGTGCGCATGAGCACGCTGCTGGTGGCCGTAGTGATGGCGTGGCTGCTGCAGCGGACGATGGTGCTGGCGGGGGCTACGGAGCGCAATGCGACGCTGGGCACGCTGGCCTTTGTGCTCTCGCCGCTGTACCTGGCGCTTTCAGCCACCTACATGAATGACATATTCGGCCTGTTCGCCGTGGTGGTCTGCCTGTTCGGCTGTCTGCGAGCCTTGCAGGAATCAACGGAGCGGGCTACGGTCACATGGCTGTGCTTCGCCGTGGTGACCAATGCTGTTTTTGGCACCGCCAGGCAGATTGCCTGGCTGGGCATTCTGGTGATGGTCCCCTCCGCGCTGTACGTGCTGGGCCGACGTGGGGCGTGGAGAACAGGCCGGAGGGTCCTGTGGGCGGGCGGAGTTGTTACGGCGGCCGGAGCGCTCTTCATCTTCGCCTGCATGCAGTGGTTTGCGCGCCAGCCCTACTCCATCCCCGAACACCTGGCCGTGCATGGTGGCACGGCGCTCAACCTTCTCTCCAGGTCCTTCCATGGCTTCCTGGATCTCCCCTTCCTGCTGCTCCCGATTGTGGCGCTCTTCCTTCCCGAATTGCGCAAGAGTCCTCGCCGCTCCTTCGGTGTCGGCTCCGTGGGCCTGGCGGCCTGCGCTCTGATCCTGCTGGTCCTCCATGTGACGCGTGCTGGCGCCCGCCCCATGCTGGAGCCGGCCCTGGGGGATTGGGTCTCCAAATATGGCGGATTTGGGACCATGGTGCTTACTGGGACTCCTCCGGTCTTTCTCCACGCCGACGCTCGTTTGGTGCTCACAGCTCTCTCCCTGGGCGGGCTACTCGGCCTTATCGCCTCGCTGCTCGATCCCGGCCCGATCCGACCTGGGACGGAGGCCACGCCGCCTCTGCCGTGGAGAGATCTCGGCGTCCTGCTTGCTCCCTTCGCGGTTGCATATACGCTGCTTCTGGCCCCCCGGGCCGCCTCGTTGGTGGCGCTCGCAGGCGGGCTCTTCGATCGATACCTGCTAGAGCTGCTAGCGGTGGCGCTGCCGTGCATCGTCCGGTATTACCAGGAGCGTGTTCAGGCGCGGCTGCCGACGGTGAGTGTCCTCATGGTGGGTTTGACGGCGATGTATAGCGTTGTGACGGTCCATAACATGTTTTCGCTTTATCGCGCACGCGTGGCGCTGGCCGGCGAGTTCGTGGCCCGTGGCATTCCCGACGCCTCTGTCAATGGCGGGTGGGAGCGCAACATCCTGGTGGAGATCCGGCACTCCGGCTATGTGAACCAACCCCATATCGAGCTGCCCGCGGATGCCTACACTCCCGCGCCTCCCCTACCCGAAGGCACGTGCCCCATGTTCTGGGGCGACTATACGCCGCATATCCGGCCCATCTACGGTGTGTCGTTCGATCCCGATGCATGCTATGGCCTGGCTCCGTTTGCGCCAGTGCACTACACCCGATGGCCGTTCCTTACGCCGGGTACGCTGTACGTTGTCCGCTATCTGCCGCAGAAGAAGAAGTAACGCGCGCTCTGCTACTCTGAAGCCGAGCCTTACCTGAGCCTGTGCGCTCGACGCTCGCAGGGTTCGACGAGTACCAAAATAATCGCCTCGGAGGCTCTTTGCGTCTCGCTCGCAGGTTCCGTCTTCCAGCCCTGTTCTGCGCCCTGGCCGTAGTGTTCTGTGAACTGATTGCGCGCCCCTACGCCAACATGGGCATCTGTGACGACGGCCCGTACATTTTGATGGCGCGGCATTTGGCCAACACCGGCCACATCGCTTACAACGGATGGGCCACGGCCATGCTAGGCTGGCAGCTTTATCTGGGTGCTGCGTTTATCAAGCTCTTCGGATACTCCTTTACCACGGTACGGATGAGCACCCTGCTGGTGGCTGCGGCGACGGCGTGGCTATTGCAGCGCACGCTGGTCCGCGCCAGCGTGAATGAGCGCAACGCGACGCTGGGGACGCTGGCCCTGGCGCTCTCTCCGCTGTACCTGATGCTTTCAGCCACCTACATGAATGACATCTTCGGCCTGTTCGCCGTGGTGGTCTGCCTCTACGGCTGTCTGCGAGCCTTGCAGGCATCAACGGAGCGGGCTGCGATCGCATGGCTGAGCTTCGCCGTGGCGACCAATGGTGTGCTAGGGACCGCACGCCAGATTGCATGGCTGGGTGTTCTGGTGATGGTCCCGTCGGCGCTGTACGTGCTGGGCCAACGTGGGGCGTGGAGAACAGGCCGGAGGGTCCTGTGGGCCGGCGGGGCGGCTACGACGGCCGGAGCGGTCTTTATCTTCGCCTGCATGCAGTGGCTCAAGCGTCAGCCCTACTCGATTCCTGAACACCTTATCGTGCAAAGGGGGGGCGAATTCCGTGCAATCTCGCAGCTCTTTCACGCCTCTTGGGAGGTTCCCTTTCTTCTGCTTGCGTTGATGCTCCTCTTCCCGCCGGAGTTGCGGAGAGACGTTCGCCTGACCGTCAGGGTTGCCTTGTTGGCCTCCCTCGCCCTAGGTCTGGTTCTGGCCGTCCTGCGGCTGGGACATGGTGACATACGCCCGCTGCTGGACCCTTGTATCTGGGACTGGGTCACCAAATATGACGGATACCTGGCGCTGATGGGGCACGGGAGCCCGCCTGTGTTCCTCAACCGGGCCGCGAGGCTGGCTTTAACTATCGCCTCGGTTGGCGGGCTACTCGGCTTCCTCGTAGCTCTCGCCCGCCCGGGTGAGGGGGCGTCCGCAGGTGGCGACCGCAGCGAGCTCCCGCTGCGGCAGCTCGCCACACTTGTTGCTCCCTTCGCCATCGCCTATGCTCTGATTCTGCTTCCGCGGGGCAGTTCGCAGTACGGCATCAGTGACCGCTATCTGTTGGAGCCATTGGCCGTTGCGCTGCCGTGGCTGGTCAGAATCTATCAGGACAAAGTTCGGACCCGAATGCCAGGGGTAGCTCTGGTGCTGGTGGCAATGACGGCGATCTACGGCATCGTAATGGTTCACAACATGTTCTCGCTATACCGCGCCCGAGTGAGGCTAGCCGCGGAGTTGCGCGCCCACGGCGTTCCAGACACTTCTGTCGATTATGGCTGGGAGTACAATCTGCTGGTCGAGTTGCGGCACTCGAATCATATCAACGATAAACACATCGAGGTGCCCGCTGATGCGTTCGTTCCCGTTCGTCCCCTCCCCGCGGGGTCGTGCGGCGCGTGGGGCCTGGACCGCACGCCCTCCATCCGCCCAATCTACGCAGTGGCCTTCGATCCCACACAATGCTATGGCGAGGCGCCGTTCGCGCCGGTGCACTATTCACGCTGGCTGGCGAGACCGCGAGGCACCCTGTATGTGGTCCGCTTTCTACCTCGGTCGAGGCCGTGATCTGGACCGGACCACAGCGGTCGCGGCAGCTCGGGCGGTCCTGCGCGGCACCCGTCCCATAGCCCAGCCTGGCTCGCTTCACGAAGCGGTGCGCGGCCCATCTCTGGCGCAGTGGTTCGGGGTGACGCATCGAGCGGAATCGAGCCTGCTTGATCGCGGTGCAGTCCCCCTGGGGCCGCCCCGTGGAGCTGCCCCGATAGCCTTAAAGGGTTGAAAGGATTGCGGATCGCTGTTCTGGGGGATCCGAGCGTTGCCCTTCGAGACGGCAGGCGACAGGTTTGACACCATTGTTTACATCGATGTTCTGGAGCATATTGAGGACGATACGGGGGAGCTCTCCGGTGCGTCGCAGAGGCTTCGGCCGGGCGGGTGCCTGATTGTCCTTTCGCCCGCCCACCAGTGGCTGTACACGCCGTTTGACGCGGCCATCGGCCATTTTCGGCGGTATAGCCGGAGCTCCCTGCGGAAGGTCTCCCCGCCTGGGTTGAGGATCGAGAGAATCTTCTATCTGGATGCAGTGGGTATCGCAGCGTCCTCAGTGAATCGGCTGTTTCTGCGGCAATCGATGCCGACGGCGGAGCAGTTGCAGATGTGGGATCGCTGGATGATTCCTGTTTCCAGGTTCGTGGACCCGATGTTGATGCAGAGGTTGGGGAAGTCAATTGTCGGCGTCTGGCGCAAGCCGCTGTAAGAGAGTCGGAAGCCGATGGCCGAACAAGAGCCGGCGATCGCGAATATAGGGCAGACAGTCCAGCCTGGGTAGCACGAGACGCTGCACCCTGCTGTTGAGCAACATCAGGATCGACGAGAGCGCGGTGAAGAGGACTTGCAAGATGATGATGGTGAGTCCAAAGGCGATGGTGGTGGTCCAGCCGGGGGTGGCGTGGCTGGGGGAGAAGATGCGTACGGCAAGCAGTCCGCTAACAAGCACCACGCTTGCGATGGTGAGAAGGACAGAGAGGGTGAGGAGCCTGACAAAGATGGTGTCAGCGTATACCGAGATCCCGCTGAGGCCATGGACGATGAGGGAGGTGAAGTTCATTTTGGACCTGCCGGCATAGCGGCGCCCGCGGTGAATGGGTACATAGTTGAGCGGAAGCCGAGAGCGCAGGATGGCCGCGGGCAGGTTGTTCCACAGGTCAGAGATCATGACGAGGCGATCGACGTAGCTACGAGAGATCAGGCAGAAATTTCCGAAGCTGATGGCGTGGCCGGTAGCTAGCTTGAAGAACCCTTTGTAGAGCAGATAGAACAGTTTGAAGGAGGCCGTCTCCAGCCGCTTGGCTCGTTGAGCGACGACGCAGAAGTCTTTGCGCTCCGCTGTGCCCTGGATGAGTTCCGCAATCGCGTGGGGGGGGCCTCACCATCGGCATCCATGATGAGGACGGCATCGAAGTCGTGATCCTGCGCGGCGGCGCAGAGTCCGATGGCAATGGCGCGCTGGTGACCGACGTTGACGGCTAGCGAAACGACCTCCGCTCCGACGATGTGCTGGAGCCCGGCCAACTGGCCGGCAACGAGTGAGACGGCCTCCTCGGAGCCGTCGTCGATGGCGCTCACGAAGATCTGCAGCGGCAACGAGGCGGCGACCTTGTCGAGTTCCCGCAGGAGCATTGCGAAGGACGTCCAGTCGTTATAGACCGGGGTGATCAAGCGGAGCTGGTTCACGATGATTTCCTGACCGGTGAGATGTTGTTGCCGCTGCGGTTCGCGTATTTATAAGGATGGTAAGGGATGGAAGGGCGCTGGGGCTTCGGCCGAGCGTGGAGCGCAGAACTACAGCCGATGTGCGGTTTGACGGGGCCAGCGTCCGCGGCGGACGGCGGTGAGTGGCGTTTCAGGCAAGGGCGGGCATCCCGTTGTGAAGGATTGGGGACAGTATAGCCGGTGGCTGTGGTCTGGTACTCTGAGGCAATCCTTGCCGCTGAGGTCGCACTCCTGCATTTGGAATGCGGGAAGGACGCAGTGAAGAACCCAATCCGGAGGCGCGTTGCAACTGGTTCGCAGGTTCCGTCTTCAAGCTGTATTCTGCGCCGCGGCGGTGCTGCTATGCGCGCTGCTGAGCCATCCGTTCGCCGAGACGGGCATCGCGGACGACGGGCTTTACATCCGCATTGCGCAGCGGCTGGCAGAGACGGGCCATCTGGTCTACAACGGCAACACCACGCCGATGCTGGGCTGGCAGCTTTACCTGGGCGCGGCCTTTATCAAGGTGTTTGGCTTTGGCTTTACCACGGCGCGCATGAGCGCCTTGCTGGTGGCCACGGTGACGGCCGGGCTGCTGCAGCGCGCGCTGGCGCTGGCCGGGCTGAGCGAGGGCAACGCGACGGTGTGCACCCTGGCCGTGGCAGCTTCCCCGCTGTACCTACAGCTCTCCGTGACCTATATGAGCGACATGTTCGGGCTGTTTGCCATGGTGGTGTGTCTGTACGGCTGCCTGCGCGCCCTGCAGGCTGCCACGGACGGCGCCGTGATCGGATGGTTATGGTTCGCCGTGGTGACGAATGCCCTGTTTGGAACGGCGCGGCAGATCGCCTGGCTGGGGCTGCTGGTGATGGTCCCTTCCACGCTGTATCTGTTGGGTCGATGCAGGACGGCGGAGCAGAGACGGCGCGTGCTGCGGGCCGGTTTGATGGCCAATGTGGCCGGAGGGCTGTT